>JBGQFW010000036.1:0-36537 GCA_041497115.1 Methylomirabilia bacterium
CGGCGGCGCGCGCGGGCGCCACGCGGCTGCGAAACGCGAGCAGCACGAACGGCGCCGCCACGAGGCTCACCAGCGGCGCCGGGACGAAGGCGCCGAACGCGCGGGTGATGGCGCCCTCGAACGACAGCGGATGCGTGAGCGCGAGCGACACCGTGGTGGCCATGCCGATCGCCGCGTTCACGCCGCAGGCGGCCAGCGTCCAGCCGAGGCGCTGGCCGACCGGCCCCCGGCGCATGACGAACACGGACAGGAGGAGATAGATCACCGGCGGCGCCGCCGCGATGAGGCCGAGCGACAGGGCGAGGCCGCGCCCGAGGTCCCACTCGAACAGCGCGGTCGATGCGCCGGCCGCGAGGCCGGCCACCACCACCGCGCGCAGCGTCCGCGCCAGCCGCACCCGCGTGCGATGTCGTGCCATGGCTATACCGCCTGGAGGAGCTCCGGCATCGTCTTCTTCGCGAAGTAGCGAACCTTGCCGAGCACGGCCGGCTCGCCCAGACCGATGGCGAGCAGGGCGGCGGCGCCGACGGTGTAGAGGACGACCATGCCCTGCTCGTACTCGAGGATGATCCCGTGCAGCGCGCCGCGGCCCAGCTCGCGGCCGAGCCCGTCCGACGACTCGGCGAGGCAGGCGCTGAGCGCGCCCGCCACCTCGGGCTCCACGACGCCCTCCGACGAGGCCTCGAGCAGGAACCCCTCGCGGTCGGCCAGCACCGCCCACTGCACGCCGTCCATGGCCGCGAACTGGCGCAGGATGGCGCCGGGACCCGCGATGGCGGCCGGCGGCGCGGCGGACGGCGTGACCGGCATCGGCGCGGCGACGTCCGGCTCCGGGTGGGACGTCCCGTTGACGGCCGGCGGCAGCATCGCCACGACCGGCGCGGCCGCGGGCGCGGCGGCGACCGGGGCCGCGATCCCGCGGGGCGCCAGCAGCGCGTCGAGCTTGCGCAACAGGTCGTCGGCCGCGAACGGCTTGCTCAGCACGTCGGCCGACTGCGCGCGGGCAGCCCGCTCGCGCACCTCGTCGTTGACGATGCCGGACATGAGGAGCACCGGCGTCGCGCCCAGCCGCGGGTGGCGCTTGACGAACTCGCAGATCTCGTAGCCGTCGCGGTCCGGCATGACGACGTCGCAGACGACGACGTCGGGCGACTCCTGCTCGAGCCGCTCGAGCGCCTCGGTCCCGGTGGCGGCGCACACGACCTCGATCTGGCGCCCCATCAGCGCGCGCTCGACCACCTTGCGGACGCTGAGACTGTCGTCGACGACCAGCACCTTTGCCATGGTCCTATCCCTTCTCGTCGATCGCGGTCGCGATGCTGAGCAGCAATGAGTCGACACTCTTCGTGATCGTCCGGGTGGGGCTCGGCGTCTCGCCCGCCGGGCTCGGCAGGAAGCAGAAGCGGCCGCTGCCGTTGCCCTGCGAGCCGGCGAGGAGCGCGGCAAACGCCGGCTCGCCGACGGCGCTGCGATACTCGGCGTGCACGACGCGGCCGCCGGCGAACGCGATGAGCCCGCCGCCGCCGCCGAGCGACAGGATGAGGCGCCCCGTCTTGCCGCCGTTCGCGATCGCCTGGGTCAGGTCGGCGAGATCCATCACCTCGAGCGATCCCTGGAACGTGCCGCTCGGCATCGACGCCAGGTCGACCGGCGCCCCGGTCGGCGCCGGCGGGGGCGACACGGCGGTTGCCGGCGAGGCGACCGGCGTCGCCGGCGCGGCCGACCATGGGGCGGCGGCGGCGGCCGCCTCCGCCGTGACGTAGCGCTTGGGCGGGTCGGGCACCGGCGTCGTCACCGCGTCGGGCCGCCCCTTCGGGATCATCGGCGCCGCCGCGGCCGGCGGCGGCGGCGCCGGCGCGGCCGGTGGCGCCGGCGCGGTCGGTGGCGCCGGCGCGGCGGCGAGGTGCTCCGGCGCGGCGGCCGGCGGCGCGCTCCGCGGCGCCGCGTCGCCCTGCGCCAGCCGCGCGACGAGCGGCCCCAGCGCGCCGACGGCGATCGTCGGCGCCAGCACGAGATCGACGCCGGCCGCGGTGGTCTGGGCCGCGGTGACCTCGTCGGCGCCGGCCACCAGGACGAACCGCACATTGCGGGTGGAGGGGTCGGCCTTGAGGATCGCGCAGAGCTCGTGGCCGTCCATGTCGTCGATCCGCGCCTGGCTGACGACGACCTCGTGGCGGTTCCACTCGAGCATCGTCAGCGCGAAGGACCCGCTGGAGGCGAGGGTGACCTCGGCGCCGCCCGCCGCCAGCGCCATCTTCAGCGACGGCGCGCGCGTGACGTCGGGATCGACGACCAGGACCTTCACGGCCCGAGCTCCCCGTCCCCGGGCGCCAGGGACTCGACGACCCGCACGAACGCCTCCTCGGCGACGGGCTTGGTCATGTAGTGGCTCACGCCGAGACGACGGGCCAGCGTCTGGTGCTTGTCGCCGGCGCGCGTGGTCAGGATGACGACCGGCAGGTCGCGCGTGGCCGGCCGGCGGCGCACGTCCTCGAGCAGCTCGTACCCGTTCATCCGCGGCATCTCGAGGTCGGTGATCATGACGGCGAACTCACCCTCGGCCAGACGGGCCAGCGCCTCGGCGCCGTCGTTGGCGGTGGTGACCTCGAAGCCGGCCTTCTCCAGCATGAGGCCGACGAACTTCCGCACGCTGATCGAGTCGTCCACCAGTAGCACGCGCCGGGTCCTCCCCGCCGGGGCCGGGCGCGGGGCCGCCGCGCGGGCGGCGGCGTCGTCGGGCGCCGCCTCGCCGGACGGGCGGCGGCCGGCGAGGGCCAGCTCGCCGAGCCGGACGGGATCGAGCAGGAGCGTGACGCGGCCGTCGGCCGAGACGGTGGCGCCGGCGTACGGCCCGATGCCGTCGAGGAAGCCGCCGAGCGGCTTGACGACGATCTCCTCCTTGTGCAGGACCTGCTCCACCGCGCACCCGAAGAGGCCGGCGCCGCCGCGCAGGGCGAGCACGGGCGGCCGCTCGGCCGGCGCCGTCGCCGGCAGGCCGAGCGCGCGGTCGAGGTGGACGAGCGGGATCCAGCGGTCCTCGATCAACGCGCTCTCACCCTGGGGGGTGGTCCGCCGCGCGTCGGGCGGGACGATGGCGATGACGTGCACGGCGTTGAGCGGCACCGCCAGCACCTCGCCCGCCACCCGCACCAGCAGCGCCTCGGTCACGAGGACGGTCAGCGGCAGCCGCAGGGTGAAGCGCGTGCCGCCGCCGAGCGCCGTCTCCACCTGCACCTCGCCGTTGAGCCGCCCGACGTTGGTGCGCACCACGTCCATGCCGACGCCCCGGCCGGCGGTGGTGGTGACCTCGGCGGCGGTGCTGAAGCCCGGCCGGAAGATGAGCTCGAGCGCCTCGCGATCGGACATCGCAGCCGCCGCGTCCGGCCGCACGAACCCCTGCGCCACCGCGCGGCGGCGCAGGCGGTCGGCGTCGATGCCGCGCCCGTCGTCGGCAACCTCCACCACGACGAAGGCGCCGCGGTGGCGGGCGCTCAGCGTGACGGTCCCGGCGGCCGCCTTGCCCCGCGCGCGGCGCTCGTCGGGGCTCTCGATGCCGTGGCCGACCGCGTTCTGCACGAGATGCAGGAGCGGGTCCACGACCTGCTCGATGATGCTGGCGTCGATCTCGACCGACTCGCCGCTCGTCTCGATGCGCACGTCCTTGCCGGCCGCCCGCGCCGCCTCCTGCCCCTGGCGCACGAACCGCGTGTAGAGGCTGCCGATCGGCACCAGCCGCGCCCGGCCCAGCCCCGCCCGCACCTCGCCGGTCAGGCGGTGGACGAGTCCGACGTCCTCGCGCACCGTGCGCCCGAGCGCGGCGAGCTCGGCGTGGACCTCGGCGATGTCGGAGGCGATCTCGGCGATGCTCCGGGCGAACAGCGTGAAGTCGTCGTAGCGGTCGAACTCGAGCTCGGCGAACAGCTCGGCGACCGAGCGGTGGCGCGCGCGGCCGTCCTGAGCCCCGGCGTCGTCGCGGCGGGCCGGCAGCCGCGCGTCGAGGTGGCGGCGCTCGAAATCGGTGACGGCCTGGCCCAGCCGCCCGCGGCTGGTGAACAGCACGTCGCCCAGCCGGTCGACCTCGCCGAGCCGCCGCTCGAGCGCGCTGCGCGCCACGACCAGCTCGCCGACCAGGTCCATCAGCCCGTCGAGCCGCTCCAGGGCCACGCGGATCGTCTGGCGGCCGGCGCGCGCCGGCCCCTTGACCTGGTGCGAGAGGATCCGCGCGGGCGCCGGTTCCGGCGCGGGCGCGTCGGCCGGGGTGACCTCGCGCTCCGCGGGCGCCGCGACGAGCAGCGCGGCGATGCGCTCGCGCACGCCGGTGACGGCGGCGGTGAGGTCCAGCGCCGGGGCGGCGGCGGGGTCGAGCATGTGCTTGACGCAGTCCACCGAGGCCATGCCGGCGTCGAGCACGGCGCGCGTCAGCGGAGCGCGCTGCTCGCGGACGGCGACGAGCAGGTCCTCGAGCCCGTGGGTCAGCTCGCCGATCGGCCGGCAGCCGATCACGTAGGCGGCGCCCTTGAGGGTGTGGACGGCGCGGAAGAGCGTGCCGACGCCGGCGTCGCCGGCGTCCGCGCCCTCGAGCGCCAGGATCGCCGCCGTCATCGCGTCGAGGTGCTCGGCCGCCTCCGGCCCGAAGTAGGAGAGCACGTCGTCGTTGGCGGCGAAGAACGCGGCGAGCTCGGCGCGCACCGGATCTGTGGCGACGTCGGGCGCGACCGGGGCGGGCGCCGGCGCGGCCGGCTCGGGCGCGACCGGCGGCGGCGGCGCCGGCTCGGCCCCGCGCTCGAGGGCCTCCAGCGCCGCCTTGAGCGCGAGGAAGAGCGCGACGGCGCCCGGCGCCGCCTCGGCGCGCGCGGCCGCGCCGGCGCCGCGCAGCGCCCGCAGCGCGGTCTCGATGCGGCCGGCGAGATCGGCGATCGGGGTGAAGCCGTGCAGCGAGGCCGCGCCCTTGAGCCGGTGGGTCACCAGGAACACGTCGTCCCACCGGGGCTCGCCGGCGCCGCCCGCGAGGCGGGCGACCCCGTCCTCGAGCTCGGCGAGGGAGTCCCACGCTTCCATCAGGAAGATGGAGCGGAGGAATTCCTGGTCGCCCGGCTCGACCACGACGCGACCTCGCCCTACGCCGTGGCCAGCTTGAACCGCGCCAGGCTTCGCGTGAGCTCGTCGGCGAGCTTCACCAGGTCTTCGACGGTCTTGCGCGTCTGCAGCACGGCCTGTTCGGTGTGGACGGCGACCTGCGCGATGGACTGCACGGCGCGGGCGACGCCCTCCACACCGTCCACCTGCTGGGCGCTCGCCCGCGAGATGCCCTGGGCGAGCTCGGCGGAGGCGGTGGAGATGCCGGCGATCTCCTTGAGGTGCTCCTCGGCGCGGATCGTGACCTGGTAGCCGGCCTCGACCTCGCGCGTGCCCTCTTCCATGGCGACGACCGCCTCCTGCGTCTCCGTCTGCACCGTGCGGATCAGCGCGGCGACGTCCTTGGTGGCCTTGGCCGCGCGCTCGGCCAGCTTGCGGATCTCGTCGGCGACGACCCCGAAGCGCAGGCCGGCCTCGCCGGCGCCCGCCGCCTCGATGGCGGCGTTGAGCGCCAGGAGGTTGGTGTGCGAGGCGAGCTCCTCGATCAGGTTGACGATCTCGGAGATCTCGAGCGAGCGGTCGCCGAGCCCCTTGATCTTCTTGGCGATGACCTGCACCTCGCCGCGGATCCGCTGCATGCCGGCCAGGCTGTCGCGCACGGCCTGGTCGCCCTGGCGGGCGGCGTCCAGCGTGTGACGGGCGGCGCCGGCCGCCTGCTCGGCGCTGGCGGCGACCTCGCGAACCGAGCGGCTCATCGTCTCGACCGTCCGCCCCACCGTCGTGAGCTCGCGGGCCTGGGTCTGGGCGCCGCCCGCCATCTGGTCGGTGGCCCCGGTCATCTCGTTGGCGCTGCCGGCCACGCGGAGCGCGGCGTGGCGCACGTCGGCGAGCAGGGCGGCGATCTCCTCGACCATCACGTTGATGGAGTCCACCACGCTGCCGAGCACGTCGGGGGTGACCTGGCCGCGGCGCGAGAGGTCGCCCTGGGCGATCTCCATGACGGTGTCGAGGAAGGTCTGGATGTTCTTCTGGAGGTCCTCGCGCTTGCGCCGCTCGTCGTCGCGCTCCCCCTCGGTGACGACCTGCGAGCGCAGCCGCACGACCGTGTCGTTGAAGGTGTGGGCGAGCAGGCCGATCTCGTCGCGCGAGGTGACCTTCACCGTCTCGGCGAGGTCGCCGCGGCCGACGCGCTCGGCCACCCGGACGATCTGGCCGAGCGGCCGGGTGAGCCGGCGGGCGAACACGACGCCGGCCAGCACCGCCGCCACCGCCACGCCACCGAAGACCGCGAACAGGAACCAGCCGGCCCGGGCGGCCGCCGCGTCGATGATCGTGCGGTCCATGCCGACCCGCACGGTACCGATCGTGCCGCCCAGCATCGGCACGCCGATGTCGATGATGTGGCGGGGGGCGCCGGTCACGGGGTCGGCGTACTCGATCTCCCGCACCTGCTTGGCGACGTCGCCGGCGACCACGTTCTTGTCCACGAGGTCGGGGGGGACGAACGGCACAAAGGTGTGGGCAATCTGGGCCTTGCTCGGGTCGTAGACCATGACGTAGGCGACGCCGCTGATGCCGGCGAACTGGTCGATCAGCGCCTGCACGGTGGAGGCGTCGCGGGTGAGGATGAGGTCCACTCCCGAGGAGGCCAGGCTGTTGGCGATGGCGCTGCCCTTGGAGGTGAACTCCTCGGTCATCTGGCGGCGCAGCGTCTGCACCGAGACGTACCAGGTGACGGCGGCGAGCGGGATCAGCACCGCCGCCAGGAACAGGATGATCTTGGTCAGGAGGCCGAACCGGGGGCTGGCGGTCGTCTTCATGGCGCGCTCCTCAGGCCTGTACCGCCGACGACCAGTCGGCGATCGGCACCCACCGCTCTCCGTCCACGCGGGTGAAGTAAACGCTGTCGAGACCCTGGTGTCGCTCGGGGCCGAACGTGAGCTGCGCCCCGATGCCGAGATCGAAGCTCCGGAACGACTCGAGCGCCTGGCGCAGCGCCGCGCGCGTCGGGTTCGGCCCCGCGCGGCGCAGCGCCTCCACGATCACCCGGGCGTTGATGCACCCCTCGAGACTGATGAAGCTGTAGTGCTGGGGCGTGTACGTGTCGTCCTTCAGCGCCGCCGGCACCGCCGGGTTGTGCTTGTCCATCAGCGCGCGGTACTCGGCCACCGCGGGCAGCGTGACGTCGTCGTAGCTCGGCACCACCTGCGAGTTGACCAGCGCGCGCGTGTAGTCGCGGCCGCCGGCCTTGCCCTGCTGGACGAGCAGCCGCAGCATCGCGTCGGAGCCGACGAACGACACGTTGGAGATCGGCACGTTCCAGCCGAGGTCGCGCGCCGTGCGCACGAAGGCGCCGCACCCCTGGTAGGCGCCGGTGCACAGCACCGCGTCCGCCCCGGCCCGGCGCAGCGCGTTGACGGCCGGGCCCATGTCGTCCTCGAACCGGGCGCCGCGCTGGTAGGTGGTCTCGGCGGCGAGGCGGGCGCCGCGCTGGGCGAGCGCGCGGACCACGCCGTCGGTGCCGCTGCGCCCGTAGGCGTCGGCCTGCGAGTACACGCCGAGGTTGCGGGCGCCCAGCGCCCAGAACCGCTCGACGAGCGCGGCCATCTCCTGGCGGTACGACGCGCGCACGTTGAACACGTGCTCGACGTAGGGCGCCTCGCGCTGGGGCTGGGCGCCGGTGAAGTTGCCCACCAGGATCACCTGCTGGTCGGCGTAGCGCTTGATGACCGGCAGCGCGCGGGTGAGCGTCGGCGTGCCCACGTAGTTCGACAGGAAGAACACGTGGTCCTTCTCGAGGAGCTGGATCGTGTTCTTCACGCACGGCAGCGGCTCGTAGTGGTCGTCGAGGCCGACCACCGTGAGCGTCCGGCCGAACACCCCGCCGCGGGCGTTGACCTCGTCGTAGTAGGCCTGGGCGCCGCGGTAGAACTCGGTGCCGAGGCCGCCCGCCGTCCCCTTGAAGGCAGCACTCATCCCGATGCGGATCTCCTTCGCCGACACGCCGGGCGCGCTGGCGATGGGCGTGCTGGCCCCCGCCGCCGCGGCGCTCGTGCCGTCGGCCGGGATCCACTTGGTGGGCGCCGGGCTCTTGGCCGCCGACTGAGCGGCGGCGCCGGCGGCGCGCCCGAGCGCGCCGGTGAGGAGAGCGGTCGAGAGCAGGCGCAGGGCAGTGCGTCGTTTCATGGCTAGGCTCCGGGGGTACGGGTTTCGGGATCCCACGCCCGCCGCACGGCGGTGAGCAGCGCGGGGGCGTCGAGGAGCGTGGACCGCTCGCCCGCATCGCCGACCAGCTCGCCGACGGTCAGGGCGCCGGCGGGGGCGTCGGGCGACGGCGGCGGGGCGTCGAACACGGTGAGGCCGAGGACGCCCTCGATCAGGACGGCGGCAAGGCGATCGGCGTCGGCGAGGACGAGCGCGCGCGGGCGCCCGGCGACCGCGTGCACCGGCAGCCCCAGGAGCGGGCGGGCCTCCACCACCGGCAGCACGCTGCCGCGCAGGTTCATCACGCCGATCAGCGGCGCGGGGGCGCCCGGCACCGGCGTCGTCTGCTCCACCACGACGACCTCGCGCGCCGCCGTCACGTCGACCGCGAACGGGCGTCCGCCCAGCAGCACCACGCACGCGCGGCGCGCGTCAGCGGACAAAGCGGCCCACCATGCTGACCAGCTGGTCGGAGGTGAACGGCTTCGTCAGATACTCGTCGGCGCCCTGCCGCTTGCCCCACGCCTTGTCGCTGTCCTGGGTCTTGGACGACACCAGCACGATCGGCGTCGCCTTCGTCTGCTCGTTGCGCTTGAGCAAGCGCAGCAGCTCGAAGCCGTTGCGCTTGGGCATCACGATGTCGAGCAGGAGCACGTCGGGGCGCTCGGCGGTCACCTTGTCCTCGAGGGCGTCGCCGTCGATGAGCGTCACGACCTGGTGACCGGCGTTGCGGAGGATCGACTCCATGAGCTTGAGCTCGGAGTACGCGTCGTCCACCACCATCACCTTCGCCATGGAGCTCCTCCCAGCGCATCCCGCGCGGGAAGGACGGACTGCAACGCGACTGCCAAGGACGCGCGCGTCGAAGGTGTTCGCGCGCCGAACATGACACCGCCGGACACTGTCCGGTGGCTGTCACTCGTGACCGTCACGCCCTCTCCGCGTGTCGCGACGTGGCACGGTGAGACAACGCGGCGTGCCGAACGGGCCACCGTGTCGCAAGGCGCGGGCGGAGTGACATATCATGGGGCCATGACGACACGGCCCCCGCTCACCGAGCGCGAGACGCTGGAGCGTTACGAGAAGCGGGGCGCCTTGCTGCGCGGCCACTTCCGCCTCACCTCGGGGCTGCACTCCGACATCTATCTACAGTCGGCGCTGGTGCTCGCCCACCCCGAGGACGCCGCCGCGCTGGGCGAGGCGCTGGCCGCCGCGTTCCGCGACGCGCGGGCCCAGGTGGTGGTGGCGCCGGCGATCGGCGGGATCCTCGTGGCCCACGAGGCGGCCCGCGCGCTCGGGGCGCGCGCGCTGTTCACCGAGCGGGAGGACGGCGTCATGCGGCTGCGCCGCGGCTTCACGCTGACCCCGGGCGAGCGCTGCCTGGTGGTGGAGGACGTCATCACGACCGGCGGCTCCACGCGCGAGGTCGTCCAGTGCGTCGGCGAGCACGGCGGGGTCGTGGTGGGCGTCGGCTCGCTGATCGACCGGAGCGGCGGCACGGCGACCTTCCCGGTGCGGCACGTGGCGCTGGCGCGGGTGACGGCGGCGACGTACCCGCCCGAGGCGTGCCCGCTCTGCCGCAGCGGCAGCCCGGCGATCAAGCCCGGCAGCCGGACCTGATGCGGCCCGGCGCGCTCGCGCTGCTGGCGCGGGCGGCCCGCCTGCGCTGTCCCCTCTGCGGCCGCGGCTCGCTGGTGCGCGGCTGGTTCACGCTTCAGACGCGCTGCACGGCGTGCGGGCTGTCGTTCGAGCGCGACGAGATCGAGGACTACTGGCTCGGCGCCTACATGCTGAACTTCATCGTGACCGAGGTCGTCTTCGCCGCGCTCGTCCTCGTCGTGCTGATGGCGACGTGGCCGGAGCCGGCGTGGGGGCTCCTCCTCGTCCTCGGCGCCGGCCAGATGATCCTCACGCCGATCGTCTTCTATCCGTTCTCGAAGGCGCTCTGGCTCGCCGGCGACCTCGTCTTCAGGCCGGCCGCCACCGCGGACTTCCAGTCACCGCCGACCGACGAGGATCAATAGTCGAGCACGCCGTTGCGGAGCAGCAGGACGCCGAGCCAGAGCAGCTGCCCTCCCACGAACACCGCCAGCCCGCGCTCGCGTCCGTACCGGGTCTGCGTGCGGTACTGCCAGATGCCGCCGGCCACCGCGAGGACGGCGAACGGCGAGCCGTCGTAGGTCTCCAGCACGCCCCAGTGCGCGGCCAGGCCGCCGGCGAACCCCCACAGCACCCACGCGGCGAGCCAGCCGGTGACGACCGAGATCAGCGTGGCCGCGCGCGAGCCGGGCCGCCCGAAGACGCGGGCGGCGCCCAGCGCCGCGAGGCCGCCGGCCACGGCAAGCCCCGCCGCCAGCCACACCCACCGCTTCACGCCGGCGGCGCTCTACGCCAGGCGGTCGACTTCGCCCGTCGGCAGCCGGTACAGCGCCTTGGCGACGGTGAGCTGGCCGCCCTCTACGTGGCGGCGGAGGATCGCGCTTGCCTCCAGCAGATCGCGGGCGCTCTGGTGGACGTTGGCCTCCACCGCCGCCGCCACCAGTGCGTCGCCGCTCGCCTGCCCGCGCACGCGCGCGACGGCGGGGGCGATGCGCGCGACGATGGCGGCGAGGCCCGGGCTGGGCATCGTCTCGCCCGAGACGGCGGCGACGACGGCGCCGCACTTGTCGTGGCCGAGGACGAGCAGCAGGGGCGTGTGCAGGTGCTCGACCGCGTACTCGATGCTGCCCAGCGCGATCGGATCGGCGACGTTGCCGGCGGTGCGGATCTCGAAGAGGTCGCCGACCGTCTGGTCGAACACCAGCGAGGGGCTCACGCGGCTGTCGGAGCAGCCCAGCACGACCACGTGCGGGTGCTGGGCACGCGCCAGCTCGCGACGCAGCGGCGCCAGCGTGCGGGCCCGGGGCTGGCCGGCCACGAACCGGCGATTGCCGGCGACGAGCTCGGCCCAGATCTGCTCGGCGCTGGGCGCCTTGACGGCCGGCGCCGGATCGGCCGCCTGGACCGCCGCGCGCCATCCGCCGGCGACAACGAGCGCGCTGGTAATCGCGAACTGGCGTCTGGTAATCATGGGGCGAATCATAACATATTGACAGTACAGAGAATTTCCGCCATTCTGAGTTATTCCATGGCGCGTAGCATGACCGGATTCGGTCGCGCGGAGGTGCGAGGCGACGCCGTCGTCGTGTCCGTGGAGGCGCGCTCGGTCAATCACCGCCACCTCGACGTCGCGCTCCGCCTGCCCCGCGCGCTGGCGCCGTTCGAGCTCGAGGCGCGCCGCCTCGTCGCCGGGCGGCTCGAGCGCGGCCGGGTGGATGTGACGGTGCAGATCGTCCCGGTGCCCGGTCAGGCCACCCACCGCGTCGTCACCGACGTCGCCCTCGCGCGCGAGTACCTCGCGCGGGCCCGCGCGCTGGCCGCCGACCTCGGCGACCTCGGCGGCGGCGACGGCCTCACGCTCGCGTGGCTGCTGGAGCGGCCGGGCGTCGTGCGCGTGGAGGATCCCGAGGCGGCCGAGGCCGTCGTGCCGTGGGCGATGGTCGAGGACGCGCTCGGCCGCGCGGTCGACGAGCTGGTGGCTCGCCGCGCCGCCGAGGGCGAGCGGCTGGCCCACGAGCTGCGCACGCTGCACGACGAGCTGGCGGGGATCGTCGAGACGATGGCGGCGCGGGCGCCGGCGGGCGTGCAGCGCCGCGAGGAGCGGCTGCGGGAGCGGCTGCGGTCGCTGCTCGGCGCCGGCGGCGTGGACGAGGCGCGCATCCTCACCGAGGCCGCGGTCTGGGCCGACAAGGCCGACATCGCCGAGGAGCTGGCGCGCCTGCGCGCGCACCTGGCCGAGCTGGCCTTGGCACTGGACAAGGGCGGCCCGGTGGGCCGCGCGCTCGACTTCCTCCTGCAGGAGCTGGGGCGCGAGGTGAACACCGTGGCGAGCAAGGTCGACGACCTCGAGCTGAGCCAGGCCGCGCTGGCCGGCAAGAGCGTGCTCGAGAAGATGCGCGAGCAGGTCCAGAATCTTGAGTAGCCGGAACGGCGCCGTGCAGCTCATGAGCGTCGGCCACGGCAACGTGGTGGTGGCCGGGCAGATCGTGGCGATCGTCGGCCTCGACTCGCTGCCGGTCAAGCGGCTCATCGAGAGCGCCAAGGGCAGCACCAAGCTCATCGACGCCACCAACGGCCGGCGCACGCGCGCCGTCATCGTCACCGAGAGCGACCACCTGATCCTCTCCTCGCTGGAGCCCGCCACGCTCGCCCAGCGGCTGGTCGGCGACCGGGACCCCGCCGAGTGATCCGGCGCCGCGGGACCCTGTTCGTCGTCTCGGCCCCCTCCGGCGCGGGCAAGACGACGCTCTGCCGCGAGATGCGGTTGCGGCTGAGCGACCTCGCGTACTCGGTGTCGGTGACCACCCGGCCGCCGCGGGCCGGCGAGATCGACGGCACCGACTTCCGTTTCGTGAGCGAGGCGACCTTCACGGCAATGCTCGACCGCGGCGAGATGGCCGAGTGGGCGACGGTGCACGGCAACCTCTACGGCACGCCGGCGGTGCCGCTGGAGGCCGCGCTGCACGACGGCCGCGACGTCCTGCTCGATATCGACACCCAGGGCGCCGCCCAGCTGCGCGCCCGCTACCCGGAGGCGGTGCTGGTCTTCGTCGTCGCGCCGTCGATGGCCGAGCTGGAGCAGCGGCTGCGCGAGCGCCGCTCCGACCCCGAGCACGAGATCGCCCGCCGGCTGGAGCGGGCGCGCCACGAGATCGCCCTGTGGCGCCGGTACGACTACCTGGTGGTGAACCGCGACGTGAAGGAGGCCATGGAGCAGCTGGCCTCGATCATCCTGGCCGAGCGGTGCCGCGTGGCGCGCCTGGCCCTCACCTTTCCCGATCTGGAGGTACCGAACTGATGGCGTTCCCGTCTCTGGAGGATGCGCTCAACAAGGTCTCGAACCGTTACCTGCTCGTCGTTCTGTCGGCCAAGCGGGCCCGGCAGCTCAACCGCGGCGCGCCGGCGCGGGTGGAGTCCAAGCACAAGAAGCCCACCAGCTCGGCCCTGGAGGAGATCGCCGCCGCCAAGGTCGAGTACCGCGTGAAAGAGGAGGGCGAGACGACCAAGGCATGAGCGCGACGCTCGACGGGCGGGAGCTGATCCTCGGTGTCACCGGGTCGATCGCCGCGTACAAGGCGGTCTACCTGTTGCGCGAGCTCACGCGCGGCGGAAGCCGCGTCACCGTCTGCCTGACCGAGCACGCGCGCGAGTTCGTGGGGCCGCTGACGTTCCGCACGCTGTCGGGGCGGCCCGTCCTCGGCAACCTGTTCGATCCGCAGAGCGACGACGCCGTCGAGCACGTGGCGCTGGCCGAGCGGGCCGACGCCGTCGTCGTCGCGCCGGCCCCCGCCCACCAGCTCGGCAAGGCGGCGGCCGGCCTCGCCCACGACGTCCTCACGACGCTGCTGCTGGCCGCCCGTTGCCCGGTGGTGATGGCGCCGGCGATGGACGGCGGCATGTGGCACCACCCGGCGGTGGCGGCCAACGTCGCCACCCTGCGCGCGCGCGGCGTGACGGTGATCGAGCCGGAGGCCGGCGCGCTGGCCTCCGGGTTGAGCGCGCGCGGGCGGCTGCCCGAGGTGGACACGATCGTCGAGGCCCTGCTGGCCGCGCTCACGCCGCGGCGCGATCTCGCCGGCCAGCGCGTGGTCATCACCGCGGGGCCGACGCGCGAGCCGATCGATCCCGTGCGCTACATCTCCAACCGCTCGTCGGGGCGCATGGGCTACGCGCTGGCGGCGGCCGCCGCGCGGCGCGGCGGTCTGGTCACGCTGGTGTCGGGGCCGACTGCGCTGACCCCGCCGGCGGTCGCGGTATTCGTGCCGGTGCAGACCGCCGAGGAGATGCGCGAGGCGGTACTCCACCACGCCGCCGGCGCCGTCGTCGTCATCAAGGCGGCCGCCGTCGCCGACTATCGCGTGCGCCACCCCGCCGAGCAGAAGATCAAGGGCAAGCGCGACCTCACGCTCGACCTCACGCCCAACCCCGACATCCTGGCCGAGGTGGCCGCGCGCGCCGGCGGCGCGTTCATCGTCGGCTTCGCCGCCGAGACCCACGACGTGGTCGCCAACGCCCGCGCGAAGCTCGAGGCCAAGGGCATCGACCTGCTGGTCGCCAACGACGTCAGCCGCCGCGACATCGGCTTCGACGCCGCGGACAACGAGGTGCTGCTGATCGACCGCTGGGGCGGCAGCCGCCCGCTGCCGCGGATGCCCAAGCCGGCGGTGGCCGACGCGATCCTCGACGAGATCCTGGTACTGCGCGCCGCCCACCCGGCGGCGAAGGCCGTCCGCTGAGCGAGGACCCGCGCGCGACGCTGGCCGGCGCGCTCGGCGACCTCGCCGCCACCCTCCGCTTCCACCGCGACCTCGGCGTCGAGTCGCTCGGCCTGCAGGGCGAGTATCTGAAGTCGCCGGCGGAGGCGCTGAAGCTCCAGGAGGAGCGGCTGCAGGGCTGCCAGCGGTGCAAGCTCTGCGAGGCCCGCCACTCGATCGTGTTCGGCGCCGGCAATCCGCAGGCGGACCTGGTGGTGATCGGCGAGGGGCCGGGCGCCGACGAGGACGTCCAGGGGCTGCCCTTCGTCGGCCGCGCCGGCCAGCTCCTCACGCGGATGCTCGCCTCGGTGGACCTCACGCGCGAGGAAGTGTTCATTACCAATGCGGTTTTGTGCCGGCCGCCCGGCAATCGCAATCCGGAGGCGGACGAGCTGGCGGCGTGCGCGCCGTTCCTCGCCGAGAAGCTCGCGGTGATCCAGCCCAAGGTCATCCTCTCGCTCGGCAGCGTGGCGACGCAGGCGCTGCTGCGCACCAAGGAGCCGATCGGGCGGCTGCGCGGGCGCCTCCATCCATACGGCGACATCGTGCTGGTCCCGACGTTCCATCCGGCCTTCCTGCTCCGCAACCCGGGCCAGGACTACAAGCGCATGGCCTGGGACGACCTCAAGCTCGCCAAGCGGGAGTACGACTCGCGCCGACGACGGTGATCACGACGCGAGTCGCCAACGGCACGTTGAGCGGAGCCAACCACCTTCTACGACAGGCCACCCACCTCGCCAACGGCACGTTGAGCGGAGCCGACCACCTTCTACGACAGGCCACCCACGTTTCAAGCCGGGTAAGCGCTCCTTTACCATGACCATCGCTGATGTTGCGTTCGATGCGCCGGTCGACCATCCCTTCTCGTATCGCGTCCCCGCCGGCTGGGCGCTGACGCCCGGCCAGCGCGTGCTGGCGCCGCTGGGCGGCGCCCGGCGCGTGGGGATCGTGGTCGCCGCGCGCGACGGCGACGATGCGTCGCTCAAGCCGTTGCTCGCGCTGGCCGAGCCGGCGCCGGCGCTGAGCGCGAGCGGCCTCGACCTCGCCCGCTGGATCGCCGCCGAGTCGCTCTCGTCGATCGGCTCGACGTGCGCGGCGCTCCTCCCGCCCGTCGGCCCCGGCGCGGGGACCCGGCCCGCCGACCGGCCGGCGCCGGCGGGCGGCGACGGGCCCGGCGGCGTCGAGCTCCTCGTCGGCGCCGGCCGCGAGCGGCGGCTGCTCGAGCAGCTCGCGCAGGCGCCGGGCGCGCTGGTGATCGTCCCCGACGTGGAGGCGGCCGCCCGCTGGGCGCAGCGGCTCGGCCGGGGCCGGCCGGCGCCGCGGCTGGACTCCGGCGTCGAGGACGACGCGCGCGCGGAGGCGTGGGCCCGCCTCGCCGACGGCCGCGCCGCGGTGGCCGTCGGCACGCGCTCGGCGCTGCTCGCGCCGCTGCCGCCGGGGGCCGTGCTCGCGCTCGTCGACGAGCACGAGACCGCCCACAAGCCGCCGGGGCCGCCGCGCATCCACTCGCGCGAGGTCGTGCTGGAGCGCGCGCGGCGCGAGCGGCGGCGCGCGCTGCTCACCGCCGCCACGCCGAGCGTCGAGGTGTGGTGGCGGGCCACCGACCACGGCGGCGCGACGGTGGCCCCGCCCGCGCCGGGGCCGTGGCCGGCGGTCACGATGAGCGACACCCGCGGCATCCTGCGCCGCGAGCCGCTGACGCCGCCGCTGGCGCGCGCGGTGCGCGAGACGCTGGCGGCCGGCCGCCGCGTGCTGCTGGTGGTGAGCCGGCTGGCGTCGTCGCTCGCCTGCGACGAGTGCGGCGAGATCGTGCGCTGTCCGCAGTGCGCGCTCGCCCTCGTGTACGCGCGCGCGGGCGCGACGCTCAGCTGCCGCCTCTGCGCGACGACGCTGCCGCTGCCGGATCTCTGCGCCCACTGCCGCGGCCGCCGCCTCTCCCCGTTCGGCTGGGGGCTCGAGCGGGTGGAGCACGCGGTGCGGCGCCGCTTCCCGAAGGCGCGCGTGGCGCGCTGGGATCCGGAGGCCTCGCGCGGCGCGCGCGGCGAGGCCCAGCGGGCGGCGGCGGCCGGCGCCGAGGTCGTCATCGGCACGCGCGGCGCGCTGCGGCTCTTCGGCCCCGCCTCGCTCGGGCTGGCCGGCTTCGTGTCGCCCGACCAGCTGCTGCGACGGCCCGACTTCCGCGCGGGCGAGCGGATGTTCGGGCTGCTGTGGGCGGCCGCCGAGCGCGTCGGCGGCCACGGCGCGCTGGTGATCCAGTCGCAGAATCCCACCCACTACGCGCTCGAGGCGGTGGCGCGGCAGGAGCTGGCCGCCTTCTATCGCGTCGAGGTGAAGTTCCGCGCCGAGCTCGGCTACCCGCCGTTCCGGCGGCTCGCGCTGATCACGGTGCGCGGCGGCGCCGACCCGCGACGGCTCGCCGACGACGTGGCGGCGGCGCTGGGCGCCTCGCCGCGGCTGGCCGTCTATCCGCCGATCGCCGAGCGGCGCGAGCGCGCGCGGCGCATCGTCGTGAAGGGGCACGCCGACCTGCCGGCCGCGCTGGCCGCCGCGCTGGCGGACTTCCGGGGCCCGCGGCCGCGGCGCCGCGGTATGATTGACGTCGAGGTGGATCCGGTCGAATGGCCGTCCTGAAGGTCCGTCGTTACGGCGATCCGCTGCTGCGCCGCCGCGCGCAGGCGGTGGACGACGTCACGCCCGCGATCCGCCGCCTCGTCGAGGACATGACCGACACGATGTACGACGAGGTCGGGATCGGCCTGGCCGCCCCGCAAGTGGGCGCGTCGCTGCGGCTGCTCGTCATCGGCGACGAGGCGGGCCGCGGCGTGCAGGCGCTCGTCAATCCCGTCATCGCCGAGCAGGGCGGCAGCGTCCTCGCCGAGGAGGGGTGCCTCTCGCTGCCCGGCATCTTCGCGGAGGTGACCCGCGCCCAGTGGGTGAAGGTCGAGGCGCAGGACCTCGACGGCCGGCCGATCGCGCTCACCGCCCGCGGCCTGCGGGCGCGCGTGTTCCAGCACGAGATCGATCACCTCGACGGCGTGCTCTTCATCGACCGCCTCGATCCCGTCACCCGCGACCGGATCAAGCGGCGGATCAGGAAGCAGGGGTTCCCCGAGGACGCCGCCGCTCACCGCGCCTTCGCGCTGTAGTCGCCTGAACGTCATCTTCTACGGCACGCCGGCCTTCGCGCTCCCCGCGTTCGAGGCCGTGCGCGCGCACCACACGATCGTCACCGTCGTCACCCAGCCCGACCGGCCGGCCCACCGCGGCCAGCGCGTGACGCCGCCGCCGGTGAAGGTGGCGGCGCAGGCGGCGGGCCTCCCTGTGCTGCAGCCGCCGCGGCTGCGCGATCCCGAGTGGCCGGAGCGGCTGCGCGCGCTGCACGCCGACGTCGCGGTGGTGGTGGCCTTCGGCCAGATCCTGCCGCCGGCGGTGCTCGACGCGCCCGCGCGCGGGTCCATCAACATCCACGCCTCGCTGCTGCCGAGGTACCGCGGCGCCGCGCCGATCCAGTGGGCGATCATCCGCGGCGAGACGGTCACCGGGATCACGACGTTCCAGATGGACGCGGGCATGGACACCGGCCCGACGCTGCTGCGCGCCGAGACGGCGATCGGTCCCGAGGAGACCGCCGGCGAGCTGAGCGAGCGGCTGGCCCCGCTCGGCGCGCGGCTGATCCTCGACACGCTCGCCCGCCTGGACACGCTGACGCCCACGCCGCAGCCCGCCGAGGGCGCGACCGCGGCGCCGCGCCTGAAGAAGACCGACGGCGCGCTGGACTGGACGCGCCCGGCGCGCGACCTCGTCAACCTGATCCGCGGCTGCAACCCGTGGCCCGGCGCCACCACGGCGACGCCGGGCGGCGCGCTCACCGTCTGGCGCGCGCGGGTCGTGGACGGGGCGGGCGCGCCGGGCACGCTGCTCGCCCACGAGCGGACGCTGGCGATCGCCGCCGGCGCCGGCGCCGTCCTGCCGGTCGAGGTCCAGCCGGAGAGCCGGCGGGCGCTGCCCTGGGACGACTACCTGCGCGGCGCGCGGCTGGCCGCGGGCCGCACGCTCGCGACGCGATGACGCCCGGCGCGCGGCCGTCGCCCGCGCGCGCGGTGGCGGCGCGCGTGCTGGAGCGCGTCGAGAGCGACGCCGCCTTCGCCGACCTGGCGCTCGACGCCGAGCTGGGGCGGCGCGCGCTGCCCGTCCGCGACGTCGCGCTGGCGACCGAGCTCGTCTACGGCACGCTGCGCTGGCAGCGCTACCTCGACTGGATTCTCGCGCCGCACTCCCGGCGCCGGCTGCCGACGCTGGATCCAAAGGTGCGCGTCCTGCTGCGCGTCACCGCCTATCAGCTCGCCTTCCTCCAACGCATCCCGGCGTTCGCCGCCGTCAACGACGCGGTGACGCTCGCGCGCGGCGCCCCCGGCGTGGCCGAGTACGTCAACGCGGTGCTGCGCGCGTTCGCCCGCCGGGGGGCGGCCGAGCGCGAGCCGGCGGCGCCGCGCGATCCGATAGAGGCGCTGGCCACCCGCTGCTCGTTCCCGACGTGGCTGGCCGCCCGCTGGCTGGCGCGCTACGGCCGGGACGAGGCCGAGGCGCTGATGCGCGCGCTCAACGCGCGGGCGCCGCTGGCGCTGCGCGCGAACACGCTGCGGCTGACGCGCGAGGCGCTGGCCGAGCGGCTGCGCGCCGAGGAGGGCGTGACCACGCGGCCGGCGCCGCTGGCGCCGGAGGGGCTGCTGGTCGAGGGCGGCGGCACGCCGGGCCGCTGGCGCGCGTTCGCCGAGGGCGCGTGCGTGGCGCAGGACGAGGCGTCCATGCTGGTGGGGCGCCTGCTCGCGCCCGCCCCCGGCGCGCTGGTGGCCGACGTGTGCGCGGCGCCGGGGACCAAGACGACCCACCTCGCCCAGCTCATGGACGATCGGGGCCGCATCGTGGCGCTCGATCCGCAGCCGGCGCGGCTGGCGCGCGTGGACGAGGCCGCCGCACGCCTGGGCGTGACGATCGTGCAGACCGTCGAGGGGCCGGTGGAGGCGCTGGCCCCGCGCTGGGCCGGCGCGTGCGACGGTGTGCTGGTGGACGCGCCCTGTAGCAATCTCGGCGTGCTGCGCCGCAACCCCGAGGTGAAGTGGCGGCGGCAGCCGGCCGACGTGGACGCCGCCGCCATCCGCCAGCGCAGCATCCTGGCCGCCGCCGCCGCGATGGTGGGGGCCGGCGGCCGCCTCGTGTACGCCACCTGCTCGCTGGAGCCGGAGGAGAACGACGCCGTCGTCGGCGACCTCCTGGCCGCCCGGCCGGACTTCACGGTGGACACGCCGGCGGACTTTCCGGTGGCGCCCGACGCCGCCGGCTTCGTCCGCTGCCTGCCCCACCGCCACGGCACCGACGGCTTCACCGCGATCCGGCTCTGCAGACACCAAGCCGTTTGAGGTATAAGAGGGGCGTGGTGAAGATCGCTCCGTCCGTGCTGTCGGCCGACTTCGGGCGCCTCGCCGAGGACATCGCCAAGGTGGAGGCGGCCGGCGCCGACCAGATCCACATCGACGTGATGGACGGCCGCTTCGTGCCGAACATCTCGATGGGCTTCCCCATCCTCGACGCGATCCGCAAGTGCACGCGGCTGCCGCTCGACCTGCACCTCATGATCGTCGAGCCGGAGAAGTTCCTGGCGGAGTTCGCCGCCCGCGGCGCCGACATGCTGACCGTGCACGTGGAGGCCTGCCCGCACCTGCAGCGCACGCTCGTCAGCATCCGCGAGCTGGCCGCCAAGCGGGGGGCGGCGGTGAAGGCCGGCGCCGCGCTCAACCCGTCCACGCATCCCGCCGCCCTCGACTACGTGACGGACGACCTCGACCTCGTCCTCGTGATGTCGGTGAACCCGGGCTTCGGCGGCCAGACCCTGATCCCCGCGGTCTATCCGAAGATCCGCCAGATCCGCTCGCTGCTGGGCAAGCGCGCCGTCGACGTCTCCATCGACGGCGGCGTGAAGGTCGAGCACGCCAAGCCCCTCGTCGAGCACGGCGCGTCGATCCTCGTCGCGGGCTCCGCGGTCTTCGACGCCAAGGACCCCGCCGCGGTGATCAAGCAGATGCGCAGCGCCGCCGGCGTCTGACCGCTCCCCGCCGCCACCGAATCCCGCCTTCCCCGCCCGGCATCCCAAGCGCGTGACCATCTCGAGCGGGCTGCGCGTGGCGGAGCTCTGGCGCTATCCGGTGAAGTCGCTCGCCGGCGAGCGGCTGGCGCGCGCCGAGGTGACGGCCAACGGCATCGCCGGCGACCGCGTCGTCCACGTGCGCGACGGCCGCGGGCGCGTCGTCACCGCGCGCACGCGCCCGCGGCTGCTCGGCCTCGCCGCCGTGCTCGGCGCGGACGGCGAGCCGCTGATCGCCGGCCGGCCGTGGGCCGCGCCCGAGTCGCTGGCGGCGGTGCGGGCGGCGGCGGGGCCGGAGGCGACGCTGGCGCGCCACGACGGTCCCGAGCGCTTCGACGTGCTGCCGCTCCTCGTCGCCACCGACGGCGCCATCGCCGCGCTCGGCGTGGACGGCCGGCGGCTGCGGCCGAACCTCGTGATCGGCGGCGTCGAGGGACTCGCCGAGCGCGGCTGGCCGGGGCGCCGCCTGCGCATCGGCGACGTCGTCATCGCCCTCGAGAAGCTGCGCGGCCGCTGCGTGATGACGACCTGGGATCCCGACACGCAGGCGCAGGACCTCAGCGTGCTGCAGCGCATCGTGGACGACTTCGGTGGACGCATGGCGCTCGACAGCGCGGTGGTGGCGGGCGGCACGATCGCCGTCGGCGACCCGGTGCAGCTGCTCTAGCGCTCGACCGGCGGGCGGCGCCCGCTGGTGGAGAACGCACCACCACCACCGCGCAGGGAGTGACCAACACCCGCGAGCCATCGACGCCAAGTGCTTGATTCTGCATGACCCCGGCATTGGCACTCGGCTTGCCACCTTCCTGGGTCATGAAGTTCCTCAGAGCGCTCGGGATCAGGCCGTGGGACTGGCGGACGTGCTGGCGCGAGGCCGACTTCTGGCTCGCGATGGCCACGCTGCTGCTCCCCTTCGGCTTCCTGCTCCTGCTGCGCCACTGGGCGCCCGTGCGCGTGCGCATCCGCCCCCGCCACTGACCGCGCGCTTCGCGGGCGTGTCTCAATTTGAAGCGCGGGAATGGGCGGCCAAGGATGACCGCGCTTGCTCCGCTGAGTTGGCGGATTGCGACGCGAGCGAGTAGCTCGAAGTACCGATTGCAGTACTTCGGGATGCTGAGGGGACCCAGTTGTTGCTCAACCCCTGTTTAGCCAGCGACTGCGGAGGTTGGATGTTATAGTCCCGATCGTGCCGGTTTTTGCTCTATCACCTACGGAGATTAGAGCCCTACCGAACTACACGCTACTAGAGGCCGCCCACTACTTGAGTATCTCTCCTTCCACGCTAAAGTCTTGGGTCGTGGGTCGGAACTATCCCACGCTCGATGGACACGGAAAGTTTCGGGCGCTCATCCAGGCGGCCCAGCGAACCCCGATTACCCTAATGTCATTCGTCAACTTGGTGGAGGCTCATGTCCTTCACGCCATCCGTCATCAGCATGGCGTAAAGCTTCGCAAAGTGCGCCGCGCTCTTGATTTCGTAGAACACGAACTTGGCGTGTCGCATCCTCTCGTCAACCAGGCGTTTCAAACTGATGGCGTTGATCTGTTTATTAAGCACCTTGGCGATGTTGTCGTAGCATCCAAGGGAGGGGTTCGCGTCTTCGATCACCTCCATGAGTGGCTTGACAGACATCTATCAAGGATTGAATACGACGAGCACAAGATCGCTCTACGCTTGTTCCCGTTTACTCGCCCCGGCCATACAGATCAGGAGCCAAAATTCATCGTCATTGATCCGCGTATATCGTTCGGCCGCCCGATAATCGAGGGCTCGGGGGTGCCGACCTTAGCGATTTACGAGCGCTATTTGGCTGGCGACTCGCCGGAGCACCTCGCCGCTGATTATAGGCGGACGTTGGAACAAGTTCATGAGGCCATTCGATGTGAAAGCCGAAACAAGTGATAGCCGGTCGATACCTCTTTGGTTCTCTTCGTTGATAGAAGTCTCGGGGAGATAGACGTTCCTCAGGCCCTTCGGGCGGCCGGCGCCATTGTCGCGGTGCATTCGGAATATTTTGCTGACAACGCACCCGACGAAAGATGGCTGCGGATCGTGGGACATCAAGGCTGGGTAGTACTAACAAAGGATCACGGTATTCGGAAGCGCCATGTGGAACGACGGGCGATGGTTGAGGGCAAGGTTAAGGCATTCTTTCTGGTGCCTAGGAAAGTTACGGGTGCCGCGCAGGGCGCGTTGTTCGTGAGAGCACTGAAAAAGATGGGCAAGCTTGCTGCCGGGAATCCGGCCCCGTTCATAGCCTTCGTCTATCCCAGTGGCGTTGCGAAGATTGTGGAGCGACCGAAACACTGAGACTTGCTTCTATACCATCTCGCTCGCGCGTGCCGCCGCTTTCGCTATTGCCGTCAAACTGAGATACCACTCCGGTCGCCGACGAGTTGAAATCTTCCGCATAGTTGCGTAGACTTCGTGTTTCCATGCTCGATTCCCTGAGCACGAAGTTACAGTCCATCTTCGACCGCCTCGGCGGACGGGGCCGCCTCAGCGAGGACAACATCCAGGAGGCCCTGCGCGAGGTCCGCGTGGCGCTCCTCGAGGCCGACGTCAACTTCAAGGTCGTGCGCGTCTTCATGGAGCGCGTGCGCGAGCGGGCGGTCGGCCAGGACGTCCTCAAGTCGCTGACCCCCGCCCACCAGGTGGTGAAGGTCGTCCACGACGAGCTGGTCGAGCTGCTCGGGGGCAGCGGCCATCGCCTCGCCGCGGCGTCGCACCCGCCCACCGTGATCATGCTCATCGGTCTGCAGGGGTCCGGCAAGACGACGACCGCCGCCAAGCTGGCGCGCATGTACGGCAAGCAGGGGCAGCACCCGATCCTGGCCGCCGCCGACATCTACCGGCCGGCCGCGCAGGAGCAGCTGCGCACGCTCGGCGCCCAGCTCTCGATCCCGGTCGTCGGCGAGGCCGGTCAGACGCCGCTGGCGATCTGCCGCGCGGCGCGCGACGAGGCGGCCGCCCGCGGCCTCACGCCGCTGATCCTCGACACCGCCGGGCGGCTGCACATCGACGAGACGATGCTCGACGAGCTCAAGGCGATCAAGCGCGAGGTGGCGCCCCATCATGTCCTGCTCGTCGTGGACGCGATGACCGGCCAGGACGCGGTCACCGTCGCCGAGCGGTTCAACCAGGTCGTCGGCATCGACGCGGTGATCCTCACCAAGCTGGACGGCGACTCGCGCGGCGGTGCTGCGCTGTCGGTGCGCCACGTCACCGGCCGGCCGATCGCCTTCGTCGGCGTCGGCGAGAAGACCGACGCGCTCGAGCCCTTCCATCCCGACCGCCTCGCCTCGCGCATCCTCGGCATGGGCGACGTGCTGTCGCTCGTCGAGAAGGCGCAGGAGACGGTGGACCAGGAGACGGCCCAGGCGCTCGTGCGCAAGCTGCGTGAGGACTCCTTCTCGCTGGAGGACTTCCGCGCGCAGCTCCGCCAGCTGCGCCAGATGGGGCCGCTCGACCAGATCATGGGCATGCTGCCGTTCGGCAAGATGCTGAAGGGGGCGCCCGCCGGCCTCACCGACGAGCAGGCCGATCTCGGCCGCTTCGACGCGATCATCTCGTCCATGACGCCGGGCGAGCGGCACCACCCGGAGGTCATCAACGGCTCCCGCCGCCAGCGCATCGCGCGCGGCAGCGGCACCAACGTGCAGGACGTGAACCGTCTGCTCAAGCAGTACGCGCAGCTCAGGAAGATGATGAAACAGTTCAAGGGCATGGAAGGCAAGCTCGGCAAGCTCAAGAACCTGCCGGGATTCCCCATGCCGAGGGGGTGACGACGTGGCAGTGACGATTCGACTGAGACGGGAAGGCTCGAACAAGCGGCCGCGCTATCGCGTGGTGGTGACCGACTCGCGCTCGCCGCGCGACGGCCGGTTCATCGAGGTGATCGGCCACTACAACCCGGTGACGCAGCCGCCGACGGTCAAGATCGACCGGGCGCGGGCCGCGGCCTGGATCAGCAAGGGGGCCCAGCCCTCCAACACCGTGAAGAAGCTGATCGCGGTCGTCGCCAAGGCGGAGAGCGTAGCCGGAGCGTAGCCGTGGCCGGGGACCTCGTCGTCATCGGCGAGGTGGTGCGGCCGCACGGCGTGCGCGGGGAGCTGCGGGTGAGCCTGCAGACGGACCGGCCCGAGCGGTTCGACGACCTGCGCGAGTGCGTGGTGTGGGACCCGGCGAGCGACGCGCGGACGGTGCGGCGCATCCGCGGGGTGCGGCACCACGGCGACGCGGTGCTGCTCTCGCTGGAGGCGTGCGACTCGCCGGAGGCGGCCCGCACGCTGGTGGGACGGCTGATCGCGCTGCCGCGCGCGCAGGCGCTGCCGCCGCCCCTCGGCCACGCGTACCCGTGGCAGCTCGTCGGCTGCCGGGTGGAGACGGAGGACGGGCGCGCGATCGGCGAGCTCGAGCGGGTGGAGCCGTCGCCCGCGCAGGACCTGTGGGTCGTGCGGGCCGGCGAGCGCGAGCACCTGATCCCGGCGGTGCCGGAGATCGTGCGCGAGGTGGACCTGGACGCCAGGCGCGTGGTGATCCGGCCGCCCGAGGGACTGCTCGAGCTTTGATAGAGGAGCGCCACGGCTCCGCCGGGGCGCTCCGAACGTTGGGGGGTGTGGGGGCCATTTCGGGGCCCCCACGATGCGAATCGACATAATCACCCTGTTCCCGGGGATGGTGGAGCCGGTTGTTTCGGAGTCGATCCTCGGACGCGCGCGGACGCGCGGGCTCGTTGACATCCGGGTGGTCAATCTCCGAGACTACGCGGAGGGACGGCACCGCGTCACCGACGACTACCAGTTCGGTGGCGGCGGCGGCATGGTGCTGAAGCCCGAGCCCCTGTTCGCGGCCGTCGCCGCGCTGCGCACGCCGGGGGCGCGGGTGGTGCTGACCGATCCCCGCGGGCGGCGGTTCACGCAGCAGGTCGCGGCCGAGCTGACGCGCGTGGCGCACGTGATCCTCCTGGCCGGGCGGTACGAGGGCGTGGACGAGCGCGTGAGCGCCGGGCTGGCCGACGACGTGATCTCGATCGGCGACTACGTGCTGACGGGCGGCGAGCTGCCGGCCCTCGTGATCGCCGATGCGGTGACGCGGCTGGTGCCGGGCGTGCTGGGCGCCGAGGGCGCCGCCGAGCGCGAGTCGTTCGCGAGCGGGCTGCTGGAGCCGCCGCAGTACACGCGGCCGGAGGAGTTCGGCGGCGCCCGGGTGCCGGCGGTGCTGCTGTCGGGCGACCACGCGCGCATCGCGCGCTGGCGCCGGCTGCAAGCGCTGTGGCTGACGTGGAAGCGCCGGCCGGATCTGCTGGCGCAGGCGGAGCTGGACGCCGGCGACCGCCGCTGGATCGAGCGATTCGAGCTCGGCGAGACACCGCCGGGCGACGAGGCACCCTGAAGCCGGGGGCAAGGAGAAGGACGGGCCATGGACGCGATTCGACTGGTCGAGGCCGCGCAGCTGAAGAAGGATCGCGAGGGGTTCGCCCCCGGCGACCAGGTGCGCGTGCACGTGAAGGTCATCGAGGGCGAGAAGGAGCGCACGCAGATCTTCGAGGGCACCGTGATCCGCCGCCGCGGCGAGAGCTCGCGGGCCTCGTTCACCGTGCGGCGCATCTCCTACGGCGTCGGCGTGGAGCGGACGTTTCCGCTGCACTCCCCGCGCATCGAGCGCGTGGAGGTCGTCCGGCGCGGCCGCGTGCGCCGCTCGAAGCTCTACTACCTGCGCGACCTGGCGGGCAAGGCGGCGCGGCTGAAGGAAAAGCGCGTCAACGCCGTGCCGGCCACCGCCGCCACCGAAGAGTAGCCGCCCGCCGGCGTGCCGCGCACGGCCCCGTACCGCTACGAAGGCCAGGCCTGGCGCACAGGCCTGAGCCGCGTCGCAGGCGTGGACGAGGCCGGGCGCGGGCCGCTGGCGGGGCCGGTGGTGGCGGCGGCCGTCGTCATCGCGCCCGACCGGCGCATCCGCGGCCTCGCCGACAGCAAGGTCCTCCCGCCCGAGCGCCGCGAGGAGCTGTTCGCGGTCATCCACGAGCGCGCGATCGCGGTCGGCGTCGGCGTCGTGGATCACCTCACCATCGACCGCATCAACATCCTGGAGGCCACGCGGCAGGCGATGATGCAGGCGCTCGCCGCGCTGAGCGTCGTCCCCGAGCTCGTCATCACGGACTTCGTCGCGCTGCGTGACTGCGCCTGCCCCCAGCGCAACCTGGTGGGGGGCGACGCCCGCTGCGCCACGGTGGCGGCGGCGTCCATCGTGGCCAAGGTGACGCGCGACCGGCTGATGCGCGAGCTGGACGTCGAGTTCCCCGTCTACGGCTTCGCCCGCCACAAGGGGTACGCCACGCCCGAGCACATCGCCGCCATCGACCGCCACGGCCTCTGCCCGCTGCACCGCCGCTCGTTCGTGAGCGCGTGGCGGCAGGGCGAGCTCTTCGTGCTGGAGCCGCAAGACTAGTACTACCGCGCGCCCGGCCAGTTCGGCTAGGCTGGTCTGGACGGTCAACCCGAAATTCGCGCACTGGGCGCGGCGTCTCCGCTGTGGCGGGGGTACGCATGCGGGTTCTCACTGGCGCTCTCACGGCTGTCCTTGTCCTGTCCACGACCACCCCCGGGCTGACCGGCCCGGTTTCCCCACCCGCGGCGGGTTCCGTCGAGACGGTGCCGCTGCACGCGATCACCAACGTGCGGACGCTGCCGCCGCCCGCGCTCAGCGCGCCGCGCGGCCGGGGGCCGGTGAAGCCGTTCCTGATGCGCGACGGCGACGCCGTGCGCCGGTGGAAGGAGCAGCTGCGGCGCGGGCACCCCGGCCCGCGCGGCCACGCCGGTCTCACCACCGACACCGCGCCCGCCGGCGGCCTGGCGCCGCTGGTGGGCACCGTCACCGGCCAGTTCGAGGGGCTGGCCAACGCCGACAACGACGCCATCTACGGCGCCACGCTCGGCATCCTTCCCCCCGACAACAACCTCGGCGTCGGCCCCGACCACGTCTTCCAGATCGTCAACATCGTCGGCCGCACCAGCGACAGAACCGGTGCGTCCGCCGTCACGTTCGACCTGAACTCGTTCTTCTCGGTGGACTTCCTCTACAACGAGTCCGATCCCAAGGTGATCTACGACGCGTCCAGCGGCCGCTGGTTCGCGACCTATCTGCAGTTCGTGGACTTCGCGCCGTTCTTCTCCGACTCGTCCATCCTGCTCGCGGTCTCGCAGACGAGCGACCCGACCGGCGCGTTCTGCGTCTACAAGCTGGGCAATCCCACGTCGGAGACATTCCTGCAAGATTTCCCGCAGCTCGGCGTCAGCGACGACAAGGTGCTCGTCTCCTACAACGGCTTCCAGTTCCCGCTGACCCAGGAGGTGCCCGTCGGCGCCGGCTTCTACGTTCTCAACAAGGCCGATCTGACCGCCTGCGCGCCCGTCCGCTCGCAGCGGGTGGCGCCCGATCCCACCATCAACACCGCCGAGCCCGCGCAGAACCTCGGCGCGGGGAGCGACGCCTTCCTGGTGACCCACACCGGCAACGGCGCCGCGACGCTCAGCCTGCTCACCGTCACGGGCGTGCCGGGCGTGAGCCCGGTGACGATCACCCCGGCGTCGCTGCCGATCAACGCGTGGACGATCGCGCCGGGCGTGCAGCAGGCGGGCTCGAGCGTGCTGCTGGAGACCAACGACGAGCGCGTGGTGACGGCCGCCTGGCAGGGCGGCTCGCTCTGGCTCGGCGGCAACGAGGTGTGCACGCCGGCCGGCGACACGGCGGCCCGGGCCTGCCTGCGCGTGATCGAGGTGGACACCGCGGGCCCGAGCGTGGTCCAGGACATCACCTACGGGACGCCGGGCGGCCACTACTTCTTTCCGGCGCTGCGCCCCGACGCGGCCGGCAACCTGCACGTGGTATTCAGCGCGTCGTCGTCCGTGACGTTCCCCGGCGTGCGCGTCACCGGGCGGCTGGCGACCGACGCCCCGGGAACGCTGCAGCCCTCGACGGAGCTCCGCGCCGGTGGGGGCGCCCAGACGGACCCGTCGGGCCGGTGGGGCGACTTCCAGGGCGCCGCCGTGGACCCGAGCGATCCGTCGAGCGTGTGGGTGCACGGCGAGTACATCCGTTCCACCGCGGTGGCCGACTGGGGCACGTTCGTCGCCCGGCTGCAGATCGCCGCGTCCGCGACGACCGCCGACCTCACCGTGACCGCCGTCACGAGCCCGCCGGCCGCCGCGTTCACCGGCGACGCGTTCACCGTCACCGACACGACGACCAACGCCGGCGCCGGCGACGCGCCCGCCACCACCACGCGCTACTACCTCTCGACCGACGCCGCGAAGGGCGCGGGCGACGTGCTGCTCGGCGGCGCCCGGGCCGTGGCGGCGCTCGCCGCCGGGACAGTCTCCGCCGGCACCGCCGTCGTCACGATTCCGGCGACGACGCCGCCGGCGTCGTACTACCTCCTGGCGTGCGCCGACGACACGTCGGTCGTCGCCGAGAGCGACGAGACCAACAACTGCGCCGCTTCGACGGGGACGATCCAGGTGAGCCCGCCACCGCCCGACCTCGCGGTCACCGGCGTGGACGATCCGCCGGCCACCGCGCTGTCCGGCGCCGCCATCCGCGTCACCGACATCACCCAGAACGTCGGCGCGGTGGCCGCCGCCGCCTCGACCACGCGCTACTACCTCTCGCTCGACACGCTCAGGAACGCCCCCGACGTGCTGCTCGCCGGCGGGCGCGCTATTCCCGCGCTCGCGGCCGGCGTCTCCTCCACCGCCACCGTGACCGTCACCATCCCGACCGGCACCCCCGCCGGAAGCTACTTCCTGCTGGCGTGCGCCGACGACCTCGGCGTCGTCATCGAGACCAACGAGAGCAACAACTGCCGAAGCTCCGTGCACACGCTGCAGCTCTCGCTGCCGACGGCCGATCTCGCCGTCACCGCCGTCAGCAGCCCGCCGGCCGCCGCCGTGCCCGGCGCGTCGTTCGTCGTCACCGACACGACGCAGAACGTCGGCCCCATCGCCGTCGGCGCCTCCGCCACCGGCTACGTGCTGTCGCTCGACACCACCCGCAGCCCCGACGACATCGCGATCGGCGCCCGCGGCATGGGCGCCCTCGGCAGCGGCGTGCCCTCGACCGGCTCCGCGCCGGCCACGATCCCCCTCAACACGCCCTTCGCGACCTACTTCCTGCTGGCGTGCGCCGACGACACCAACCAGATCGTCGAGGCCAACGAGGCCAACAACTGCCGCGTCGCCGCCGGCACCGTCGTCGTCGCCCCGCCGACGGCCGATCTGGTAGTGACCGCGCTGAGTGCGCCGCCGGCCATCGCGGCGGCCACCTCGAGCTTCGCCGTCACCGACACCACGCTGAACGCCGGCGTCACCGGCAGCGCGCCGGCCACGTCCACCCGCTACTATCTCTCCACCGACACGCTGCGCGACGGCGCCGATATCTTACTGACCGGCGCGCGCGCGGTGCCGACCCTCGTCGCCGGCGCGGCGTCCACCGGCACCGTCAGCGTGACCGTCCCCGGGCCGACCGCCGTCGGCGTCTACTTCCTGCTCGCCTGCGCCGACGACACGGCCCAGGTTCCCGAGACCAACGAGAGCAACAACTGCCGCGCGTCCACCACGACCGTGCAGGTGACGCCCGCCAGCGCCGATCTCGCGATCACGGGGCTGGACGATCCGTCGGCCACCACGCTGTCGGGCGGCAGCTTCCGCGCCACCGACATCACGAGGAACGTCGGCGTGGTCACCGCCGCCGCCTCGACCACGCGCTACTACCTCTCGCTCGACACCGTCCGCGACGCCGCCGACGTGCTGCTGATCGGCAGCCGCGCCATCCCGTCGCTGGCGCCCAACGCGTTTTCGACCAACACCGTCACCGTCACCATCCCCACCGGCACGCCGGCGGGGGCCTACTTCCTCCTCGCGTGCGCCGACGACCTCGGCGTCGTCACCGAGAGCAACGAGACCAACAACTGCCGGGCCTCCGTCCACACGACGCAGCTCTCGCTGCCGACCGCCGACCTCGCCGTCACGGCCGTGAGCGATCCGCCGGCCGCCGCGGTGCCCGGCACGTCGTTCGTCGTCACCGACACCACGCAGAACGTCGGCCCGATCGCCGTCGGCGCCTCCACCACCCGCTACGTCCTCTCGCTGGATGCCGTTCGCAGCGCCGACGACATCGTGATCGGCGCGCGCGGGATGGGCGCGCTGGGCAGCGGCGTGCCCTCGACCGGCTCGGCGCTGGCCACGATCCCCACCGGCACGCCCTTCGCCACCTACTTCCTGCTCGCATGCGCGGACGACACCGCCCAGCTCGTCGAGGCGAACGAGGCCAACAACTGCCGCGCGGCGGCCGGCACCGTCGTGGTCGGCCCGCCGACGGCGGATCTCGTGGTCACCGCGCTCAGCGATCCGCCGGCGACGGCCGCCGCCAGCTCCAGCTTCGCCGTCACCGACACCACGCAGAACGCCGGCGTCACCGGCAGCGCGCCGGGGTCGTCCACGCGCTACTACCTCTCCACCAACACCGTGCGCGACGCCGGCGACGTGCTGCTGGCCGGGGCCCGCGCGGTGCCGTCCCTCGTCGCCGGCGCCACGTCCTCCGGCACCGTGACCGTCACCATCCCCACCGCCACCGCCGTCGGAAGCTACTTCCTGCTCGCCTGCGCCGACGACACCGCCCAGGTTCCCGAGACCAACGAGACGAACAACTGCCTGGCCTCGGTCGCCACGATCCAGGTGACGCCGGCCACCGCCGATCTCGCCGTCACCGGGCTGGACGATCCGTCGGCCGCCACGCTGTCGGGCGGCAGCTTCCGCGTCACCGACATCACCCAGAACGTGGGCGCCGTCAGCGCCGCGGCGTCCACCACCCGTTATTACCTCTCGCTCGATACCGTGCGCGATCCCACCGACGTGCTGCTGGTCGGCAGCCGCGCCATCCCGGCCCTCGGCCCCGGCGCGGTCTCGACGAACACCGTCACCGTGACCATCCCGGGCGGCACGCCGGCGGGGACGTACTTCCTGCTCGCGTGCGCCGACGATCTCGGCGTCGTCAATGAGAGCAACGAGACCAACAACTGCCGGGCCTCGGTCCACACGACGCAGGTCTCGCTGCCCACCGCCGATCTCGCCGTCACCGCGGTCAGCGATCCGCCGGCGGCCGCCGCCCCCGGCGCCTCGTTCGTCGTCACCGACACCACCCAGAACGTGGGGCCGATCGCGGTCGGCGCCTCCACGACGCGCTACGTCCTCTCGCTCGACGCGACCCGCAGCGCGGATGACATCGTCATCGGCGCCCGCGGCATGGGTGCGCTGGGCAGCGGCGTGCCCTCGACCGGCTCGGCGCCGGCGACGATTCCGACGAACACGCCGGCCGCCACCTACTTCCTGCTCGCGTGCGCCGACGACACCGCCCAGCTCGTGGAGGCCAACGAGGCCAACAACTGCCGGGCCGCTGCCGCCACGATCACCGTGGGGCCGTAGCGTATCGGCTGGTCCACTCTTTCGCGGGCGGCGGCGACGCGCTATACGAAGCGCGTGACGAATGCCCGCCAGACGCTGGGCCGGGCCGCCGAGGACGCCGCCGCCCGCCACCTCGCGCGCGCCGGCCTGTCGGTCGTCGAGCGCAACGTGCGCTTCGCCGAGGGCGAGATCGACCTGGTGTGCCGCGAGCAGGGCGTCGTCGTGTTCGTCGAGGTGAAGTGCCGCCGCGCGACGTGGGGTGACGCGCCCGCCGCCGCGGTGTCCTGGCACAAGCAGCGGCGGCTCACGCGCCTGGCCCAGCACTATCTCAAGCTCCACCGCCTCGACGGCGTGCGGTGCCGCTTCGACGTCGTGGCGGTCACGCTCGGCGCGCGCGACGCGCTCGAGGTGCGCCACCTGCGCGCGGCCTTCGACGCCGCCGGCGGCTGACGTCAGGCGGGCGGGCCAAGCCGCGCTTGACGGCGCGCGCCGCCGCCTCCATCCTCGCCTGACATGGCGCGCGATCTCGAGTTCGTGCAAGTGGACGTCTTCACCGACCGCGTCTTCGGCGGCAATCCGCTGGCCGTCTTCCTCGACGCGCGCGGCCTCGACGACGGCGAGATGCAGGCGATCGCCCGCGAGATGAACCTGTCGGAAACGACCTTCGTGCTGCCGACGACGCGCGCCGACTGCGCGGCGCGCGTGCGCATCTTCACCCCCGGCCGCGAGGTGCCGTTCGCCGGCCACCCGACTGTGGGCACCGCCTGGGTGCTGGCCACGCGCGGCCGCTTCGGCGGCGCCGCGCGCGGCGCGCTCGAGGAGGGCATCGGTCCCGTCGCGATCGAGCTGGAGGGCGATCCGGCGAGGCCGAGCTTCGTCTGGATGCATCACCGCGACGCCGAGTTCGGCCCCGAGGTGGGCGCGCACGCGACGGTGGCCGCCGCGCTGGGGCTCGGCGAGACGGACCTGCGCGCGGGCGCGCCGATCCGCACGGGCTCGACGGGCTCGATGTTCCTCTACGTGCCGCTGCGCGATCGCGAGGCGGTGGATCGCGCGGCGCTCGACGTGGCCGCCATGCGCCGCGCCGCCGGTGATCCCCTGCCCGGCGTGTTCGTGTTCGCCCCCGAGAAGCAGGGTGCGTACTCGCGCATGTTCGCGCCACACACCTCGCGCATCGCCGAGGATCCGGCCACCGGCTCGGCCAGCGGCCCGCTCGGCGCCTATCTCGTCGCCCACGGGCTCGTGGCCGGCGCCGGTGAGATCCGGCTCGTCAGCGAGCAGGGCACGAAGATGGGCCGCCAGAGCTTCGTGCACATCCGCCTGCGCGTGCGCGACGGCGCGGCGAGCGACATCGGCGTGGGCGGCGGCGTCGTCCCGGTGCTCCAGGGGCGCCTCTCCATCCCCTAAGGTACAATCCGGTCCTCATGACGGTCCGCTGGGACGCCTATCGCACCGCGCTGCCCTCGATCGCCGCCGCCGTCGGGCGCACGCCGCTCGTGAAGCTCAACCGCGTGACGGCCGGGATCACCCCCGCCGTCTATCTGAAGATCGAGTGGTTCGGCCCCAGCGGCAGCCTCAAGGACCGCATCTACCTCTGGATGTTCGAGCGCGCCGAGGCGCGCGGCGATCTCAAGCCCGGCATGCGCGTGCTGGAGTGCTCGACGGGCAACGCCGGCATCGCCTGCGCGTTCGTCGCCGCCGTGAAGGGCTATCGCTGCACGATCGTGATGCCCGAGGGGATGAGCGAGGAGCGCAAGAAGATCATGCGCGCCTACGGCGCCGACCTGGTGTTCACGCCGGGCGGCGAGAGCGACGTGGACCTCTCGCTCGAGCGCCTCGCCAAGATCCGCGCGGGCGATCCCGCCGGCTACTGGGTGCCCGGCCAGTTCGACAACGCCGACAACGTCGAGGCCCACTACCGCACGACCGGCCCCGAGATCTGGGAGCAGGCGGGCGGTGTGGTGGGCGCGTTCGTCGCCTCGCAGGGCAGCGGCGGCACGCTGACCGGCGTGGGCCGCTTCCTGCGCGAGCGCGACGCGCGCGTGCGCCTCTACGCGGTCGAGCCCGAGGAGTGCGCGCTGCTGGCCCGGCGCGAGTGGGGGCCGCACGGCATCGAGGGGATCGGCGACGGCTTCATCCCCGACAACCTCGACGTCGCCCAGCTGTCCGGCGTCATCACCACGACCACCGACGAGAGCCTGGTGATGGCGCGCCGCCTCGCCGCCGAGGAAGGGATCTTCTGCGGCATCTCCACCGGCTGCAACGTGGCCGCCGCGCTAAAGCTGGCCGCGCGCCATCCCGAGCTGGCGTCCATCGTGACGATGGCCAACGACACCGGCCAGCGCTACTTCACCACCGCGCTCTGCGGCGAGGACAAGAAGGTGGACGTGCCGGAGCGCGAGCATCCGATGGATCCCAAGACGCAGCGCGAGCTCGATCGCTATCAGCAGAGCTGGGAGATCCTGACCTGAACCCGGCCGAGTACGACTTCGTCGCCGCCCGCCGGCGGCTGGAGGCCAAGCCCAAGTCGGCGGGCGAGAAGCTCACCTCGCTCGAGGACGCCGCCGGCCGCGTGAAGGACGGCGATCACATCGTCGCCGGCGGCTGCCTGTTTACCCGCACGCCGATGGCGCTGGTGCGAGAGATTCTCCGCCGTCGCCCGACCGGGCTGACGCTCTCCCGCAACCTCATGTGCACCGAGGGCGAGCTGATGATGGCCGCCGGCGCCGTGCATCGCGTCGTCACCGCGTGGATGTCCATCGGTCTGCCGTGGGGCGTGTCGAAGGTCATGCGCCACTACGTCGAGAGCGGCCGGGTGGCGCTCGAGGAGTGGAGCCACCTGGCCTTCGGCCTGCGCTTCCGCGCGGCCGGCATGGGCGTGCCGTTCCTGCCATCGCTGACCATGCTGGGCTCGGACCTCATGGGCGTGGGCGGGGTGAAGACGCTGCAAGACCCCTACACCGGTGAGACGCTGGCGGCGGTGCCCGCCCTGTTTCCCGACGTGGCGCTGCTGCACGTGAGCCGCGCCGATCGCTTCGGCAACTGCCAGATCGACGGCTACCCGCACATGGACGCCGACATGGCGCGGGCGGCGACGACGGTGGTGGTGACGACGGAGGAGCTGGTGACGGAGGACGAGATCCGGCGGCGACCGGACCGGACGGTGATTCCGGGATTCCTGGTGGACGCCCTCGTGCTGCAGCCGTTCGGCTCGTATCCCCACGAGGTGTGGGGGCGCTACCACGCCGACTTCGAGCACTTTGCCGAATACACGGCTGACATCGACGCCCGCGGTGTCGAGGTTGCCGTCGGCGACTACCTCGCGCGCTACGTGCACGCGCCGGCGACCTTCGAGGATTACCTGGCGCTGTTCGGCGGCGAGCGCCTCAAGCGCGCCCAGGACGCCGCCCGCGAGCTGGTTCCGGGACTGTGAGCGCCGCGGTCACGCCGTCGGAGCTGCTGGCGGTGATGGGCTCGCGCCAGTTGAAGGACGACACGACGGTGTTCGCGGGCGTCGGCGTGCCGCTGCTGGCCGCCGCGCTGGCCCAGCAGCGCCACGCGCCGCGGCTGACGATGGTGATCGAGGGCGGGATCATCGGCCCGCAGATCAGGCCGGGGCGGCTGCCGATCTCCACCAACGAGATGCGTGCCGCTCATCGAGCCCAGATGCTGCCCGGCATCACCGACACGTTCCTCTTCGCCCAGCGCGGCTTCCTCGACTACGGCTTCATGGGCGGCGCCCAGATCGACATGCACGGCAACATCAACACCAGCGTCGTCGGCTCCGACTACTGGAAGCCGAAGGTGCGGCTGCCCGGCACCGGCGGCGCCAATGACATCGCCTCGCTCTGCCGCGAGGTGATCATCCTGACGGCGCACGAGAAGCGCCGGTTCGTCGAGAAGGTGGACTTCGTCACGAGCCCGTCCTGGCTCGACGGCGACGGCGCCCGCCGGCGCGCCGGCCTGCTCTTCGGCGGCGTCTCGCGCGTGGTGACCACGCTCGGTATCCTGGGCTTCGACGCCGAGCACAAGCTCATGCGGGTCGAGGCGCTCCATCCGGGCGTCACTCTCGCGCAGGTGCGCGAGAACACCGGCTTCGAGCTGCTGCTGGCCGCCGAGGTCACGACGACCGAGCCGCCGACCGACGACGAGCTCGAGATGCTGCGCGCCCTCGATCCCGAGCGCCGCTTCCTGGGATAGCCGCGATGCCTGTGCAGTTCGGCCTCGCCATCAAGAACTTCGTCGGCCCCACCGAGACGCCCGACATCGACGCGCTCTACCGCTACGCTCAGCGCGCCGAGGAGC
>JBGQFW010000037.1:0-36369 GCA_041497115.1 Methylomirabilia bacterium
AGAACCAATTTCACTCGAGACACCGATCGGAGAAGAGGAAGACAGCCACCTCGGCGATTTCATCGAGGACAAGCAGGTCGTGTCGCCGGTGGAGTCGATCATCAGCCTGTCGCTGCGGGAGCAGACGAACAAGGTGCTCAACACGCTCACGCCGCGCGAGGAGAAGGTGCTGCGGCTGCGCTTCGGCCTGTCCGACGGCTGCGAGCACACGCTCGAGGAGGTCGGGCAGGACTTCGCCGTCACCCGCGAGCGCATCCGGCAGATCGAGGCCAAGGCGCTGCGCAAGCTCCGCCACCCCTCGCGCTCCAAGAAGCTCCGGAGCTTCCTCGAGTCCTGAACGACGATGGTCAACAGGGCCCATAGCTCAATGGCAGAGCAGCCGGCTCATAACCGGTCAGGTCTTGGTTCGAGTCCAGGTGGGCCCACCACCACGATGGAGACGACGTGGATCCTCAGCTGCAGACCCTGATCGACCTTCAGGCGTACGACGCCCGCATCGCCGCCCTCGAGGCGGAGGCGGCGCGCCTCCCCAAGCAGATCGAGAGCATCCAGACCGCCCTCGCCGAGGCCCGCAAGCAGCTGGAGACCCTCAAGGTGCGCGGGGACGCCACCCGCAAGGAGCTCCGCGCGAAGGAAAAGGACCTGGAAGTCGTCGCCGTCAAGCGGGCCAAGCTGGAGGGGCGGCTCTACGAGGTGAAGACGAACAAGGAATACTCGGCGGCCCTGCTCGAGATCGAGGAGTCCAAGCAGGAGAAGGGCAAGACCGAGGAGGAGATCCTCGCCCTGATGGAGCTGCAGGAGCGCCTCAACGTCGAGGTGCGCGAGGCCGAGACGCGCTTCAAGACGCGCGAGGAGCAGGCCCGCCAGGACGACGCGGTCGTGCGCCGCAAGCTCGAGGCCGTCGAGCAGGAGCTGACCGGCGTGCGCGCCGAGCGCCACGGCCGCGCCCGCGACGTGCCGGCCGGCCTGCTGTCCGACTACGAGCGGCTGCTGAAGGCGCGCAACGGCGTGGCGGTGGCGGCCGTCGGCGCGACGATGATCTGCGGCGGCTGCCGTGTCACCATCCGGCCCCAGGCCATCCAGGAGCTGAAATCGGCGATGACCGCGATGATGCGCTGCGAGAGCTGCGGCCGGTACCTTCACTGGCAGGAGTAGCGCCGGTCCCCCGCGAGGTCGTCGTCTACACCGACGGAGCGTGCAGCGGCAATCCCGGCCCCGGCGGCTGGGCTGCCATCATCCTCGACGACGGCGGCGAGCGCGTCGTCAGCGGCGCCGAGCGCCACACCACCAACCAGCGCATGGAGCTCCTCGCCGCCATCGAAGGGCTGGCGGCCATTCCCGGCCGCCGCAGCGTGCGCCTGCACACCGACAGCGCCTACGTGATGAACTGCTTCCGGGACCGCTGGTGGGAGAAGTGGGAAGCCAACGGCTGGCTGGGCGCGGGGAAGAAGCCCGTCACCAACCGCGACCTGTGGGAGCGGTTGCTCGCGCAGACGCGCCGGCACGACGTCGTCTGGCACAAGGTCAAGGGCCACAGCGGCGACCCCCTGAACGACCGGGTGGACGCGCTCGCCCGCGGCGCCATCGCCACGCTACAATCCCCGCCATGACGCTCCGCCGCCTGGTCCTCACGCTCGTGCTCGCCCTCGCCGCCGCGCCCGCCGCCGCCCAGTCGCCCGAGAGCCACGACATGCGGCTGGTCGGGCAGCACGATCTGCAGGCCCGCTCGGCGTACCAGCCGCTGGTCGTCAAGCAGGGCGACCGGTTCATCGCCTACATCGGCCATCACGGCGGGACGAAGCTCAACCCCCTCACCGGGCGGAGCGAGCTCAACGGCACGTCCATCCTCGACGTCACCGACCCGCGCGCGCCGAAGTACCTGCACCACATCCCCGGCGCGCCCGGCGAGGCCGAGGCCGGCGGCGCTGCGATGGTGCGCGTCTGCTCGGGCGACGAGCTGCCGCGGGCCACGCGCGGGCGCACCTACCTGCTGCGCACGCGCGGCCGCGAGGCGCACGAGGTCTGGGACGTGACCGATCCCGCGCGTCCCGCGCTCGTGACCACCGTCATCGCCGGCCTCGGCGAGACGCACAAGAACTGGTGGGAGTGCGCCAGCGGCATCGCCTACCTCGTCTCCGACGGGCGCCCGCAGGGGTGGCGCACCAACCGCATGACCAAGATCTACAACCTCGGCGACCCCGCGCACCCGAGGCTCATCCGCGACTTCGGCCTGGCCGGCCAGGAGCCCGGCTCGACCGGCGAGGCGCCCGAGGGCGTGCACGGCCCGATCTCGTATCGCGACCGCGTCTACTTCGCCTACGGCACCGGGGCGAAGGGCGTGCTGCAGATCGTGGACCGCGGCAAGCTGCTCGAGGGCAACCCCGCCGGCGCCGACCGCTTCGCGCCGACGCGCGAGAACCTCGCCTATCCCGAGATCGGCCGCCTCGTGCTGAGCCCCGACTGGGGCGGCCACACGAGCTTCCCCGTGCTGGGCATCCCGGTGGCCGACCACGCCGGCAACACGCTGGGGCGCACGCGCGACGTCGTCGTGCTCGTGTCGGAATCCCTCCGCAACGAGTGCCAGGAGATCCGGCAGCTCACCTTCCTGGTGGACATCACCCACCCGGCGCGCCCGCAGGCGCTCTCGACGTTCGAGGTGCCGGAGGGCGACTTCTGCCGGCGGGGCGGCCGCTTCGGCCCGCACTCCTCCAACGAGTCGTTCACGCCGATCTACTACGGGCGCCTCGTGTTCCTCGCCTACTTCAACGCCGGCGTGCGGGCGGTGGACATCCGCGACCCGTTCCATCCGCGCGAGGCGGCGTTCTTCGTCCCGGCGGTGACGCCGAACACGGATACGCGCTGCGTGAAGGTCGGCGGCGTCGAGCGCTGCAAGACCGCCGTGCAGACCAACAACCTCGAGGTGGACGACCGCGGCTACGTCTACATCGTGGATCGCGCCAACACCGGGCTGCACGTGCTCGAGCTCACCGGCGCCGCGCGCGCCATCGCCAACCTGCCGTAGCCGGGGCCGTCCCCGTCGAGGACCGAATGCGAGGACTGCGCCTCGAGTGGGCCGCCCTGATCGCGCTGGTCCTGGCCGGCTGCGCGAACCTGTCCGACGTCCTCGCTCCTGCCTCGCCCGCGTTCGGCCCCGACGACCCAGCGCGCCTCGTCGGCCGCTGGGAGGGCGAGGTGGACCTGACGTTTCCCGAGCGCACCATGGTCGTCCACTCCGTCGGGCGCAAGGACAACGCGCTGGTCGCCGACGCCGAGTACGGCACCACCAACCTCTACCTCACCAGCGTGAACGCGGTGGTGGAGCGCACGCCGGCCGGCCTCACGCTGCGGTTCGTGACGCCGCTGGCGTCCTCCGTCGTCCTCACCCTGCAGGGCGACAGCCGCCTGCGGGGGACGTTCCGCCTGCCCAACGAGACGGAGGACCGGCCGATCGAGCTCAAGCGCGTCACGCGCGACGCCACCGCGCCCTCCACCGCCCTCGACCGCGCCGCCCGTGCGGCGGCGGCGCCCGCCCCGGCCACGCGCGCGCCCGGCGGCGGCGCGGCGGCGGCGCCCGCCGCGCCGGTGCCCCCGCCGCTGGCGCCCTCGTCGGAGTCCGACCTGGCGACGGCGCTGCCGCGCCTGCTCAGGGGGCGCTGGGAAGGCGAGCTCGACTTCACCATCTCCGCCCGCGTGCTGATCATCGACACCATCCGCCGCGAGGGCGAGCGCTGGGTCGTCGAGGCGCGCTCGGGCGTGTCCGACGCCGACCTCACCCCGGTGCCCGTCATCATCGACACCACCGGCGACCAGGTCACCCTGCGCTACAACACGTCGTTCGCCTCGCGGGGGACGCTGACGCTGCACGCCGACGGCTCGCTGCGCGGCGTCTTCCGCTTCGCGTTCGAGGCCAAGGACCGGGCGCTGCAGTTCAAACGGGTGGCGACCACCACCGCGACTGCCGGCGCCGCCGAGCCGCCCGAGCCCCTCGTCGTCGCCTTCCGCCAGCCCGCCGACCAGGCGACGGTGAGCGAGGCGACGGGTATCGTGACGGCGGTCGCCAGCTCGGGCAAGGGCGTGGCGCGGATCGTGGTGACGCTCAACGGCGCCGAGGTGCACCGCCAGAGCGAGAGCGGCGCGCCGAAGTCGCTCGTCGTCAGCGTCCCGGTGACGTTCGCCGAGGGCGCGAACACGCTCGGCGTGCTGGCGACCGAGCCCGACGGCACCACCCGCCAGGACGTGCGCACGGTGATCCGGACACCGAGCGCGCCGGCCGCGCCGGCGGCGCCGGTGGTGCGCGAGCAGTGGGCGGTGGTCATCGGGGCCGGCCGCTACCAGAGCGCGGCGATCCCCTCGCTGCGCTACACGGTGGCCGACGCGGAGGCCGTCTATCGCACGCTGATCGGCCCCGGCGGCTTCCGCAAAGACCACGTGATGCTCCTGACCGACACCGCCGAGCGCAAGCCGACGCTGCGCAACATCCGCTACGCGCTCGGCACCTTCCTGGCGCGCTCGGCGCGCAAGCAGGACACCGTCGTGATCTTCTACGCCGGCCACGGCGCGCCCGAGGCCGACCTGCGCGGCGCCGAGCGCGACGGGCTGGCCAAGTACCTGATCCCGGTGGACGCCGACCCCGACGACCTCTACTCCACCGCGCTGCCGATGGACGAGATCAAGACGATCTTCGAGCGCATCGAGGCCGAGCGCGTGGTGGCCTTCATCGACGCCTGTTACAGCGGCGCCGCCGGCGGCCGCACGTTCGCCTCGATGAAGACGCGGGCGACCACCGTGGACGATCTCTTCCTCGAGCGCCTCACCCGCTCGAAGGGGCGGGCCATCATCACCGCGTCGCGCCCGGCCGAGGTCTCGATCGAGCTGGGCGAGCTCGGCCACGGCATCTTCACGTACTACCTCGTGCAGGGGCTGACCGGCGCCGCCGACGCCAACCACGACGGGATCGTCTCGCTGCAGGAGCTCTACGAGTACATCGAGCAGCAGGTCACGCAGAAGTCGCGCTCGGTCGGCGGCAACCAGCACCCGGTGATGAAGGGCGAGCTGGAGGGCGCGATGCCGCTCACCCGCGTCACCCCGAAGAAGCCGTGAGGCGGCCCCGGCGCGGCGCGCTCGCCGCCGTCGTCGCGGCGGTCGTCCTCGCCGCCGTGCCCGCCCGCGCCCAGTCGCCCACCGAGGACATGCAGCGCTACACCGACGAGGTGGCCCGCCTCATCCGCGACGTCTCGTCCCGCGAGAAGGACACGCTCGGCGCCATGCAGGCCTCCCTGCGCCGGCTCGCCTTCCAGATCTTCGGCGCCCAGGAGGCCGCCCACGAGGCGCTGGGCCGCCACTGGGAGGCGCGCACCCCGCTCGAGCGGGAGGACTTCACGCGGCTGTTCGCCGAGCTGCTGGAGGCGACCTACCTGGCGCAGGTGGACACGATCGGCGGCGGCGAGATACGGATCCGTTACCTCGGCGAGCTGATCGAAGGCGACCGCGCCGACGTGCGCGCGCGCGTGAGCGGTAGCAAGGGGCGGGAGGCGATCGTGGACGCCCACCTGGTCCGGCGCGGCGAGCGCTGGTACGTGTACGACGTGGCCATCGACGGCATCAGCCTGATCGGCAACTACCGCGCCCAGTTCGACCGGGTCATCCGCCGCTCGTCCTATCCCGAGCTCGTCCGCCAGGTCACCGCCAAGCGCGACGAGCTCCTCAGTCACCCGCGCGGCCGGCGGGACTAGCCCGGCATGCTCCACGTTCTGAACGGGGACGCCACGCTGAGCGTCTTCGCGCGCGCGGACATCGGCGGCGAGCGCCTGGTGTGGCGCGACATCCTCGTCGAGGGCCCGGTGACGGCCAACGGCGATGCCGCCCCCGCGCTCGAGGCCCGGGCGGCGTTCCTGGCCGCCCGGCTCACGATCGACCGCGCGGCGTACGTGCGGAGCGCGCGCGAGCAGGCGGACGGGCTCGCGGCGGCGCGCGGGCACGACGAGGTCGTGCTGTGGTTCGAGCAGGACCTCTTCTGCGCGGTGAACGTCTGGCACATCCTGGCGTGGTTCGAGCACCACGCCCCCGACGCGCGGCTGACCCTCGTCTATCCGGTCACCGACGACGTCAAGGGGCTGGGCGCGCTCGAGCCCGGGCGCCTGGCCGCGCTCTTCGCCGAGCGGATGCCGGTGAGCGAGGAGACACTGGCCATCGGCCGCCGCGCGTGGGCCGCCTACGCCAGCGCCGACCCGCTCGACAGCGCGCCGTTCGTGGACCGCGAGGACGCCGCGCTGCCCTTCGTGCGCAGCGCGTTCCGCTGCCACCTCGGCCGCTACCCGTCGGTCGTCAACGGCCTCAACGAGGTCGAGACGGCCGCGCTGGCCGTCCTGCGTCGCGGCCCCCGCGACTTCGGCGAGCTGTTCCGCGAGGTGAGCGGCCACCCGCGCGTGCGCCGCCACGGGATGGGCGACCTGCAGTTCGCCGCCGCCGTGCGCGGTCTCGATCCGCTGCTGCGCGTGTTCGGCGGCGACGTGATGCGCGCGGAGCTGGAGATCACCCAGCTCGGCCGCGACGTCGTCGCCGGCGACCGCGACTGGCTCGACGTCCGCCCGATCGACACCTGGCTCGGCGGCGTGCGCCTGGTGGAGGGCCGCCCGCTCTGGCGCTGGGACGGCGCTCGCGGCCGCCTCGTCTCCTCGCGCGGCTGAGGGGGCGCGACCGGCGGCGGTATAATCGACGTGCGCGTCGGAGAAGGCTGGGCGATCGCCGGCCGCGGCAACGCGGCGGGAGGAAAGTCCGGGCTCCACAGGGCAGGGTGCTGGGTAACTCCCAGGGGGGGCAACCCCACGGACAGTGCCACAGAGAGGAGACCGCCGCTCGCAAGAGCGGTAAGGGTGAAACGGTGAGGTAAGAGCTCACCAGCGGCGCGGGTGACCGCGTCGGCTTGGTAAACCCCACCTGGAGCAAGGCCAAATAGGAGAGCAATCGGGTGGCCCGCCCGGGCTCTCGGGTCAGGCCGCTGGAGACGCCGGGCAACCGGCGTCCTAGAGAAATGATCGTCGCCCCGGGTCACACCGGGGAACAGAACCCGGCTTACAGGCCTTCTCCGGCGCGCGTTTTTACTTCTACGTGTTTCCAGTACGCGTGTACGCCTTCTCACCCACGTGAGCGCCGCGCGTCAACGGCGTCGTGGCCACCGACTCGTGGTCCAGCAGATCGCGGATCTCCTCGCCCCGCTCCAGCAACTCCGTCGCATAATGGTCAAACACCGACTGACGCGCACACTGCTCGGGAGGGGATGAAATGGCCACGCGCGCCGAGATTCAGAAGTTCGTGCAGCGTCACCACGGCTTCATCCCGAAGCCAGGGTGGATCGCTCATGTCAAGGAGGTTTACGGCGTACCGACGCTGAGTGGGGCGAACCGAGCCCGTCGGCACCGTGACATCGAGCCGTGCCCGTCCGACAAGCGTGAGGCGATCGAAGAGGCGCTTCGGCATTTCGGCATGATTTGACGGCAGCCGGATGGGCTCCTCGAGCGCCCCGGCTCAGCCCGACAAACGAATGCCCACGTCGGGTCTAGGCATACCCACTTTGTGGGTGCGGCACGGAGCGCTTTCGTACACCGGGATTACCGCCCGGGCCCCTGGCGCCCGCTCGCTTCCCGAAGGCGCTGCAACAGCTCGTTCAAGCGGCGTAGCTCTTCGTTGGCACGCGTGAGGACGGAGGCCGCGTCATCCAGCAGTGTCTTCACCGAACCCGCGGCTCCCACGGATGGACTCGGCGCCACCTCGGCGCCGGCCCGCGGCGCCGACCCACCGAATACCCGAGCCATCGCGCCCTCCAGAGTCTCCTCCATGGCAATCCGGTCTCCGAAGCCGACGATCACGCGCTTCAGCTCCGGGAGCTGCCCCTTCTCAGCGGCGATGTAGAGCGGCTCCACATACACGAGGGAACGCTCGATGGGAACGACGAGGAGATTCCCTCGGATCACCTGCGAGCCCCGCTGGTTCCAGAGGGAGAGCTGCTGGGAGATAAACGAGTCCTGGTCGATCCGTGCCTCGATCTGCCGGGGTCCGTAGATCAGTTTCTGCTTCGGGAAGTTGTAGACGACAAGCTTGCCATAGTGGGGCGGATCGCTCCGGGCCGCCAGCCACGCCGACAGGTTGTCCTTCTTACTAGGATTGAAGGGAATCAGGAGAACGAACTCCTCCTTCGGTTCCCCGGGCAGACGCAAGATGATGTAGTAGGGTTCCATGGCCCGTTCCTGCCCATCCACGGCGCGGACCGGCACGCTCCAGAGGTCCTCCTTGTTGTAGAACACCTGGGTGTCGCGCATGTGGTAGACGGCGTACATCTCTGCCTGAACCCGGAACAACCCCTCGGGGTAGCGGATATGGGCGCGGAGATCGGCCGGCATGGCGTCAAGCGGCTGGAGTAGCCCGGGGAAGATCTGCGCGGTCGTACGGATCAGGGGATCCGCTGGATCTGCGACATAGAAATGCACCGTTCCGTCGTAGGCGTCCACGGTCACTTTGACGGCGTTGCGCACGTAGTTGCCCAGGCCTCGCGTCGGCGCCGAGTACGGGAACCGGTCGGAGACCGTGTAGCCATCCAGGAGCCAGACAATGCGCCCCGCCGCCGAGATCACCATGTAAGGATCGTTGTCGTACCGGAAAAACGGAGCGATGCGCTGGACCCGCTCCCGGATATTCCGGTAGATCAGCAGCCGGCTCTCGGCAGTGAGGTCGTTAGAGAGAAGGAGTTTGATGTCCCCCAGGTACGCCGCGAACAAAGCCTTACGCCAGAATGACCCCAGCGGAATCCCGCCCTGCCCCTCGTAGGTGGTGTAGACGTTCTGGTTCCCCGCCGGGTAGTCGAATTCCTTGGCTCGAGTCTTCGCGAAGACATAGTCCGTGGCCAGTTCGCTGAAGTAGAGCTCCGGGCGAGAGATCCGGAGATCGCTGGAGGCTACGGGGGGGATGTCCTTGATCCAGAATTCGGGGAGTCCCTCGCGCGTCACCCGGTTCACCGGACTTACCACGGCGCCGTAGCCGTGCGTATACGTCAATCGCTCGTTGATCCAGATCCGGCTCGGCAGATCCTTCGAGGAGAGTTCCCGCGAGGACAGGGTCACCTGCCGGTACTCTCCGTTGATCGAGTAGCGATCGATGTCGATATCGGTGAACTTGTAATAGGTCCGGATTTCCTGGAGCTGGCTGTAGGTGGCAAGCAGAGGCCGGGTATCCCACAAGCGGATATTCTTGATGGTCGCATCGTTCTTGCGGAGGTCCTGAAGCGTCAGCGTCTCCTCGGCCGGGAACTCCCGCTCCTCGATGTTGTCCAGGCCGTAGGCCAGGCGAGTGTAATGGATGTTGAAGTCGATGTACGGCTTCTCCTTGACGATCTCGTTCGGGGATACCTGGTATCGCTGGATCAGCCCCGGATACGCGACCCCGCCCAGCATCGCCACGCCCACGAGCGCGGCGACGCCCCCCAACAGCGGGCGCCAGCTTCGGAGACGGATTGTGACCAGGCACAGGACAGCGACCAGGCTGGCCAACACCACGAGGGCCTTCAAGATGGGGAGCTGGGCGTTGACGTCCGAATAGCCAGCGCCGAAGGCGACACCCCGCTGGGAGAAGAGGAGGTCGAACATGGCCAGCCGGTACCCGGCGGCCTTCAGGAGAAGCAGGAGGGCCGCCAGGGACAGGAGATGGCCCCGGGTCCGTCGGGAGATCGAGACCGCATCGGGCGAGACCTGAATGCCCCGGGTGCAGAAGGACACGGCGATGGTGGCCAGGGCAGACAGGATGAGGACTCCCATCAACCAACCATAGAGGGAGCTCCAGAGCGGGAGCCGGAATACGTAAAAGGCCACATCCTGGTCGAAGAGCGGGTCGCGAACGCCGAACGGCGTTGGATTCAGAGCCTTCAGGACCAGCTCCCATCGGCCCGTCCCCAGCCAGCCGGCTATGAGAGCCAGCACGATGCTCGCTGGTAACGTCAGGTTGCGGAGGTACGGCTCCAGGATCTCTGGACTTGGCAGTCCGAGGACGTCGTCCGCCACCACGAGGGTTTCACGCGGAGCGAGCCGCCAGGCAAGAGCCACATTGCCGTACAGGATCACGAAGAAGGCGACGCCCGTGACCAAGCCGAGAAGGATCTGCGTACGGAGTACGGTGACGAAGACCGGCGTGAATTGCACCTCGCGGAACCAGAGCCAGTCGGTGTAGAAACCGACGATCTGGCCAGCCGTGCTCAGAAGGACCACGGTGGCGAGGGCAAGGATCAACCATGTGAAACCGCGGATCTGCATGTTCTAGGACTCCCCGCCATCTCCATGATGAGCGCCTCGGTCGACAGGAGCAAGGACCCGATAGCCCAGCCGCCCGTGCTCCACGACGTCATCAATGCTTCCGTAACCGGAAGCATGACATCCCGGAGGGGCTCACAGGCTCCGCTCATCAGCGGCCGAGCGAGAGCGCCGGATCGAACCGTCCCGCGACCGTGGGGCTCTGCGCGTTGAGGGTCTGGCGGCGCACGTTCTCGGAGAGATAGGGAATCAGCTCGCCGAGCGTCACCACGCCGTCGTGATTGTAGTCGGCGCCGCCCTTGAGCCCCTCCAGCACGTAGTGCGTGAACACGCCGTGGCCGCCGCCGAACTTGGCGCCCTCCACCGACTGCTGGCGATCGTCCGATGCGCTGAGCACGGCGATGCCGTCGCCCACCGAGGCCAGCCCCTGCAGCGCGGCGGAGATGCGATTGGGCTGCTCCCCGACCGCGCGGCGCGCGACGTCGAACCCGGCGCCGACGCCCCCGGAATGGCACGCGTCGGCCACGACCACCACGCGCTTGGCCTTGACGAAGCGCTTCAGGGCGGTCTCGACGTCCCACATCGGAAAGCCGGTCGAGGAGATGGCATCGTAGCGGCTGTCGTGCGGCAGAAGGTAGAGGTTCTGCGGCGTGTCGGGCGAGTCGGGCGATCCGTGCCCCGCGAAGTAGATCACCACGACGTCTTCTTCGATGGCCTGCTTCAGCCAGCTGAACAGCGACTCCTTGATGTTGGCCGCCGTGGCGTTCTCGTTGAGCAGCAACCGGACATGCGCCGGCGCGTAGCGTCCTCCCGTGGCAGAGACGAGCCAGTCGTAGAAGGCCTGGGCGTCGGCGGCCGCATAGCGCAGCGTCGGGATCCGGCTGTCCGCATAGGTCGAGACGCCGATCACCACCGCCCAGTGCTGCGCGTTGGCGCTCGGCGCGGGCGCGAGAGGCGCCGGAGCCGCGGGCGTGGAAGTCTCCCCGGCCCGCGGGGGTAGCGTGGACGCCACCGTCGGCGGAGGCGCCGCGGGCCCCGCCAGGCCGGTCTTGGCCGTCACGTATCCGGTGTTGTCGAACAGCACCGGATCGTTGGCGCGGAAGTAGAGCACGCCGTCGCGGTCGGCCTCGAACTCGACACGATCGCCGACCAGGAAGGGCTTGCCCTCCTCGCCGATCCTGCCGATCAGCGTGCCGACTTCCAGCGCGGGGATGATGAAGGGCGGGATGAACGAAAAGCAGAGGCCCGTGTTCGAGCCCCGGCCGCTCGGACCCGAGCGGCCGCAGAAGCCGCCCATGTGCCAGTCCCCGCTGGCGGCGACGCGGTAGGCCACGCCCTTGCGCACGAGAACGCCGGAGCTGGTCCAGTCGTTGCGCGCGAGCACATTGATCGTGATCTCCTCGCGCGGGCCCCCGCCAAGGTCCCGGGGCGCGACGGGCTCGACGTTCGGCGTGCCCTCCTGGCCGCCGGGGGCCGCGGGGCCGGTCGCGCACGCGGCGAGGAGCGCGCAAGCGAGGACGAGCGAACATCTGCTCACCCTGCAGAGCTTAGCGCAACGTGAAGGGTTGTATAGGCGCCTGCGAGCGGCGCCACTCCTCCACTCAGACGCGGTCTCCGGCGGCGCGGCGGCTATGATAGGCGGATGCAGTGCCCGGTGTGCCGAGCCGCCATGGCCGAAGAGAGCTTCGAGGGCCACTATGGTCGCCCGATCGCCATCGAGCTGTGTCAGGCATGTCGGGGCATCTGGTTCGACGGCCTGCAGAGCCTGCAGCTGACGCCCGGCTCGACGCTGCGGATCTTCGAACGGTTCGCGGCCGCCGGCACCACTGCGTCGCCGTCGAACACCGGTCGCTGTCCACGCTGCGCCGCCGCGCTGGTCGACGCGCACGACCAGCAGCGCGACACGCCGTTCCAGTATCTGCGCTGCCCGGCCGACCACGGGCACTACATCACGTTCTTCCAGTTCCTGCGGGAGAAGAACTTCGTGCGCCGCCTCAGCCTGCCGGAGATCGCGAAGCTGCGGGAAAGCATGCGCGAGGTCAATTGCTCGAACTGCGGCGCGCCGGTCAGCGTCGATCGCGATGCGGTGTGCGCGTACTGCCACACGCCCCTGGCGATCCTCGACGCCCAGCAGTGCGAGGCGACCGTCAAGGCGCTGCAGGCCGCCCAGGAGCCCAAGACGGTGGACCCGGCGTGGCCGGAGCGCCTCGCGATCGAACGGCTCGGTGTGGCGATGCGCTTGCGCGCGGCCGAAGGGCCCGAGGCGCCGGCTGGAGTCGGTCTGATCGAGGCGGGTGTTCGCGCGCTGCTGGCAGCGTTGCGCGAGCCGCCCGGACGATAGTCTCATTCCCGAGGTGCGGCAGGCCGGCCTTGACGGCCCTGCTCGCCGGGGCGATGCTCGGCCCCGTGCGTATCACCGCCGTCGAGCCCATTCTCGTCGAGGTGCCGTTCCGCGCGCCGGTCCACGGCGTGCACGGCACCACGGCCGTCCAGCGCAGCCTGCTCGTTCGGGTGGCGACGGACACCGGCGTCGAGGGCTGGGGCAACGTCGACCCTACGCCCGGCTACTCCCCGGTGTCGGCCGACGACGTATACGTGACCGTGGGCCGTCTGGCTCCGGTGCTGGCCGGCGCCGACGCTTTCAACGTTCACGCCGTGCTGGCCCGAATGGACCGGGCGGCGGGCGGGATGTCCGAGGCGAACGCGGCGGTCGAGATGGCGCTCCTCGACCTCAAGGCACGCGCCCTCGGCATCCCCGTCCACTCGCTGCTCGGCGGACGCGTGAAGGACGTGGTCACGTTGAACGCCTGGATCGGCACGGTCCCGCCCGCGCAGGCCGCGCGGGAGGCGGTGGCGTGGTGCGAGCGCGGCTTCCGCACGGCGAAGATCAAGGTCTCCGGCGCCGCCGACGCGGGCATCGAGCGGGTCGCGGCGGTCCGCTCGGCCGTCGGCGACCGGATGGCGCTCCGCGTGGACTTCAACGAGAGCCTGACGGTGGCTGAGGCGCCGTCGTTCATCCGGCGGCTCGAGCCCTACGCGCTGACCCTCGTCGAGCAGCCCATCGCCCGCGCGGACATCGCCGGGCTCGCCCGCATCCGGGCCGCCATCGGCATCCCGCTCATGGCCGACGAGAGCGTGTCGGACCCCGGCGCGCTGGTGGAGATCATCCGCCGCAATGCGGCCGACCTCGTGAAGCTGAAGGTGATGAAGCAGGGCGGCCTCCTGCGCACGCTGGAGATGGTCGCGTGCGCGGCCGCGGCCGGGCTGCGCGTGGTGCTCGGCCACGGCTTCGGCCTCACACTCTCCACGCTGGCCGAGGCGGCGGTGGCGGCGGTGAGCGACGCGGTCATCGACGGCTGCGAGGCCGTCGGCCCGCTCAAGATGGCCGGGGACGTCGTCGTCGACCCCGTGTCGCTCGAGGCGGGCGTGATCCGGCTGTCGGATGCGCCCGGGCTGGGGGCCAGCATTGATCCCGACGCCCTCAAGCGCTACCGCGTTCGTTGACCCACCGCCGCCGGCGGCTTGCTGGGAGCAAGTACGCCCTCACTGACGTCATCCTGCTGGCCCGGTAAGCGAGGCATTCGCGATGGCGCAACGAGAGGTCGAGCTGATCCTCACCCGGCAGCTCGCGAGCTACCTGTCGGTCCCGATCGTCCTCTTCGGGCCGGCGGGTGACGTCCTGTTCTACAACGAGCCCGCCGAGGCCCTGCTCGGACTGCGGTTCCAGGAGACGGGACCGCTCACGGCCGACGACGCCGACCGCAGGGTTCGCGTGACGGACGAGCGCGGGCGCGAGATTCCCCGAGCCGAGCGCCCGAACTTCATCGCGCTCGGCGCGCGGCGGCCTGCCCACACGCAAGTGTGGCTGACGACCGCCGACGGGGCCCGCCGCGAGGTGGAGGTGACCGCGTTCCCGCTCCTGGGTCAGGCCGGTGGCCTGCTCGGTGCGGCGGTGATGTTCTGGGAGCGCGCCGGCCGGTGAGGGCCACGCTCTACGGCACCCGCGGCTCCCTGGCGACGCCGGGGCGCGCGACGGCGCGCTATGGCGGTAACACGGCCTGCGTGCTCGTCCGTGGCGAGGACGGCTCGGCGCTCGTGCTCGACGCCGGCACCGGCATCCGGGCCGCCGGCAACGACCTCCCGCGCGACCTGCGGCGCGTCGACGTCCTGCTCACCCACTTGCACATGGATCACATCCAGGGGCTCGGGTTCTTCGGGCCGCTCTACAACCCGAGTGTGGAGGTGCACGTCTGGGGACCCGCGAGCGCGACGCTGGCGCTCGACGCGCGCCTCAGCCGGTATCTCTCGCCGCCCCTGTTCCCCGTGCTGCTTCGCGACCTGCCCTGCCGGCTTCAGCTCCACCACGTCCCCTGCGGCGAGGTCGAGATCGGACCGTTCCGGGTCGTGGCCCAGAGCGTCTGCCATCCGGGCCCGACCGTCGGCTATCGCCTCGCCGAGGGGGGCGCGGTGCTGACCTACATTCCCGACCACGAGCCGGCCCTGGGGGCCAGGCACTTCCCGGAGGAGCCCGAGTGGACCTCCGGCTGGGAGCTGGCGCGCGACGCCGACCTGCTGGTGCACGACGCCCAGTACACGCGCGAGGAGTACCCGAGCCACGTGGGCTGGGGGCACAGCTCGTTGCACGACGCGCTGGCCTTCGGCGCCCTGGCGGGTGTCCGGCACCTCGTGCTCTTCCACCACGATCCCGGACGCGACGACGACGCCCTCAGCGCCGCGGTCGAGGCGGCCGTCGGCGAGGCGTGCCCTTCCTTTCCCGTCACGCCGGCGGCCGAGGGCGACTCCTTCGTGCTGCCGGCTCCTCTTCCTGGATGGCGGTCGGGCACCGACGTATAGTGCCGCTGCGCCGAAAGGAGGCCGGCCATGACCACACGCCGCTGGACGGAACAGCGCTGGCTCCTCGACAACACGATCCGCGCGGTCGGGATGGACTGGGACCAGCCGCGCTCACTCTATCTCTCGGCCCCGTGCGGCTCCGAGGCCAACGCCGACTTCGCCGCGCTTCGCCAGCGCATCACCAAGCTGGCCGACGCGTCGCCCGCCTTCGAAGCCGTGGCCCGCCGCCGCGAGGCCAGGGCCCAGGCCGCCGAGCAGGAGCAGCCCCTCGTGACCGCGCGTGACAACTACTTCATGGCCGCCATCCACTGGGGCGCCGCGCAGTGGCCGCTCGACGAGAACACCGCGCTGAACCGCTTCTACAACGAGCGGAAGCGCGAGTGCTTCGCCCGGTACGCCAGCCTCGCCGATCACCACGTCGAGGCGGCCTGGATCCCCCTGCCGGGTGGCGCGTCGCTGCCCGCGTGGTTTCACCTGCCGCCCGGCTATCGGGGCGGCCGGCTCCCGGTGGTGGTCTCGCTGCCCGGCATGGACAGCTTCAAGGAGATGGGGGTCGCGCTCAACGGCGACCGCTGGCTCTCGCGCGGCCTGGCCGTGCTGGCGCTGGACGGGCCCGGCCAGTACGAGAGCCCCGTGCTGGGCATCTACTTCAGCATGGCGGCGTGGATCGACACCGGGAAGGCAGTGGTGGACTGGCTGGCCGCCCGCGCCGAGGTCGATCCGGACCGCATCGGCATCAGCGGCAACAGCTTCGGCTCGTTCTTCGGCACCATTGCCGCCGCCCACGAGCCGCGGCTGCGCGCGGTCTCGGTGGCCTCGGCGTGCCACGAGCCGGGGTTCCACACGATCTTCGAGGAAGCGTCGCCCACCTTCAAGACGCGCTTCATGTACATGTCGGGCATCACGGACGAGGCCCGGTTCGACGAGCTCCGCCGGAGCATGACGTGGGAGCGCCACGCCGAGAAGATTCGCGCGCCGTACCTGTGCCTGGCGGGCGAGGCCGACGAGCTGTCGCCGCTCGCGGCGTGCCCGCCGCCAACCTCGGCCCCTTCCCACCGACGCTGATGGCCGACTGGATGGCCGCGACGCTCAGCGGCGCGACGTTCCCGAGCGAGCAGTGGTACGTCGAGGCGACCGGGCGCGTCGTCACGACACCGCTGTGAGGTCGGACGCCGAGAACTTGCCCGCCCACAGTCGCGGAGCGACCGGAAGGGTCACGACCCGGACTCAGTGGTCGCGCTCGTAAATGCCAACGGCGATGTTGTCGAACACCCGGGTGATGCCGGGCATGCCGGCCGCGAGCGCCTCGGCCTTCAGGCGCTGCGTGTGCGTCGCGACCCAGCCGTCGAGATACACGGTGTGACCCCGCACCCCCGCCATCACGTAGGCGAGGCTACGATCGGAACTGAGTTGATCGGTGAGCTGGTACTCCATGAGCCTGTCCCCGGCATCGCCGGCGAGCGGTGCGCACCCTGCGGTCAACGCGACCGCAAGCACCCCGATGCTGCTAACGATGAACGGCCGAAACATGTGAGCCTCCTGGCGCTGGTGCGTATTGAGTGCGCCGGCGACGGCGCGAAGGGGACGGTCTTCGTCTTGCGCTGCGCGGCGAGCCCCCGGTATCGTTCGGTCGTGGGTCGACATATCGTCTTGGGCACACTCTCCAAATTACACCGAAGAGGAACAGCGGTCGCGTACGCGCCAACCCCCTCCCGGGGGCTCTTGAAGAGGCCGACGATCGGAGACAGGCGACGCACCGAGGCGGAAGCCGCGTGAGCGAGCGGCTCTTCGGCGCGCACGTGCGCCGCCGCGAGGATCCGCGGCTGATCACGGGAGGCGGACGGTACGTCGCCGACGTGGCACTCCCGGGGATGCTCCACGTCGCCGTCCACCGGAGCGTGCACGCGCACGCGCGCCTCGTGAAGATCGACGCCGGGGCGGCCCGGCGGTGCCCCGGGGTCGTGCACGTGCTCGTGCCCGCCGACGTGGCGGCGCTCGGGCGGCTCCCCCTCCTCGTTCCCCACGCGAGCCTGGTTGCGCCCGCGTGCGCGGAGATCCTGCCGCAAGCGATCGTCTCCTACGTCGGCCAGCCGGTCGCCCTCGTCGTGGCCGAGAGCGCGGCGCAGGCCCAGGACGCCCTCGACGCGCTCCACGTGGACTACGAACCGCTCCCCGCCGTCGCGTCGCTGGACGACGCGCTCGAGGCCGACGGCTCGCGCGTGCATCGCGAGGGAAACGTCGCGGCGCGCTTCACCCAGCGCGTCGGCGATCCCGCGGGCGCGCTGGCCCGGGCCGATGTGATCGTGCGCGAGCGGTTCACGCTGCACCGGGGCGCCGGCATGGCGATGGAGACGCGCGGGATCACCGCCCGCTGGGACGCCGGGCTCGGCCAGATGACGGTGTGGTCGACGACGCAGTCGCCCCAGATCCTGCGCCGGCTCCTGGCGCGCTTCCTCGGCCTCGCCGAGCACGCCGTGCGCGTGGTGACGCAGGACATCGGCGGCGGGTTCGGCCCCAAGGGCATCCTCTATTCCGAGGACATCCTGGTGCCGTTCCTCGCGCGCGCGCTCGATCGCCCGGTGCGGTTCATCGAGACGCGGCGCGAGCATCTCCTCGCCGTCACCCAGGAGCGCGACCAGCAGCACGAGGTCGAGCTGGGGCTCTCGCGCGAGGGCCGGATCGTGGCGCTGCGCGACACGTTCGTCCACGACTGCGGCGCCTTCGTGTCGTGGGGCATCATCGTGCCGCTCATCACCTCGGTGAGCGTGCCCGGCCCCTATCGCGTGCCGCACTACGAGGTGGCCTTCACCGCCGTCTACACGAACAAGGTGCCGGTGACGCCGGTGCGAGGGGCGGGGCGCCCGCAGGCCGTCTTCGTGATGGAGCGGATGCTCGACCTGGCGGCCGAGCGTCTCGGCCTCGACCGGGTGGCGATCCGCGAGCGCAATCTCATCCAGCCGGCCGAGTTCCCCTACGACGTGGGGCTCGTCTCGCGGGACGGCGGCCCGCGCCGCTACGACAGCGGCAACTATCCCGAATGCCTGCGGCGGCTCGTCGAGGCGGTGGGGTGGGACGGCGTGCGCGCCCAGCAAGCGCGGGCGCGCGCCGAGGGGCGCTGGCTCGGCGTGGGCTTGGCGCTCTTCGTCGAGGACACCGGGCTCGGGCCCTACGAAGGCATTCGCGTGCGGGTCGATCCGGCCGGCCAGGTCTTCGTCTTCTCCGGCGCCTCGAGCCAGGGGCAATCGCACGAGACGACCCTGGCGCAGATCGTCGCCGACGGGCTCTCGCTCCCGCTCGAGCGCGTGACGGTGGTCCCCGGCGATACCGCGGGCATCCCGTACGGCGTGGGCACCTTCGCGAGTCGCGTCGCCGTGCTCGCCGGGACGTCGGCCGCGCAGGCCACCGCCGAGGTGCGGGCCAAGGCGCTCGCCGTGGCGGCGAGCCAGCTCGAGGCCGCGGCCGAGGACCTGGTCCTCGAGGATGGCCGCGTCAGCGTTCGCGGGGCGCCGGGCCGCGGCCTCACGCTGGCCGAGATCGCGACGATTGTGTCGACGCCCCGCCCGGGCTATGCGATGCCCGGGGGGATGGACCCGGGACTCGAGGCGTCGGCCTACGTCCCCGTCTCGCAGTCGACGTATTCGAGCGGCGCTCACGCCGCCGTCGTCGAGGTCGATCCCGACACCGGGCGCATCACGATTCTCCGCTACGTCGCCGTGGACGACTGCGGCACCATGATCAACCCGATGATCGTCGAGGGACAGGTGCACGGCGGCATCGCCCACGGCATCGGGAACGCGTTCCTCGAGGAAGTCATCTACGACGGCGCGGGGCAGCTCGTGACGGGCACGCTCATGGACTACGCGCTCCCGCGCGCCGACGACGTGCCGCACCTCGAGGTGCACCACGTGGTCACCCCCTCGCCGCTCAACCCGCTCGGCGTCAAGGGCGCCGGCGAGGGCGGCACGCTGCCGGCGCCCGCCGCGATCGCGAACGCCGTGGCCGACGCGCTCCGCGCGCGAGGCGTCGCGGTGACCGAGATGCCGCTCACGCGCGAGCGTCTCTGGCGGCGCTTGCGGGCGTCGAGCGCCTAGCGCTGCGTAAATCCTTCGAGCTGCCGTTGCTTTGCCCCCGGCCCGGCGCTACGCTCGCCCCACATTGGCCACCGCGAGGCTCGCGGCATCCCTGCTCCTGAGCGTCGGTCTCCTCGCCGCGCCCCTCGCCGCCGGGGCGCAGAGCCCGGCGGGGAAGATCCCCCGGGTCGGAGTCATCGCGAGCGACACGGCCTACAAGGCGTTCCGGGCGGGACTGCGCGAGCTCGCCTACACGGAAGGCCGGGATTTCGCCCTGGAGTTCCGCTCGACCGGCATCGGCGACGTCAACTTCCCGGACCTCGCGAGCGGGCTCGTTCGCGACCGGGTGGACGTGATCGTGGTCGTGGGCGCGTCGGCGATCCTGGCCGCCAAGCAGGCGACCGCCACGATCCCGATCGTCGGCCTCTCGGTCGATCCCGCCGCGAGCGGGCTCGGGCCCACTCTCGCGCCCCCCGCCGCCAACATCACGGGGCTCAGCTTCAACGAGGCCGGGACCACCGCGAAGCGCCTCCAGCTCCTGCGCGAGGCGGTGCCGTCAGTCACGCGCGTCGCCGTGCTGACCAACCCGGCCAACGCGAGCTCCAAACCGCTCGTCGAGGAAACCGAGCGCACGGCCCGGACCCTGGGCGTCCAGCTTCGCGTGCTGGAGATGCGCCGGCGCGAGGACCTCGACCCCGCCTTCGCGGCGATGACGGCCTGGCGCGCCGAGGCGCTCGTCGTGCTGCCGGCCGCGGTGGCGTTCGCCGAGCGCGCCCGGCTCGTCGCACTCGCCATCAAGAGCCGCCTGCCGTCCATGTTCTGGCGGCGGGAGTTCGTGGAGATCGGCGGGCTCATGGCGTACGGACCGGACCAGGCCGAGATGTACCGTCACGCCGCCGTGCTCGTGGGCCGGATCCTCCAGGGCGCCCGGCCCGCGAATCTGCCCGTCGAGTCGCCGCGTCGATTCGCGCTGATCGTCAATCTCAAGACCGCGCAGACCCTGGGGCTGACGATTCCTCGGCCGGTCCTCCTGCTCGCCGACGAGCTGATCGGTCCCTGAGAGGGTCCTCAGCTACATCCCATCGCGTAGACCTGCGTCGCTCCCTCCGGCAGGGGGCGCTCGGCCCAGCGCTCGCCGCCATCCTCGCTGGCGAACACCTCACCACCGCTGGTCGCACAGTACATGCGCTTGGGCTGCCGCTCGTCGAAGGCGACGGCAAATATGGTGGTCCGTGGCTTGACGCCCATGTCCACCCGCGTCCAGCTGGTACCGCCGTCCTTGCTGCGGAAGAGCACGCCGACGTCGCTCTGGAAATTCGCACCGGCGGCCACCCAGATGGTCTTCGGATCACCCGGGACCTCGCGGATGTCACGGCAGTAGGTTTGTCCCCGGGGATTCAGCGGCTCCAGGCGCGCGCTGGCCCAGTGCCCGCCCTGATCCGTGCTGCTGAACAGGCCGGCGCGGCCGATGGCGAAGACCGTTCCCGGACGCCAGCGGCCGACCAGCACGCCGTGCATGTCCACGTTGTCGTCGTTGAGGTACTGCCCATGGCTCACGTTGTCCCAGTGCTCGCCGCCGTCGAGACTGCGGATCACACCGCCGACTTCGATGGCGCCGTAGATCTCGTCGGGATTGGCGGGATTCGCGGACAGCTCCAGGACACGTTTGGCCGGGTTCGCCCCGGGGGCCACGGTCACCTCCGGGAAGCGCACGGTCACCGGGAGCTGCTGCCAGCGCTCGCCGCCGTCTTCGCTCCGAAAGATCTCGCAGTTCTCGTAGCCCGCGTACAGCACCCGGGAGTCGCGAGGATCGAACAACAGCGACCACACCGGCAGGCCGTGATCCGCGACGTCGAGTCGTTCCCAGTGCTCCCCGTGGTCCGTGCTGCGGTAGGGACCGCGTTGCGTGCCGACGTAGACGGTGTCGGCGTGACCGGGGTGCGGGGCAATGGCCCGGATGGCGGGCGCCTCGGGCAGGCCGCGCGTCACGAGCTCCCACCGGTCATCGCCCACGGCCATGCGATAGAGGCCGGACTTGACGGGCCGGCCGGGGGCGGTCTCACCCGCGAGGCCCACGTACACATAGGACGTGCGATTCGCCGCCATAGCGCGCTCCTCACTTCTCCCTGAGCTTCACGTCCTCGTAGGGCGCCGACCAGGGGTAGTCGGTGATCAGCCCGAGACCCGACTCTGCCACGCGGGGGCCATATCCCTGTAGGAGCACGAACTGCCAGATCGGCAGGTACATCGCCTTCTCGTGCATCAGCTGCTGGATGCGGCGCAGGATCACCTCGCGCTTGCGGGGGTCGAGCTCACTCACCTGCTCGCGGTACAGCCCGTCGATGTCGGGATAGCCGCCGTAGGCGTAGATGCCGGTGGAGGCCACGAAGGCCTCGATCCGGGTGGCCGCGTTGCCGAAGATGCCGCTCAGCCCGTAGATGATGTTCTTGAGCTTCTTTTCCTGGTACGCCTTGAGGAAGCCCGCCCGCTCGAGCGGGCGCAGTCGCGCGCGGATCCCGACCGTCTGCAGATCGTTGATCAACACCTCGCTGTAGGCGCTGGTGGCGGCGTCGCACCAGAGATCGCCCGCGTCGAAGCCGCTCGGATACCCGGCGTCCGCGAGGAGCTGCCGGGCGCGGGCCGGGTCGTAGGGATACTGCGGCGGCTGCCAGTAGAACGCGAAGCTGCTGGGGATGATGCTCCCGGTGATCTTGGCGAACCCCAGCGTCTCCGCCTGATTCATCGCCTCGTGGTTGACGGCGTAGTTGGCGGCGAGCCGCACGCGCCGGTCGTGCCACGGCGACTTCGGATCCCACTGGTCGGCGAAGACGAGCCAGTGGGTGCTCACGAAGGGGGTCGGCCGCAGCGTGAGCCCCGGCGTGCGCCGCACCTCGGCGCCGAGCTCGCCCTCGAACACATAGCCGATATCGGCGTCACCGCGCTTGAGCATGGCCAGGCGCGTGGCGGAGTCCGTGACCGCCTTGAGGACGAGGCGCTTCACGCTCGGCGTCTTGCGCCAGTAGCCGTCGAAGGCCTCGAGCACCAGCTCCACGCCGGGCGTGAAGGAGACGAATCGATAGGGCCCGGCCCCGACCGGCGCTTTCTTGAACGCCTCGTCGCCCACCTTCTCGACGTACGCCTTGGGAACGACCCAGGCGGCGCCCGTCGCCGGCGTGCCGTAGTACAGGAGAAAGTCGGGCCACGGCTGCTTGAGCCGGAAGCGGACGTGCCCGGCGTCCGGAGTCTCGACGGCGGCCACCCGCTCCTTGAGCAGCTTGGCGAAGATGCCGCGGTAGCGCTCGAAGGAGAACTTGACGTCCTCGGCGGTCACCGGATCGCCGGTGTGGAATCGCGTCCCCTTGCGCAGGACGAACTCGTAGACGAGCCCGTCGGGCGACACGCTCCACGACTCGGCCAGGCTGGGGGCCATGGCCTTGCCCGGCATCGGCTTCACGAGGGCGTCGTGGAGCGCGTAGAGGAGCATGAAGGGTGTGATGAGCCCCGAGGTCTCGGCGGGGTCGAAGAACGTCGGCGCGAGGGAAAAGTGCACGGCCCACGTCAGCTGCCCCTCGGGCGCGGCGATCGCGCGCGCGGGGGCGATCAACGCCAGCGCGAGCACGGCGGCGACGAGATGTCGTGATCTCACGGGTTCAGGATGACCTTCAGCGGGTCGCCGCGCCGCGTTTCGAGCACGTCGATGGCCTCGTGGACGCGGCCGAGCGGGAACTGGTGCGTGATGAGCGGCTTGGCGGTGAGCCGCCCGGCGGCCAGCAGCGCCAGCGCGCGCCCGACGCTCGTGCCGCCCTCGCCCCGCTCGGTGTAGATCGTGATGTTGCGCCGCACCGCGTGGCTGACGTCGGCGGTGACCGGGCCGTGGTAGAACGCGACGAGGAGCACCTTGCCCCCGGGCTTGGCCATGCGGATCGACTGGTCGAACGTCTCGTCGCCGCCGGCGCAGTCGATGACGAGGTCGGCGCCCTTGCCCCCCGTCGTCTCCATCACCGCCGCCACCGGATCGGCCTGCCGGCTGTTGACGGTGACGTCCGCGCCGAGCTGGCGCCCCACCGCCAGGCGCGAATCGCGCGTGCCCGCGAGGATCACCCGCGTCGCCCCGAGCGCCCGCACGAGCTGGATCGCCATCAGCCCGATCGGGCCGGGGCCGATCACGGCAACGGTCTCGCCGGCGAAGTAGCCGCCGGCGTTCTCGAGACCGAAGAGGGGGCTGCCGGAGGTCATCACCACCGTCGCTTCCTCGTAGCTCACGCCGTCGGGGACGCGGTAGAGGGTGTTGACGTGGTTCACCGCGTACTCGGCGAGCCCGCCGTTGGTCGTGAAGCCATTGGCGCGATGGCCGCGCCGGCGATTGCCGTAGTTCAGGCAGGCCGTGTAGAGGCCGCGGATGCAATTCTCGCAGCGACGGCAGCCCATGTGCGCTTCGACGACCACCCGGTCGCCGACCTGAAACTCATCCACCGTGCGTCCCAGGGCCACGACCTCACCCGCGTACTCATGACCGAAGATGAACTCGCCGTAGGGCGGCATCTGGGGCATGCCCTGGTGGATGATTTTCAGATCCGTCCCTCAGACGCCGCAGGCCCGTACCCGGACGAGCGCGTCCTCGTCGCCCGGCGTGGGCACCGGGCGCTCGGCGAGCTCGAATCGATGCGGCGCAACCAGCACGGTCGCCGTCATGGTCGCTGGAATCGGCATCGTCACTCCTTCCGAGAGGCGAAGATCCGACGGATGCGGAGGACCCTAGCCGATAAGCCCGGGTCGGTCAAGAACTGCGGCACACCAGGACGGGCACCCGGGTGTGGGTCAGGACTTTCGTCGTCTCGCTGCCGAGCACGAGGGCGGCCATCCCGCGACGACCGTGCGAGGCCATGAAGATCAGATCGCACCCCCGCGTGTCGGCCGTCTCGATGATGGCCTGATAGGGATGGTCGTGCATGACCCGGACGACCTCGCACGTCACATCGGCCGTCCGGGCGGCGTCCGTCACGACCCGGAGGTATTTCTCGCCGAGGGCCTCGCACTCCTTCTGGTACTGCTCCGCGGTATCGGTGATCATCATCGGCTCGTCGCGATCGTGTGGAAGGGCGCGAAGACCGTGACGGCGGTCACCCTCGCGCCGAGCGTTTTCGCCAGCCTGACACCCTGGCGGATCGCCAGCTCGGAGAGATGAGAACCGTCGGTCGGGATCAGAATGTGCTTGTACATGATGGTCTCCTTGGGCACCCTGTCCTCACGGAGGAGAGATCCATGGCCACGCACTCGAAGACTCGCCATGCGGTTCGACGGCTTCGCCGGCTCGCGCGCCGCCGCCGCGAGGCCGAGCTGAAACGAGCCCGGCTCGCCCCGACCGGCAAGTAAAAGCGGCCCGTCACTCCCGCGTCATCACCGCCATGCCGCCGGCGACCTGGATGGCGCCGGCGGGATCGTCCACGCCGAGCACGACGTAGCCCCGGGTCGTGACGTACACCGAGTCGATGTTGATGTCGGCCCGGGCCATGACCAGCGCCACGTCGCCCAGGGTACCCGGCTCGTCCAGCACGCGCACGACGAGCACCTCGCGCCGGGTGTGGGCAATGCCGGCCGCCGCCAGGGCGCCGGCCGCCCTCTCCGGATCGTCGGGGACGAACTGGACGAAGCCCCGCCCCTCACGGATCGTTCCACAGATCGCCTCGATGTTGACGCGGGCGTCGCCGAGGACGCCGCCCAGGCGCGCGAGGCTGCCCGGCTTGTCCTCGAGGATCACCCGGAGCTCGACGGCCATGATCCCCTCCACCGGCCGGGGAACTCACAGATCTCCTCGTCGGGCAGCAGCCGACAGCGCTGGGCGCACCCCTGATGATGCGGCCAGAAGGTGCAGTCGGAGACCCGCCGCAGCGAGCGGCGCCCGAGCGCCTCGGCCCACCCCGCGCGGGTGATGCGCACGCCGGCGGCGAGGCCGACGATCGGGCACCGCACGAGCCGGTGGCGGCGGAACTGACCGCGCGCCGCCAGCCCCGCCGGGATCATGACGTACACGACCGCCAGCAATCCGATCGCGGCCAGGATCATCTGGACTCCGGGAGCCCCTTGAGCTTCAGGCAGAGCCTGTGGCAGGTGATCGCGGTCGGCGGCGTGAACGCCGAGCACCGGGTGACGCCGACGGGCGTGCCGGCCCAGGCCTCCTCCGTGAACCCGGCCGAGACGTTGCGCCCGCGGAACGGGCACCAGAACGAGCGCGTGACGAGACGGCCGACGACGGGCGCGACGCTGAACACACCCCAGACGAGCAGGACGACGGATGCACCGAAGAGCACGACGGCGCCGGCGGTGAGGAGCAGATCCATGGCGCTGACCTCCTACCCTAGGGGTCGTACAACAAAGCATCATCGGTGCCAGCGCGGAGTCGTTGGACGACGCTGGTTTCCGGTGACCCCGGGTCGAGCGCGATGTGGAGGAGACGCCTCAGCGCGGCGGGCGCGCCACACGCCGCGATTCGCATCGTCCCTCAGATGGCGCGCCAAATTGGGGCGGTTGCACTACATCGTCCCGGCGGCCGGCCATGATGTGGGGACCCGGACCTTGGGGAGCGCCGATGTGGGGCTTCTGGTGGATCGTCCCGCTGATCGGTCTCGTGCTGTGCCTCACGTTCGTCGCAGCTCAAAGCCTCACGGTGACGGTGCCAGCGTCGCAGGGGCGCACGGCGCGCCCGGCCGGGGCGGATCGTCGCGCATGAGGCGCGACAGTCCATCCCGGACGGGTCGCGGCTGCCCGGCCAGCAGGGCCCGGACGAGCGCCGCCCAGACCGCCTCGCAGAGCTCCGCGCTCGACGTCTGCGCCCCCCAGGAGTCCGGATACTCGAACGCCCAGTGCGGGCCGCCGGGCCCGAGCGTCGCGGGGTAGCACCCCGTCGCGACCGCCGGGTGCGCGAGGTGCAGCCCGCGCTCGTCCGCGAGGGCGCCGGCGTGCAGGATCCGACACTCGACGTCGGTGGCCGCGTAGATCGAGTACGCTCCCAGATCGGTCACGACGTCGTAGGCGTACACCGCGCGCCGCCCCGCCGGTGCGGACGCGCAGCCGGCGAGCCAGAGGTGGGCGAAGAGCGCGGCGCCCGCGAGCGGCGCCGGCCGACGTCCCCTCACCGCGCGCGGCGCGGGAAGCGCAGGACCCGGCCGGGCAGCGCGCCGGTGTGATCGCCGCCGTCGATCACGACCTCGCCGTTCACCACGACGGTCGACACCCCGGTGGCGTAGCGATGGGGGTCGTCGTACGTCGCCTGCTCGGCGATCGTCGCGGGGTCGAACACGGTGACGTCGGCCCACGCGCCCGCCGTCAGCGTCCCGCGGTCGGCAAGCCCCAGCGCCGCCGCCGAGCCGCCCGTCATCTTGTGCACCGCCTGCGGGAGCGTGAGCAGCCCGCGCTCGCGCGTGACGTCGCCGAGCACGCGCACGAACGTGCCGTAGGAGCGCGGGTGCGGCTTGCCCTGGCCGGTCACGCCGTAGGGGGCGAGCGCGTTGGCGTCGGAGCCCACCAGCACCCACGGCGTGCGCGCGATCTCGTCCACGTCCTCGCCCGCCATACTGGTGACCAGGATGCGCGTGTGGCCGCGGTCGGCGACGATGAAGTCGCAGACCGCGTCGAGGGGATCCACACCGCGGCGGCGCGCGAGGTCGCCCAGCGTCCGCCCGGCGTCCTGCGGCAGGTGCGGCGAGACGGCGACGCGGACGGCGTCCCACGACGGGATGGCGCCGAAGTTGTTGAGGCCGCGGCGAGCGATCTCGGCGCGGATGCGCGCGCGCACCGCCGCGTCGCCCAGCCGTGCGAGCATCGCCGGCACCCCGCCCTCCTGCACCCAGCTCGGCAGCAGGTTCCGCAGCGGGTTCGACCCGGTGTCGTACGGGTACTGATCGCAGTCCACCGGCAGGCCGCGGGCGCGCGCCGCCTCGATCTCCGCCAGCAGCGCGCGCGCCCGCCCCCAGTTGTCGGCGCCCGAGAGCTTGAGGTGGGCGATCTGCACGTGCACGCCGGTCGCCGCCGCCACCGCGATCGCCTCGCGCACCGCCTCGAAGACGCCGTGCGCCTCGTCGCGGATGTGCGAGGCGTACGCGGCGCCGTAGCGCGCGAGCACCCGGGCGAGGGCCTCGATCTCCTCGGGGCCGGCATAGGTGCCGGGCGCGGTGAACAGTCCGGACGACAGACCCAGCGCCCCCGCCTCCAGCGCCTCGGCGAGCAGCCGCTCCATCGTCGCGAGCTCGCCGGCGGTGGCGGCCCGGCGCTCCATGCCCACCGTCATGAGCCGCAGCGTGTTGTGGCCCACCTGCATGATCGTGTTGACCGCCACCGGCGGGAACGCGTCCAGGTACTCGCGGAAGGTCACGTCGCCGAACGGGAGCCACGGCGCGCTGGCCGCCAGGTAGTCGCGCAGCATCGCGGCGGTGCCGGGCAGCGCGGGCGCGACGGAGAAGCCGCAGTTGCCGACGACCTCGGTGGTCACCCCCTGGCGGATCTTGCCCTCCGCGCGCGGGTTCAGCGGCAGCGTGAAGTCGGAGTGCGTGTGGATGTCGATGAAGCCGGGCGCGATCACCAGGCCGCGCCCGTCGATCACCCGGCGCGCCGCGCGCGCCGACCCGCGCTCGATCGCCGCGATGCGGCCGGCGCTCACGAACACGTCGGCCTCGCGCGCCGGCGCGCCGGTGCCGTCCACCACCATCCCGCCGCGGATCGCCAGGTCGTCCATGGCTCAGCGCGGGAGGGTCGCCCAGACCCGGCCGGGATGGAGCGGCAGGTCGTTGAGCTCGACGCCGAGCGGCGCGAGCGCGTCGCTCACCGCGTTGGCGAGCGCCGCCGCCGGCCCCAGCGTGCCGCCCTCTCCCACGCCCCGCACGCCGGTCAGCGTCTGTGACGGCTCCTCGACGTGCTCGATCTCCAGCCGCGGGGTCATCGCCGCCCTCGGCAGCGCGTAGTCCATCAGCGTCCCGGTCTGCAGCTGCCCGGCCGGGTCGTAGACCAGGTGCTCGTAGAGCGCGCCGCCCACGCCCTGGGCGACCGCGCCCGACACCTGGCCGTCCACGATCATCGGATTGATGACGCGCCCGGTGTCCTCCACGCAGACGTGGCGGAGGACCTCGATCGTCCCGGTCTCGGGATCCACCGCGACGACGACCGCCTGGGCGCCGGCGGCGAACGTCCCCCGGATCGGATCGTAGAAGCGCGTGACGTCCAGGCCGGGCTCGACGTCGGGCGGCAGGCGGTGCGTCTCGAGATGCGCGATCCGCGCGAGCTCGGCCACGCCGACCCGGCGATCCGTTCCGTGAACGACGGCGTGGCCGTCCACGAGCCGCAGGTCGGCGGGCGCGGCCTCCAGCACGTGCGCGGCGATGACGAGGAGCTTGTCGCGCACGCCGCGGGCGGCCAGCATGACGGCGCCGCCGCCGATCACCGCCTGGCGCGAGGCGAACGCGCCCAGGCCGAAGGGCGTGGCGTCCGTGTCGCCGATGCGGACGGTGACGGCATCGACCTCGACACCGAGCTCCTCGGCGGCGACCTGGGCCATCGTCGTCTCGAGCCCCTGCCCCTGCGACGTGACGCCGGCCAGCACCGTCACCGCGCCCGCGGGATCCATGCGCACGGTCGCGCCCTCGTGGCCGGTGCGAAACGGCATGCGCGGCCCCGCCGAGGCCGCCTGGCCGAGCCCGGTCAGCTCGTTGTAGGCGGCCAGACCGATCCCGAGCCACCGTCCCTGCCGCCGCGCGCGCGCCTGCTCGACGCGCGCCGCCGGGTAGTCGATCGCCGCGAGCGCCCGCTCGAAGCAGACGACGTAGCTGGGGCTGTCGTGCACGAGCCGGGTCGCCGACGTGTACGGCAGATCGGCGGGGCCGATGAGATTGACGCGCCGGATCTGCGCCGGGTCGAGGCCGAGCGCGCGCGCGCCGACGTCCAGCACGCGCTCCATGACGAACGTCGTGGCCGGCCGGGCCACACCGCGGTAGGGGCCGGCCGGCGCGGTGTTGGTCGCGACCGCCCGCACCTCGCAGCGATAGTCGTGCAGCTTGTACGGCCCGGTGAGCAGGCCGCCCGCCATGAGCGCCTCGATGCCGGCGGTCCACGGATAGACGGAGTACGCGCCGGCGTTGCACGCCACGCGCACGTCCAGCGCGAGCAGCCGGCCGTCGCGCTCGAACCCCGCGCGCACGGCGTAGTGATGGTCGCGCGCGTGCGCGGCGGCAAGCAGGTGCTCGCGCCGCTGCTCCACCCACTTCACCGACCGCCCCAGGTGCCGGGCGAGCAGGCAGAGGGCCACGTCCTCGGGATAGAGGATCGCCTTCACGCCGAAGCCGCCGCCGACGTCGGGCGCGACCACGCGGATCGCGCTCTCGGGCAGCTCGAGGATCTCCGCCAGGCCGTGGCGCACGAGGTGCGGGACCTGCGTGCTCGACCAGAGGGTGAGCCGCCCCTCGGCGGCGCTCCACTCCGCGACGCCGCCGCGCGGCTCCATGGGCATCGCCGCCTGCCGGTTCGTGCGGAACTCGCGCTCGACGCTCACGGCGGCCCTCGCGAGCGCGTTGTCGACGTCACCCTGCTCGAAGCGGCGGGAGAGGAGCACGCGAGCCGGCGTCGCCAGGACGTCCACGACCGGGGGCAACGGCGCGTACGTCACACCGACCAGCGCGGCGCCGTCCTCGGCGGCGTACCGGTCGGTCGCGACGACGGCGGCGACCGCCTCGCCGCAGAACCGGACCGTCGGCCACGCCAGGATCGGCTGCTCGGTCTCGACGTACGTCGCCAGCGCCGAGCGGGCGCGCAGCCGCCGCGCGGCGACGACGGCGTCGCGGCCGGTCACGACCGCCACGATCCCCGGGTGGCGACGGGCGCGCGCGGCGTCGACCGCCGACACGCGCGCGTGGGCGTGCGGGCTGCGCACGAACGCGACGTGGAGCATGCCCGGCAGGTCGAGGTCGCCCACGAACCGGCCGCGCCCGGTCAGCAGCCGCCGGTCTTCCTTCCGTCGTACGGCGGCGCCGAACACGCGCACCGGCCCGGAGGCGGGATCAGCCGCAGCCCGGCCGCTTCCCCCCGGGCGCCTTGCGGGGCACGAGCGTGCAGGCGAAGGTGGCCGGCTGGGCCGCGTGCTGGTCGAGCGTGGCCTGCAGGCGCGCCAGCGTGCGCTCGCGCCGGGCCAACCCGAGGCCGTAGATCGCGAGGTCGTTGACGAGCCGCGTGTAGAAGACGTGCTCCATGTCCCCGCCGCTGCCGACGCAGGGCGACGGCTTCTGCGCGAGGCGCAGGAGCGGCCCCAACGCGGCGGCGTACTTCGCCAGCGCCGGCTCGTCGCGCAGGTCGCGGGGAATTTCGGGGAAGCGGGCGAGGAGCTCGTCCACCGTCATCCCGGTGGCTGCCGAGCGGGCCTGCGCGTCGAGATCGGACGAGAGCCGGATCTGCATGCGGGCGACCTCCCCGCAAGGGACGCTATCACGGATCGACGCCGACCACACCACGACCCCGCCCCGCCTCAGGCCAGGTAGGCGCCGCCGTTGGCGTGAACGACCTCGCCCGTGACGAAGGCAGCGTCGTCGGAGGCGAGGAACACGGCGACCCGCGCGATCTCGTCGGGCTGGGCCATGCGCCCCAGCGGGACCTCCCGCGCGCGCGCGGCGATCTGCGCTTCCGTGTTGCCGTAGCGCGGCTGCGCGGTGTCGGTGAGGCCGGGAGCGATCGCGTTGACCCGGATCCCGTGCGGCGCCAGCGCCAGCGCCATCGCGCGCGTGAGGCCGACGACGCCGGCCTTGCTGGACGAGTAGTGCACGCCGCGCGGGTCGCCGCGCACCGCCGAGGACGCGAGGTTGACGATGGCGCCGGGGCGCCCGGCCGCCACCATCGCCCGCGCCGCCGCCTGGGCGGTGAGGAAGCTGCCCTTGAGGTTGACGCCGAGGACGTGGTCCCACTCGCCCTCGTCCAGCTCAAGGAACGGCGAGCGGGGGAACACACCGGCGTTGTTCACGAGCACGTCGGGTGGTCCGAGCCCGGCGACGACCGCCGCCACCATCGCCTCGACCTCGGCCCGGCGGGCGACGTCGGCCTGCACGACGAGCGCGCGCCGCCCCAGCGCGCGCGCCTCGCCGGCGACAGCCTCGGCCGCGGCCCGATCGTCGAGGAAGTTGACGGCGACGTCGGCGCCCTCGCGGGCCAGCGCGAGGGCGACCGCCCGCCCGATCCCCTGCTGCGCCCCGGTCACCAGCGCGCGCTTGCCGGCCAGGCGCACGGCTCAGCGCCGCCCTTTGCCCTTGTCGTGTCCCTCGTGGCGGCCGCGATCCCAGCGCTCCTCGCGCTCGCGCCAGTCGCGCTCGTGGGGCTCCTCGCGCCAGTCGCGCCCCCACTGCGCCTCCCACCGCGGCGGGGCCTCGCGCGCCCAGCCCTTCCAGTGGCCCGGCGGCACCCGGTAGTACCCCATGGGGACGCGCAGGATCGGCACCGGAACGAACGCGGGGGCGACGACCGCCCACGGGCCGCCCCAGCTCGGGCCCACGAACCAGCCGCCGTTGTTGAAGACCCAGTACTGGTGGCCGTAGAAGAACACGTTGGCCGGCGCGCCCGGGGCGTAGTACACGGGCGTCCCGGGGACGACGACGAGCGGCGGCGGAGCCGGCAGGTTGATGCCGATGTCGAGCCGGATCTGCGCCTGAGCGGGCAGCGCGGCGGTGAGCGCGAGGAGCGCGGCGAGCACGAGTCGGTTCACGGGCTTCCCTCCATCGTTGCGGGTAGGACGTCGCACCATTTCACTACAAACGCGCGCGGGCGTCGAGAGGTTGCGACGCCGGCGTGCGAGCGTGCCGGCGGTCACCGCCCGCCGGCGCCACCGACCGGCTGGTCGTGGTAGCGTCACGGCCGTGAGCGCGCCCCGGACGCCCTCGAAGGCGGAGCTGCTCGAGGCCCTGCGCGCCAGCCGGGACGAGGTGCTGGCGCTCGTGCTGGCGCTGCCGCCCGCCGCGCTCGAGCAGGGACGGTACGAGAGCGGCTGGAACGGCCGCCAGATCCTCGCCCACATCGCGTCCATCGAGTGGACCTACCCGCGGCTGCTCGACATCGCGCGCGAGGCGGCCGCCCCCGCGCCGACCGGCGGGCCGCCGACGCGCACGATGCGCGGCGGCAACGACGCCTACAACGAGCGGCAGGTGGCCAAGCGCGCGGGCCGGTCAGTGGCGGAGCTGCTGGCGGAGTTCGAGACGAATCGCGCGGCCACCATCCGCGCGGTGGAGGACGCCGACGACGCGCTCTTCGCGCGCGAGATCCGCTCGGCGGGCGGCGTCACCGGGCCGCTCGCGCGCGTCTTCCACGAGGTGGCCGTGCAGCACGTGCTCGGCCACGCCCGCGACCTCGCCGGCCGCTGAGGGTCAGCGGGCCGGCGTCGCCGCGCGGATCGCGCGCCAGACGCGCTCGGGGGTCACCGGCATGTCCAGGTGGCGCACGCCCAGCGGCGCCAGCGCGTCGTTGACCGCGTTGAGCAGGGCGGCCAGCGCGCCGACGGTGCCCGCCTCGCCCACCCCCTTGGCGCCCAGCGGGTTGACCTGCGTCGGCACCTCGAAGGAGTCCACCTCGAAGGGCGGCAGGTCGTCGGCGCGCGGCAGCGCATAGTCCATGAACGAGCCGCAGAGGAGCTGGCCGGTGGCGCCGTCGTAGTCGAGGCTCTCGAACAGGCCCTGGCCCACGCCCTGGGCGACGCCGCCGTGGATCTGCCCCTTGACGAGCATCGGGTTGACGATCCGCCCGACGTCGTCCACCACCGAGTAGCGCACCACGCGCAGCGCGCCGGTCGCCTCGTCGATCTCGACCTCGCAGACGTGGCAGCCGTTGGGGAACGTCACCGCCGGCGGCGTGAACGCGGCGGTCTCGCTGAAGCCGGGCTCGAGCCCCGCCGGCAGCCCGCGCGCCTGGTAGGCGGTGCGCGCCACCGTCGCCCATGGCACGCCGCGATCGGTGCCCGCCACCGCGAACGCGCCGTCGCGCAGCCCGACGTCCTCGGGGGCGGCTTCGAGCAGGTGCGCGGCGATGCGGCGGCCGCGCTCGATCACCCTGTCGGTCGCCCGCAGCACCGCCGAGCCGCCCACGCTCAGCGCGCCGGAGCCGCCGTTGCCGCGGCCGGCGCCCAGCGCGTCGCTGTCGCCCCACTGCACGTGGATGCGCGCGGGCGGCACGCCGAGACGGTCGCTGACGATCTGCGCGAACGCCGTCTCGTTGCCCTGCCCCATGGACGTGGAGCCGGTGAACACCACCACCGAGCCGTCGGCGTTGACGCGCACCTCGGCGGTGTCGGGGTTGACGGCGGTGTAGGGCCCACCGGCGACCTCGATCGGGTTGGCCAGACCGAAGCCGCGCAGCCGGCCGTGCCGGCGCGCCGCCGCGCGCCGCTGCGCGAAGCCCGCGTGGTCGGCCAGCGCCAGCGCCATGTCGAGGCCGCGCGCGAAGTCGCCGCAGTCGTAGGTGAAGACGAGCCCCGTCTTGAACGGCATCGCGCTCGACGGGATCAGGTTGCGGCGGCGCAGGTCGATCGGATCGAGGCCGAGCTCGCGCGCGGCGAGGTCGATGACACGCTCGATGGCGTAGGTCGCCTCGGGGCGGCCGGCGCCGCGGTACGGCCCGGTCGGCGTCGTGTTCGTGAAGACGCCGGTCGTCTGCACGTGGATGGCCGGCGTGCGGTACACGCCGGCGAGGCCGCCGACGTTGTTGGTGCCGGGCCCCGCGCTGCGCGGGGTGAAGTAGGCGCCGATGTCCAGGCCGATCGCCACCCGCAGCCCCAGGAAGGCGCCGCCCGCGTCCAGCGCCAGCTCGGCGGTGGAGACGTTGTCGCGGCCGTGCTCGTCGGTGACGAACCCCTCGCGCCGCTCGGACGTCCACTTGACCGGCCGACCGAGCCGCCGCGCTGCCCACAACACGAGCACGTGCTCGGGATAGACGCCGCTGCGCATGCCGAAGCTGCCGCCGACGTCGCCGGTGATCACGCGCAGGTGGCTGTGGGGCACGCGGAAGACCTGGTCGGCCAGCAGCGTGCGCAGGCCGTGCGGCGCCTGGATGCCGGTGTGCAGCGTGTAGCGGTCCGTGCGCCGGTCGAACTCGCCGACGGCGCCGCGCGGCTCGAGCGGTGCGGCGGCCACCCGGGTGACGACGAAATCCAGCCGGGTGACGTGGGCGGCCCCCGCGAACGCGCGCGCCACGGCCTCGCGGTTGCCCGCCTCCCAGACGAAGGCGACGTTGTCGGGCGCCTCGTCCCAGACCGCCGGCGCCCCCGGTCGCGTCGCCGCCCCGCTCCCCGCCACCGCGGGCAGCGGCGCCCAGTCGATTGTGACGAGCGCGGCGGCGTCGGCCGCCTGCGCCGGGGTCTCGGCGACGACGAACGCGACGGGATCGCCGACGTGGCGCACGCGGTCGCGCGCCAGCGCCGGGCGCGGCGTGGCGAAGGCGGGCGAGCCGTCGCGGCGCTTGCGGTTGCGGTCGGTCGGCAGGTGGCCGAGGCCGTCGGCGGCGAGGTCGGCGCCCGTCAGGACCGCCAGCACGCCCGGCGCGCGGCGCGCCCGGGCGGTGTCCACGGAGCGGATGCGGGCGTGGGCGTGCGGCGATCGGACGACGACACCCCAGGCCTGGCGCGGCAGGGTGACGTCGTCCGAGTAGCGCCCGAGCCCCTGCACCAGGCGGGGGTCCTCGAGGCGGCGCACGGACTGGCCGACGGCGAACTTCTCGACGACAATGGGGTCGCTCATGACGGGGCGGCAGTATACGCGATCTTGGTATATCCTCTGGGCACGACTCCGAGACCGACCGACCACGATCCTACAGGCGGGAGGAACACGAGCATGGCCAGTTTGCTCGACCAACTCAATCAGGTGACCGTCACCGTCGCCGACACCGGCGACATCCACTCGATCGAGAAGTTCCGCCCGCGCGACGCGACGACGAACCCGTCGCTGATCACGGCGGCCGCCCAGATGAAGGAATACGCGGACATCGTCGACGGTGGCCTGCGCTGGGCGGAGCGGGAGGCGGGCCCCAACGCCACCGAGGACAAGGTCGTCAAGCTGGCGCTGGACCGGCTGGCCGTCGAGTTCGGCCTGCGCATCCTCAAGGTGGTGCCCGGGCGCGTCTCGACCGAGGTGGACGCGCGGCTGTCCTACAACACCCAGGCGTCCATCGAGAAGGGGCGCTACCTGATCTCGCAGTACCGGGCCGCCGGCATCGGGCCCGAGCGGGTGCTCATCAAGATCGCCTCGACGTGGGAGGGCATCAAGGCCGCCGAGGTGCTCGAGAAGGAAGGCATCCACTGCAACCTGACGCTGCTGTTCGGCATGCACCAGGCCGTCGCCTGCGCCGAGGCCGGCGTCACGCTGATCTCGCCGTTCGTGGGGCGCATCCTCGACTGGCACAAGAAGGCGGAGAAGCGCGACAGCTATCCGCCCGCCGAGGACCCCGGCGTGAAGTCCGTCACCGTGATCTACAACTACTACAAGAAGTTCGGCCACAAGACCGAGGTCATGGGCGCGAGCTTCCGCAACAGCGACGAGATCATCGAGCTGGCCGGCTCCGACCTGCTCACGATCGCGCCCAAGCTGCTCGACGAGCTCCGCAACGCCAGCGGGACGCTCGTGCGCAAGCTCGATCCCGTCAAGGCCAAGACGATGAACATCGAGCGGATCCCGATGGACGAGAAGACCTTCCGTGCGATGCACGAGAAGGACCGGATGGCCAAGGAGAAGCTCGACGAGGGCATCGTGGGGTTCTCCAAGGCGATCGAGGCGCTCGAGAAGCTGCTGACCGAGCGCTACCACGTGATGCACAACCGGGTCGTGGCGGGCAACGCCGCGCGCACGTTCTTCGCGGCCTACGACCTGGACGGCGACGGCCACATCACCCGCGAGGAGTGGGCCGGTGCCGCGGCGGTCTTCGAGGCGCTCGACACCAACCACGACGGCAGCATCACGGTCGAGGAGCTGGCCGCCGGTCTGGGCGGCGCCCACCACCTGTAGGATTAGACGGCGGGCACCCCGCCGAGCACGTCGCGCGTGAGGCCTGGGTGGGGCCCCCCGGGCGGTCGCCGCCCGGTTGTTTTGGTCGGATCAAGACCCCGTGTCACCAACACCCAAAAAGGGGTCCCCCAAGAAAACCGCCGGGTTGGCCGG
>JBGQFW010000038.1:0-35947 GCA_041497115.1 Methylomirabilia bacterium
ATCTCCTGCGCAACATCGCCCGGCCGTCCTTCGGGATGTGAGCGCGCCCGGGGGCCAGGGACCATGATGAACGACGAGCGCTGGCAGCGGCTGTTCAACGACTATGCCGACTCCTCCTTCGTGGAGGCGCTGCGCCGCCAGTCGCCCCACCTGCTCCCCGCCGCCGGGCCGCGCGCGGAGCCGGCGGCGGCGCCGCACGGCACCACCGTGCTGGCCGTCCGGTACCGCGACGGCGTGATCATGGCGGGCGACCGCCAGGCCACCGCCGGCTATCAGGTGGCCAGCCGCCGCATCGAGAAGATCTTCAAGGCCGACGACCTCTCCGGTGTCGGGATCGCCGGCGCCGCCGGCCCCGCCATGGAGATGGCCAAGCTCTTCCAGACCGAGCTCGAGCACTACGAGAAGGTCGAAGGCGACAACCTCTCGCTGGAGGGCAAGGCCAACAAGCTCGGCCAGATGATCCGCATGAACCTCCAGGCCGCCATGATGGGGCTCGCGGTGGTGCCGATCTTCGCCGGCTTCGACGAGAAGGCGGGCACCGGCCGCCTCTTCAAGTACGACATCACCGGCGGCCGCTACGAGGAGCGCGACTACGACGCCCAGGGATCGGGATCGAAGGACGCGCGCGACTCCCTCAAGAAGCTCTGGAAGCGCGACATGTCGCGCGACGACGCGCTCCGCGCCGCCCTCGAGGCGTTGATCGACGCCGCCGACGAGGACGTCGGCACCGGCGGCCCCGACCTGGTCCGCGGCATCTTCCCGACCGTCAAGACCATCACCCGCTCCGGATACGGCGACGTGGCCGACGACGAGGTGCGCCGCGTCTGCGAGACGATCGCCGCCGACCGGACCCGGAGCGAGGGAGCCTAGCGACCATGCCGCTGCCCTACTACGTCAGCCCCGAGCAGATGATGAAGGACAAGGCCGAGTATGCCCGCAAGGGCATCGCCCGCGGCCGGTCCATCGTCACGCTGGAGTATCGCGAGGGAATCCTGCTCGTGGCCGAGAACCCGTCGACGCTGCTGCACAAGGTCTCCGAGATCTACGACCGGATCGCGTTCGCGGGGGTGGGCAAGTACAACGAGTTCGAGAACCTGAGAATCGCCGGAATCCGCCACGCCGACATCAAGGGCTATTCGTACAGCCGGGGCGACGTGACGGCGAAGGCCCTCGCCAATGCGTACTCGCAGGCGCTCGGCAATATCTTCACGCAGGACATCAAGCCGTTCGAGGTCGAGGTGCTGGTCGCCGAGGTGGGGGACGACAACGGCGCCAAGAGCGAGATCTATCACATCCTCTACGACGGCACCATCGAGGACGAGAAGAACTACGCCGCGATGGGCGGCCAGGCCGACGAGATCCGCCGCTTTCTCAAGGACCACTACCGCGACGGCATGGGGCTCGACGAGTCGCTGCAGCTCGGCGTGCGGGCGCTGTCGGTGACCCAGAACAAGACGCTGAGCGAGCGCGATCTGGAGGTGGCGGCTCTCGACCGCACCAAGGAGCGCCGCAAGTTCCGCCGCATCCCGCCGGAGGTGTTGAGCCAACTCCTCGGCACGGCGAAGTAGACCGTGCTACGCTAGGCGCGGCATGAAGCGCCGGATCTTCGGCCTCGAGAACGAGTACGGCCTCACCTGCACGCTCAACGGTCAGCGGCGCCTGTCCCCCGACAACGTGGCGCGCTACCTGTTCGAGAAGGTCATCCCGGGCGCCCGCAACGCCAACGTGTTCCTCGAGAACGGCGCCCGCCTGTACCTGGACACCGGCTTCCACCCCGAGTACGCGACGCCGGAATGCGACGACGTCGCCGAGCTGGTCATCCACGACAAGGCCGGCGAGCGGATCGTCGAGGACCTGCTCCATCAGGCGGAGAAACGGCTCCGCGAGGACGGCATCTCGGGCAACATCCTCCTCTTCAAGAACAACACCGACTCGGCGGGCAACTCCTACGGCTGCCACGAGAACTACCTGGTCAGCCGGGACGTGTCCTTCCAGCGGCTGGCCGAGGCGCTCATCCCGTTCTTCGTCACCCGGCAGATCTTCGCCGGGGCCGGCAAGGTGTTGCAGACGCCGCGGGGATTCCACTACTGCCTGAGCCAGCGCGCGCAGCACATCTGTCAGGAGATCTCGGGAGCCACGACGTCCTCGCGCTCGATCATCAACACGCGTGACGAGCCGCACGCCGACGCCGAGCGGTACCGGCGCCTGCACGTCATTGTCGGTGATTCGAACATGTCCGAAGTCGCGACATTTTTGAAGGTTGGAACGACGGCGCTGGTTCTCGACATGATCGAGGACGGCTTCTTCGATCGCGATTATTCGCTGCAGTCGCCGGTCCAGGCCATCCGCGATATCTCACACGACCCGACGCTGAAGGAGACGATCAAGCTCAAGGACGGGCGCACGATCTCGGCGCTGCAGCTCCAGTTCGAGTATCTGGAATACGCCACCCGCTACGTCGAGACGGTGGCCGGTGACGACGACAGCCGCCACGTCCTCGCCCGCTGGACCGACGTCATGCAGAAGCTGGAGTCGGACCCCATGCAGCTCGACCGCGAGCTGGACTGGGTCATCAAGCGCCAGTGGATCGAGAGCTACATGACGCGCAACCGCCTCTCCTGGCGCGACCCGAAGATTTCGCTGATGGACCTCCAGTACCACGACATCCGCCCCGACCGCGGCATCTACTACAGGCTGGCCGCCCGCGACATGGTCGACCGGATCGCCGACGACGAGACTATCGAGCGGGCCAAGCACGAGCCGCCCCAGACCACCCGCGCCCGGCTGCGCGGCGAGTTCATCCGCCAGGCCAACCTCAAGGGCAAGGACTACCGGGTGGACTGGGTGTACCTCAAGCTCAACGATCCCGAGCGCGAGACCATCCTCTGCAAGGATCCGTTCCAGTCGCACGACGAGCGGGTCGAGCGCCTCATCCGCTCCTTCTAGCCGCCCCCGCCCAGGGGCACCGGCACCGCATCCGCTCGGTCCCGCCCGGCCCCCGTCCCCCCACCCCCGGGGGTTGACACCCTCCGGCCCCGGTGCTACATCTGGCGTCCCCGGCAAGGCGGGGTGTGTTTTCACCGCTGATTCATCGCGCGGCAGGACGCCGCGGCGCTCGCTCGACTGATCTCACTGATCTCTCAAGACGTGGGCCGTACGACAGAGAAGGAGGCTTCGATGCTCGGACGCAAGGACCCCCAGAAGGTGCTCGCGGCGCAGGCGCCCACCAACGGGCACGCCACCTCGCCCATCACGCTCCTCACCGTCGTCGGCGAGTCCGCCAAGATGGAAGGGAAGTTCGAGATCGCCGACTCGATCCAGATCGAGTGCGAGGTCGGCGGCGAGCTGCGGGTGGGTGGCAAGCTCGTCATCGGCGAAAAGGGCGTCGTCAACGCCAACGTCGAGACGGTGGATGCCATCATCATGGGTCTCTACGACGGCAACATGACGGCGACCGGCAACGTCGAGATCGCCGCGACCGGCCGCGTGAGCGGCAACATCAAGACCGACTCGCTCGTGATCTCCAAGGGCGGCTTCTTCAACGGCAACATCAGCAAGATTCACGAGCCGGAGGTGCCGGGACAGCAGCGGCCGGTCTACCTGATCGAGGAGAAGCGAGCCGGCCAGACGGTCCCGAGGTAACCCGAGTCCGGAGCCGTGGCCATGCTCTGGAAGAAAAACGGCAAGGCCGCCCCCAAGGGCAGCGATCTCACCGCCTACATCGACGAGGCGTCCGAGATCGAAGGGAAATACACGTTCAGCGGCACCGTCATGCTGAACGGCAAGTTCACCGGCGAGATCTCCTCCAACGACACGCTGATCATCGGTGACAAGGGCGTGATCAACGCCAACATCCGGGCCGGCGTCGTCCTGGTCTCCGGCGAGGTCGTCGGCAACATCCTCGGCATCGAGCGGGTGGAGCTGCGCGGCAGCGCGCGCGTGTTCGGCGACGTCGAGGCGCCGGTGGTGGTCGTCGAGGAAGGCGTCCTGTTCGAGGGCCACTGCCGGATGACGAAGTCGCGCCCCTCCGATCAGCCCGCCGTCGTCTCCCCGCAGCGCGACCTCTCGATCGTCTCGCTCAAGCGCTGACCGCACCCCCGGGGGGCGCCGCCCTCACCGCGACCGCACCCGACGCGCCAGCCGCGGGTACTCCACCACGAGGCCGTCCCCGTCCACGCTGAGCTCGGCGGTGAACCCGCTGCCGAGCGCCTCGACGCGATAGCGGCCCCCGTCGGGCCCCGCGGTCAGGCACGTGTACCGCTGGCGCGCCACCGAGACGTCCAGCTCGGGCGCCCGGACGTGGACGACGGTCATCTCCTCGCTCCAGCCCGGCACCATCGCCAGGCGGCGGATCGGCGGCGTGCTCGTGAACACGCTCGTCGAGACGTCCACGTCAAGGCAGCCGTCGAGCGCCGGCCGGTGGCGGCCGTCGGGATCGAACCAGCGCCCGTGGCCGTCGCCGCTCAGCGCCAGCGCCGCGCCGCTCTCGCCGAGAATCCACGCCTCCAGCGTACGCACCCGCCAGCCGGGGTCGCAGCGCAGCGCGTAGCGGATCGTGAACGCGCGGCCCCCGCTCACGCCGATCGTCACGCTCTCGGCGCTGACGGAGCCGGCCGCCGCGACCACGCGCAGCGACTCCAGCCCCGGCCCCGTCCACGCCTGCCACAGGACGGTGCGGTCCATCGGCGAGGCCCCCGCCGGCGCGCTCAGAGGGCCCAGCCCTTCGTGAGGGCGCCAACGCGCGCGACCAGGTCCGGCTCCGACAGCGTCGCCAGCCGCCCGTCGGCGACGACACGGCGGCCGTGGACCCAGACGTCGGTGACCGCCTGCGGCGACATCGCGTACACGACGGATCGGAGCAGATCGGTGCGGGGCTGCAGCGACAGGTGGCCGAGGTCGATGGCTGCGAGGTCGGCCAGCCGCCCCCGCGCCACCACGCCGGCGGGCAGGCGCAGCACCTCCGCCGCCGAGCGGGTGCCGAGGTCGAACGCGGTCGGGGCCGGCAGCGCACCGCCGTCGAGCAGCCGCACGCGCTGCAGCAGCGAGCAGGCGCGCATCTCGTCGAACACCGACAACCGATTGTTGGTGCACCCGCCGTCGGTGCCGAGGCCGATCCGCACGCCCGCCCGCAGCAGCTCGGGGATCCGCGTGATCCCGTCGCCGAGGAACATGTTCGAGCCGGGGCAGTACGCCAGCGCGGCGCCGCGCGCGCCCATCAGCGCGATCTCGTCGTCGTCCAGCCACACGCCGTGCACGCCGATCATGCGCGGCCCCACCACGCCCAGCCGGTCGAGATAGCGGACCGGCGTGGCGCCGTGGTCGCGCCGCGTGCCCTCGCCCTCCCAGCGCCCCTCGGCGACGTGGATGTGGAAGACGGTGTCCTCCGACTCGGCGACCTCCCACCCCGCCCGGATCATCGCCGGCGAGGCGCCGTGCGGGCTGTGGGGCGCCGGCTGCACGACCACCGTCTCGTCGCCGCGGTGGGCGGCGATCAGCGCGCGGACGCGGCGGGCGGCGTCGGCCGGCGTCTCCCGGTAGCGCGTGGGCGCGCCCGCCCAGTCGTACATCGCGCGGGCGAGCACGAGGCGGATGCCGACCGCGCGGGCGGCGGCGATGACGGCCTCGGCGTTGTCGTTGCCGTCGTCCTGGAGGTAGAAAAAGTCCACGCAAGTGGTGACGCCCTGCTTGAGCATCTCGGCGAACGCGAAGGTGGCGCCGAGGGCGATCCCGTCGCGGTCGAGCCGCTCGGAGAACGGATAGAGCACGCGGTCACGCCACCCCATGAAGTCGAGATCGTCGCCGAGCCCGCGCAGGAGCGACTGGAAGGCGTGGCAGTGCGTGTTCACGGCGCCGGGCAGCAGCGCGCGCCCGGGCAGCGCGAGGTCGCCGCGCCGCGGCGCCCCCGCCGCCTCCACCGCGGTGATGCGCCCGTCGGCGACGGCGACGGCGCGGCCGGCCTCCCAGCCGTCGGGCGTGAGCACGAGGTCGGCCACCAGGCGGGTGGCGGCGGCGGTCACAGCGCCTGCTCCATCTCGAGGATCTCCCGGCGAGGATTGGCCGGCAGCCGGTCGCGCCGGCCCGTCGGCGCGAACCCCAGCCGCTCGTAGAGCGCGATGGCCGGCGCGTTGCCGACCGTCACCCACAGCACGACGTGATCGGATCCGCGCGCGCGCGCCCAGCCGAGCACGGCCTCGCCCAGCGCGCGGCCGATCCCGCCGCTCCGCGCGCCGGGCTCGACCCACATGCCGCCGAGGTGCACCGCCCCCGGGCGCTCGGGGTCGAGGGTGCCGAACGCCAGCCCGACCTCCGCGCCGGCGTCCTCGGCGACGAACATCGCGTGGCGGCCGGGCTCGGTCACCGACCGGGTCATCTCGTCCCAGTACGACTCGGGCTTGGCGCTGATCTCGGCGTGGGTGTGGGCGAACGCGTCGGGCGCATCGGCCAGCGCGCGCAGCCGCAGCGTCTTGAACAGCGGGGCCTCCCCCGTCCGGAGCCGCCGCACCGTCACGGCGTGGCTAGACGCCCATGATCGAGTAGCCGCAGTCCACGTGGATCACCTCGCCGGTGATGCCGGACGACATCGGCGAGGCGAGGAACAGCGCGGTATCGCCGACCTCGCGCAGCTCGACGTTGCGCCGCAGCGGTGCCTTCTCGGCGTGGTGCTTCAGCATGCCGGTGAAGCCGCGGATGCCGCGGGCGGCCAGCGTGTTGACCGGCCCCGCCGAGATCGCGTTGACGCGGATCGCGCGCGGGCCGAGGTCGGCGGCGAGGTAGCGCACCGAGGCCTCCAGCGAGGCCTTGGCCACCCCCATCACGTTATAGCCGGCGGCGACCTTCTCGGCGCCGTAGTAGGTCATCGCGATCACCGAGCCGCCGCCGCCCTTGTCCATCAGCGGCGCCGCCGCGCGCGTGACCGCCACCAGCGAGTACGCCGACACGTCGTGGGCGACCCGGAACCCCTCGCGCTCGGTGGAGAGGAAATCCCCCTCGAGGTCCTCCTTGCGAGCGTAGGCGACCGAGTGCACGAGCGCGTCGAGCCGGCCGAAATCGCGCTCGACGGCGGCGAAGACCGCCGCGATGTCGCCGTCGGCGCCGACGTCGCACGGGTAGAGCGGCGCCCCCGGCAGCGCGGCCGCGAGCTCCTCCACGTTCTCCTTGAGGCGCTCGCCCTGGTAGGTGAACGCCAGCCGCATGCCGGCGGACGCCAGCGCCCGCGCGATGGCCCACGCGATCGAGCGCTTGTTGGCGACGCCGAGCACGATGCCGGTCTTCCCCCTGAGCATGGCCATAGAGTACCGCAGCGCCGCGCTATACTCCGGGGTCATGACTCCCGACGCCACGCCCCGGTTGGGCATCGTCCTGGCCGGCTTCACGCCGCTGCCGCCGGCGGACTTCATCGCGGCCGCCCGCGAGGCGGAGGCGCGCGGCTACCACACCGCGTGGCTCGGCGAGGTGTCCGGCTACGACGCGATCGTCATGTCCACCGTGGTCGCCACGCACACGACGCGGCTCCACGTCGCGAACGGCGTGCTGCCGGTGCAGACGCGCACGCCGGTGATCCTCGGGATGGCGACGGCCACGCTCAATCACCTCGCCCCCGGCCGCTTCGCCCTCGGGCTGGGGCTGTCGAGCCGGACCATCGTCGAGCAGTGGCACGGCCTGCGCTTCGCCCCCGCGCTCGCCCAGATCCGCGAGGCCGTCGAGATCGTGCGCAAGGTCGCCGCCGGCGAGCGCGTGGCGGTGGACGGCCGGTTCTACCGCGTGAAGAATTTCCGCCTGACCGCGCCGCCGCCGGCGGCGCCGGTGCGTGTCTACCTGGCGGCGCTGGGGCCGGAGATGCTGGAGCTGGCCGGTGAGATCGCCGACGGCGTGCTGCTCAACTGGATCCCGCCCGAGGCGGTGGCGGCCTCGATCGCCCACCTCGAGACGGGCGCCCGCCGCGCGGGCCGCACGCTGGACGGCTTCGAGATCGCCTCGTTCGTGCGCACCTGCGTGACCGACGATCCCGCCCCCGCGCGCGAGACGCTGGCGCGCGACATCACCGGCTACGCGACGGTGGACGTCTACCAGGCGTTCTTCCGCACCGCCGGCTACGCCGACGAGGTCGCCGCGGTCGGCGCCGCGTGGGCGGCCGGCGACCGGGCCGGCGCGGTGAAGCGTGTGTCGCCGCGCATGCTGGACGGCCTCGGCGTCGTCGGCGACGAGGCGTTCTGCCGGGCGCGCATCGCGGCGTTCGCCCGCTCGGGCCTCACCCAGCCGGTGATCGTGCCGTTCGCGCCGGCCGGCGCCGACCGCGCCTCGCTGCTGCGCACGCTGCGCGCGTTCCCCTGAGCCGATGCCCACCGTCCTCGGCGTGATCCCCGCGCGCCTGGCCTCCACCCGCCTGCCGCGCAAGGTGCTGCGCGAGCTGGCCGGCCGCCCGATGATCGCCTGGGTGTACGAGCGCACGCGCCGCGCGCGCGACCTCGACGACGTGCTCGTCGCCACCGACAGCGACGAGGTGGCCGAGGCCTGCCGGCGGCTCGGCATCCCCGCGCTGATGACCTCCGCCGAGCACCGCTCGGGCACCGACCGGGTGTGGGAGGTGGCGCAGGGCCGCCCCGCCGACGTCTACGTCAACGTGCAGGGCGACGAGCCGCTCATCACCCCCGGCCACGTCGCGCGGCTGGTCGAGCCGTTTCGCGCCCGCCCCGACACGCAGGTGAGCACGCTCTGCATCGTGGCGACGCCCGAGGAGATCGCCAGCCCGAGCGTCAACAAGGTGGTGTTCGGCGACGGCGGCCGGGCGCTCTACTTCTCGAAGTTCGGCATCCCGTACGACCGTGACGGCCGGGGCGTGACGCGCTACAAGCACGTCGGCCTCTACGCCTACACGCGGGCCGCGCTCGAGACGTTCCACGCGCTGCCCCCCTCGACGCTGGAGCAGACCGAGGGGCTCGAGCAGCTCCGCTTCCTCGAGCACGGCGTCCCCGTCACGGTGATGGAGACGACCGAACCGACCATCGGCGTCGACACCGAGGAGGATCTCCGCGCCGCCGCGGCCGCGCTCGCCCGCACGGCACCGTGAGCGACGCCCGCGGTTACGCGCCGCCGGCCGCCCGCTGGGCGATCCTCGCCCTGATCGTCGTCGCCCAGACGATCGCCAACATCGGCCCGCTCGGCATCCCCGCCATCGCCTCGCTCATCCGCGCGGACCTCGGGCTGACGCTGACGCAGGCCGGCTCGTTCCTGTCGGCGTACTACATCGGGCCCGTCGCGATGTCGCTGTTCGCCGGCATGCTGGCCGACCGCTGGGGCACGGCCAAGACGATGGTGCTCGGCCAGGCGATCATCGCCGGCGGCCTGCTGACGGCCAGCCTGGCCCCGACCTACGGCGCGTTCCTCGGCCTGATGATGGTGGCGGGCGTGGGGTACGGCACGCTCAACCCCTCCTCGACGACGGCGGCGATGTCGTGGTTTCCGCCACGGCAGCGCGCGACGGTGGTGGGCCTCAAGCAGGTCGGGCTGCCGCTGGGCGGCATGCTGGGCGCCGTCACCCTGCCCGCGCTGGCGCTGGCGTTCGGCTGGCGCCGCGCGATCGCCGCCAGCGCCGCGCTCCTCGCCGTCTGCGCGGTCGTCTGCGCGATCGTCTACCGCGATCCCCCCGCCGCGCCGGCCGCGCGGCCCGTCCCCGGCGCGAGGAGCCCGGTCCTCGCCGTGCTGCTCACGCGCGACCTCTGGCTCGTCGCGCTGGCAACGAGCGTGTTCGCCGCGATGCAGACGGTGTGGATGGCGTTCCTCGCCCTGTACCTGGAAGGTGTGGTCGGCCTCTCGCTGCTGGCGGCCAGCCGCTATCTGGCGCTCGCCCAGGGCGGCGGCGCGCTCGGCCGCGTGGCGTTCGGCCTGCTGTCCGACCGGGTCTTCGGCGGCCGGCGGCGGGCGCCGCTGGCGATCGCCGGCTGCACCTCCGCGCTGTGCTCGGTCGCCCTCGCGTTCACCGGCCCCTCCACCTCCGGCGCCTGGCTCGCCGCGCTGGCGCTCGTCTTCGGCTTCGCGGGCATCGGCTGGAACGGCGTGCAGCACACGCTCATGGCCGAGCTCGCCGGACCGGGCGCGGCCACCACGGCCGTCGGGCTCGGCCTGGCCGTCTCCTCGGCCGGCGTCATGCTGGGCCCGCCGGCGTTCGGCTGGCTCGTGCAGGCGGCCGGCGGCTACCGCGGCCCCTGGCTCGCCCTCGCCGCGACGATGGCGGCGGGGCTCGCCGTGCTGGCGCTCGCGCGCGAGCGGGGGCCGCTGCGCTGAGCGGGTAAATAAGCGTGCGCCCGGCGCCGTCCTACCGTTCGAGCCGGACGATTCGACGCCGGGCTCAGATGGAGGGACATCGCGATGAGAACGTTCTCATTCCGTGCCGCAGCCCTGGCCCTGGTCGCCACGCTGGCGGTGGCCGCGGGCGCCTACGCGGCGGATCCGCCCGCCGCCACCGAGCAGCACCACCAGCGCGGGGAGAATTACCTGCAGCAGAAGCTCGGGCTGACCGACGATCAGATGCAGCAGATCCGTACGATCCGCTCGCGCGACTTCGCCGCCCAGCGGCAGAGCTCGCAGGCGCTGCGTCAGGCCCAGACCGACCTGCGCCGGCTGGCGCTCGCCGGCACCGACGACGCCGCGATCGCGGCCAAGCAGGCGCAGGTGCAGACTCTCATGACCCAGTCGGTGACCGCGCGGGTCGCCGGGCTCAAGCAGATCGGCTCGATCCTCACCCCCGGGCAGCGCGAGGCCTTCGCCGCGCTCATGGACCATGGCCCGCGCGGCCATCGGCACATACGGCCCTCGCAGCCGCAGGGGTCCTAGCCGCCCGCTGAGGGCGACGGTGGACCGGCTCCGCGGAGCGGGTCGGCTCCGCGGAGCTCCACCGTGCGGGTGGGAAACGGCATCTCGATCCCCTCGGCGCGCAGGCGGCGCAGGATGCGCTTGCGCAGCTCGTGCTGCACCGGGTACTGCTCCACGAAGCCGGCGACCTGGCAGCTCAGGGTGAAATCCAGCGACGAGGCGCCGAAGCCGGGAATGAACCGCACGACCGGCGGCGGCTCCGCCAGCAGGCCGGCCACCTCGCCGGCCGCCCGGCGCGCCTCGTCGAGCAGCATCGCCTCCACGCGCTCGGGATCGCTGCCGTAGCCGACGCTCACCGGCAGCGCGAGCGACATGCGCCGCTCCGGCATGTCGTAGTTGACGATGACCGACTCGGCCACCCGCTTGTTGGGCACGATCACGATGTTGTTCTGCAGCATGCGCACGCGCGTGCTGCGCCAGCCGACGTCCAGCACGTACTCCTCGATCGCGTCGGCGATCTTCACGTAGTCGCCCACCCGGATCGGCTTGTCGGCCAGCAGGTGGACGCCGGCGAACAGGTTCGAGAGCGTGTCCTGCAGCGCCAGCGCCACCGCGAGGCCGCCCACGCCGAGCGCGGTGAGGAGCGGGGTGATCTGCACGCCCAGTGCGTCGAGCAGCACGAGGAGACCGACGATCAGCACCGTCCCCCGCACGGCCGCCCCCGCGAGGCCGGTCATGCCGACGCCCAGCGCGTGGCGCTCGCTGGCCGCCGCCACCAGCGTGGCCAGCACGCCCGCCACCGTGAGCGTCACCGAGACGATGACGGCGGCCTCCAGCACCAGGCTCACCTGGCCCGCGAGCCGGCCCGGCAGCTCCACCATCTGGATCGCGACGAAGAGGCCGAGGACGACGGACCAGAGGAGCGACGGCAGCCGGATCGCCGTGAGCAGCACCCAGAGGGCGTTGGCGGGGTCGAGCCGCCGGCGGAGCGGGTGCATGAGCGCGAACCGGAGAAGCAGCGCGCTCCCCGTCACCACGACGAAGCCGACCGCCGGCCAGAAGACGGCCCACATGGACGAGCATGCTATCGTAAACCGCGCATGGCCCGGAGCCGACTCTTCTACGGCTGGATCGTCGTCGCCGCCTCCGCCGTCATCGTGTGCGTGGGCATGGGCGCGCTCTTCTCGCTCGGCGTGTTCCTCAAGCCGATGACCGAGGCGATGGGCTGGAGCCGCGCCGCCATCTCCTCGGTCGCCCTCCTCAACTGGATCGCGATGGGCCTCGGCTCCTTCTTCTGGGGCGCGCTCTCCGACCGCATCGGCGCGCGCGGCGTGGCGGCGGCCGGCGGCCTGCTGCTGGGGCTGGGGCTCGTCCTATCGAGCCAGGTGCAGGCGCTCTGGCAGCTCTACGTGACCTTCGGCTTCATGGTGGGCTTCGCCGTCGGCGCCTTCTACGCCCCGCTGACCTCGACCGCCACCAAGTGGTTCACCGCCCGCCGCGGGCTGGCGGTGGCGCTGGTGTCCTCGGGGATCGGTGTCGGCATCCTGGCGATCGCTCCGCTGGCGCGCGCGCTGACGAGCCTGTGGGACTGGCGCGTCGCGCTCCTCGTGATCGGCGACCTCGCCTGGCTGATCATCGTCCCGGTCGCGCTCCTGCTCCGCGAGCAGCCCGGCGACGTCGGCGCCGCCGCGATGGGCGGGGCCGCCGGCGCCGGCCGCGAGTACTCCACCCGCGAGGTCGTGACGACGCCGCAGTTCTGGGCGATCGCCCTCACCCACTTCGCCTGCTGCGCGGCGCACTCCGGGCCGATCTTCCACATGGTGACGCACGCCACCGACCAGGGCATCGGCCCGATGGCGGCGGCCACCGCGCTCGGGGTGTCGGGGCTGGCGTCGATCGCCGGCCGGGTGGGCGGCGGCGTGCTGGCCGACCGCTTCGGCGCCAAGCCGACGCTGCTGAGCGGGCTGGCGCTGCAGGCCGTCATGATCGCGCTCTACCTGGTCGTGCGCGAGGTCGTCCCGTTCTACGCGCTGGCCGTCGTCTTCGGCGTCGCCTACGGCGGCGTCATGCCGCTCTACGCGCTGGTCACCCGCGAGTACTTCGGCGAGAAGGTGATGGGCGCCGCCTACGGCGGGGTGTTTCTCGTCTCCACGCTCGGCATGGGGCTGGGCTCGTTCGCCGGCGGCGTGCTCTACGACCGCCTGGGCTCCTACACCTGGCTCTACGCCGGCTCCTTCGCGGTCGGCGCCGTCGCCGTGCTCCTGGCGCTCACGTTCCGCGCGCCCCGCGCCCTGCCGTTGGCCGTCCACGCCCACTGACCCGTGGGGAAAGGCCGCCGGACGTGCCCGGGACCCCCGGTTGACACCCCCCGTCGCACGGTGGTATCACTTCGTCATCTTTCTCGGACGTTTAGCCCGCACTCCGCGCCCTGAGTGGTCGTGGAGGCTCATGTCGATCAAGGAGGATCACGCATGGACGCGAATGCACTGAATCGCCGGCACTTTCTGAAGGTCACCGGCACTGCGGCCGCGATCGCTACCGGAGGCCTCGAGGGCATCCTGGCCGCGCGGCAGGCGCCGGCGTACGCGCAGGGCACCAAGCTTCACTGGGTCCGGTGGGTGGACTTCATTCCGGAGTCGGACGTCGAGCTGAAGCGGCAGATGCCGGAGGCGTCCAAGGCGCTCGGCGCCGAGGTCACGCTGGAGACAATCAACGCCAACGACCTGCAGCCGCGCATCACGGCGGCCGTCCAGTCGGGTTCCGGCGCCGACATCTTCAACTTCCAGTACAACTGGGCGCACCTCTACCAGAATGCGGTCGTGGACGTCAGCGACATCGCCTCGGCGCTGGCCAAGGCGGAGGGCGGCTTCTACCAGGTGTGGGCGCCGTCCTGCGAGGTCAATGGCAAGTGGCTCTCCATGCCGCACGCGATCGTCGGCAACGCCGTCTCCTACCGGAAGTCATGGCTGAAGGAGGCCGGCGCCGCCACCTATCCCAAGACGTGGGAGGAGGCGCGCAAGGTCTTCACCGTCCTCAAGAAGAAGGGCAAGCCCTACGGCCAGACCCTCGGCCACACCTTCGGCGACGCGCCGACCTTCACCTACACGCTGCTGTGGGCCTTCGGCGGCGCCGAGACCGACAAGAGCGGTAAGAAGGTCGTGATCAACAGCAAGGGGACGGTGGAGTCGGTCAAGTTCATGCAGGCGTTCTGGAAGGAGTGCTGCGACGAGGGCGGGCTGGCGTGGGACGATACCAACAACAACCGCGCGTTCCACGCCGGCGAGATCAGCGCCACCCTCAACGGCGCCTCGATCTACATCGTGGCCAAGCGCCAGAAAGACAAGATCAAGGACGAGAAGGGCGAGCCGATGTTCCAGGACATCGACCACGCGCCGCTGCCGGCCGGCCCGGCGGGCGCCTACCTGCTCTTCCTGAACCAGTCGCACGCGATCATGAAGTACAGCAAGAACCCGAAGCTCGCGAAGGACTTCCTGGTCTGGCTGCACAAGCCCGAGAACTACGGCAAGTGGTTCGCCTCGCAGGAGGGCTACTCGGCCGGCGCGACCCACAAGTGGGAGACCGATCCCATGTGGGCCAAGCTCGACGAGCCGCTCAAGATGTTCCGCACGGCGGCCCGCAACACCCGGCTGTTCGGCTACGCCGGCCCCTCGACCGCCAAGGCCACCGAGGGGTTCACCAAGTACATCGTCACCGACATGTACGCCAAGGCCGTCCAGGGCATGAAGGCCGAGGACGCCGTGAAGTGGGCCGAGGGCGAGCTGAAGAAGATCTACGAAGGCTGATCGACGGGTGAAGACCGCGTGAAGAAACCGATCGCGGGAGGCAGCACAGCGCCGGCCGAGGTCGCCCTGGCGCCGCCCCGGGCGTCGCTGCGGCGGCGGCGGGCGGGCTCGCTCCTCGAGAGCGAGCGGCTGCTGGCCGCTCTGCTGCTGTCTCCCACCGTGCTGCTGCTGGGGGTGTTCATCGCCTACCCGTTCGTCATGGGGGTGTGGCTGGCGCTGTCCAGCACCAGCGTCGGCAACCCCGGCCACTTCGTCGGGGCCCGCAACTTTGTCAAGGCCTGGCACGATTCGATCTTCCAGCAGGCGTTCTGGAACACGTGCTGGTACACGGGGTGGGCGACCCTCTTCAAGCTGAGCCTCGGCATGTGGCTGGCGCTCCTGCTCAACCGCAACTTCCGCGGCAAGCGGGTGGTGCGGGCCTCCATGCTGTTGCCGTTCATCATTCCGACCGTGCTGTCCACCTTCGCCTGGCGCTGGATGTTCGACCCCACCTTCAGCGTGCTGAACTGGCTGCTGTTCCGGTCGGGGGCCATCACCGACAAGCTCCCGTTCCTCTCCGACGGCACCTACGGCCTGTGGTGCGCGATCGTCGTCAACACCTGGCGCGGCATGCCGTTCTTCGCGATCTCGCTCCTCGCCGGGCTGCAGACGATCAATCCCGACCTCCACGAGGCCGCCTCGCTCGACGGGGCCAACGCCTGGCACCGCTTCTGGCGCGTCACCTGGCCGCTGCTGAAGCCGGTGACGCTAGTGGTGGTGGTGTTCTCGATCATCCAGACGTTCTCCGACTTCCAGCTCATCTACGTGCTGACCGGCGGCGGGCCCGCCAACTCGACGCATCTGATCGCCACCTACGCCTACCAGATCGGCGTGGCCACCGGCCTCCTCGGCGAGGGCGCCGCCATCTCGCTGTTCATGCTGCCGGTGCTGTTCGTCGTGGTGTGGCTGCAGCTGCGGTACCTGCGGCGGATGGAGGGCCCATGATCATCGAGCGGCGGTGGAAGAGGTGGGTGTACTTCTACATCCCGCTGACGGTCTTCGTCGTGGGGACGCTGTTTCCCTTCTACTGGATGTTCATCACCGCCATCCGGCCCGACGCCGAGCTGTACCGCTCGTGGCGGGCCGTCAACAACGCGCCGTTCTGGACGTTCAATCCGACGCTGGAGCACGTCCGCGACCTGCTCGCCAAGACCAACTTCCCCATGTGGATCTGGAACACGTTCTTCATCGCGGTCGTCTCGACCATCATCTCGCTGTTCTGCGGGCTGCTCGCCGGTTACGCGCTGGCGCGCCTCCGGTTCCCGATGGCGGGAACGCTCGGGACATCGATCTTCGTGACGTATCTCGTCCCGCCGACGCTGCTGTTCATCCCGCTGGCCGACATCATCCGCAGCTTCCAGCTGGGCGACACGCCGTGGGCGCTGATCCTGACCTACCCGACGTTCCTGATCCCGTTCTGCACCTGGCTCCTGATGGGCTACTTCAAGACGATCCCCAAGGAGCTCGAGGAGTGCGCCCGCATCGACGGCGCCACCCGTCTGGGCGCGATGATCCGCATCATCTTTCCTATCGCGGTGCCGGGCATCCTGTCGGCGGGCATCTTCGCGTTCACGCTGTCGTGGAACGAGTTCATCTACGCGCTGGTGTTCCTGTCGTCGCCCGACAAGAAGACGGTGCCCGTCGGCGTGGTCTCCGAGCTGATTCGCGGCGACATCTACTTCTGGGGGCAGCTGATGGCGGGCGCCCTGCTCGGCTCGGTGCCGGTCGCGCTGGTCTACTCGTTCTTCGTCGAGTACTACGTCACGGGGCTCACCGGCTCCGTGAAGGGCTGAGGCCCAAAGAGCCCGGGGCACCCGACCCCGGGGATCCTATTTGAGGGAGAGTGTCCCATGTCTCAGGTGCTGCTGAAGGATCTCAACAAGAAGTACGACGAGGTGCACGCCGTCAAGGACGTGAATCTGCACATCCGCGACAAGGAGTTCATCGTCCTCGTCGGCCCGTCCGGCTGCGGCAAGACCACCACGCTGCGAATGCTGGCCGGGCTGGAGGAGATCACCGCCGGTGAGATCCACATCGGCGACCGGCTGGTGAACGACCTGCCTCCCAAGGACCGCGACATCGCGATGGTGTTCCAGAACTACGCGCTGTACCCGCACATGACCGTGTACGACAACATGGCCTTCGGCCTGAAGATGCGGAAGTTCCCCAAGGCCGAGATCGAGAAGCGCGTGCAGGATGCCGCCGACATCCTCGGCATCCGCGAGCTGCTCAAGCGCAAGCCGCGCCAGCTCTCGGGCGGCCAGCGCCAGCGCGTTGCCGTCGGCCGCGCGATCGTGCGCCACCCGCAGGTGTTCCTCTTCGACGAGCCGCTGTCCAACCTGGACGCCAAGCTGCGCGTGCAGATGCGGGTGGAGCTCAAGAAGCTGCACAACCGGCTGGAGACGACCGCCGTGTACGTCACCCACGACCAGGTCGAGGCGATGACGCTGGGCGACCGCGTGGTGGTCATGAAGGACGGCTGGATCCAGCAGGTGGGCGAGCCGCTCGAGCTCTACGGCCGTCCCGCCAACAAGTTCGTGGCCGGCTTCATCGGCTCGCCGGCGATGAACTTCGTGGACGTCACCATCAACGACTCGGGATCGGCGGTGACCGCGGAGAGCCAGGGGCTGCGCATCACGCTGCCGCCCGCCCGGGCCGGCTCAATGCGCGCCTACAAGGGCCAGACCGTGGCGTTCGGCATCCGCCCGGAGGACGTGCACGTGGCCGGCGGCGCCGACCCCGCGCACCACTCGTTCGACGCGACGGTGGAGGTCGTCGAGCCGCTCGGCTCGGAGATCCTGCTCGACGTGCGGGTCGGCGGCGCCTCGATCGTGGCGCGCGTGGAGCCGACGGTGCGCATGAAGGTGCAGGACAAGGTCCGCCTCGCGGTGAACGCCGAGCGGCTGCATTTCTTCGACGCGAAGACCGAGCAGGCGATATGAAGCGCGGAGGGGGCCGGGGTCGCGGCTCCCTCCGATCACTCCCCGCCGCCTGATGGCGTCGGTCCGGTCGCGCCGTCGCGAGGTGCTGGCCGCCTACGCGCTGATGGCGCCGGCGTTCGCGCTCGTGCTCGGGGTGCTCGTGTACCCGACGGTGTGGGAAGCGTGGATGAGCCTCACCGACTTCTCGACCGCCGGCGCGGGGCCGCCGGTGTTCGTCGGCTTCGCGAACTACGCGCGGCTCCTCGGTGACGGCTGGTTCTGGCGCGCGCTCGCCACCACCGTCCTCTACCTCGCGGTGACCACGCTCGCCAAGCTGGCGCTCGGCGTGGGCCTCGCGCTGCTCCTCGCGCACCCCTCGCGGCTCCGGGGCGTCGCGTTTCTCGCCGTGTTCCTGCCATGGGCGTACCCCGGCGCGGTCACCGTCATCGCCTGGTACTGGATGCTCAACCCGCCGCTCATCACGTCGTACAGCCTGACGATCGCCAACCTCAAGCAGGCGGTGGATGGGGTCGCGGGGTCGGGGGCGTGGGCGTTCCTCAGCGTGGTGTGCTTCAACGTCTGGCGCGGGGGCTCGTTCACCGCCGTCTTCCTGCTGGCCGGGCTGAACGCGATCCCCACCGAGCTCTTCGAGTACGCGCGGCTGGAGAGCCGGAGCGCCTGGCAGCGCTTCGCCGCCGTGACGCTGCCGCTGCTGCGCCCCTACCTGGCCCTCGCCGTCTTCCTCTCGTTCACGACCGCCTTCGCCGACCTCGACAACGTCTGGATGCTCACCGGTGGGCGGATCGTCTTCCCGGTCGTCGGTACCTACGCCTTCTGGCTGGCGATCTTCGGCGGCCAGCTCGGCGCCGCCGCCGCCTGGACGCTCTCGCTGGTGCCGCTGCTCGCCCTCGGTCTCGTCTTCCTGTTCCGGTGGTTCGATCCGCCCGAGGAGACGCCCGCGTGAGGGGCCGGATGCGGCGACTCCGGCACGGCGCGCTCCTGCTGCTGGCGGCCGCCTACAGCGTGTTCCCGATCTACTTCATCACCGTACAGTCGCTGAAGACGCCCCAGGAGGACGTCTTCGGCAGCCCGCTGTGGATCGCCAACCCGTCGTTCGAGAACTACACCGAGCTGTTCGAGGGCGCCGGGGCCCGCGTGCGCGGGTTCGTCGTCGTCCCGCGCGTGCCGTTCGCGCTGTGGCTGGTGAACTCGGCGGTGGTGCTGGGGGCCAGTCTGGCGCTGACGCTGGCCGCGGCGGTGCCGGCCGCCTACGCCCTCGGCCGCCTTCGCCCGCCCGGCTGGCGCTGGTGCCGGCGCGCGCTCTTCGCCAGCTACGCCATTCCACAGACGATCCTGTTCATCCCGCTCTATCAGCTCGTCGTGCGCTTCGGGCTCGACAACAGTCACGCCGCGCTGGTCCTGATCTACGCGACGACGGCGCTGCCGTTCTGCGTCTGGATCCTGTCGGCCTACTACCGGCACCTGCCCCGGGAGATCGAGGAATCCGCGCTCATCGAGGGCGCCACGCCGGCGGCGGCGTTCGTGCGGATCATGCTGCCGATGAGCCGCAACGTGCTCGTCGCCGCCGCACTCTTCACGCTCGGAACCGTCGGGAACGACTTCACGATCGCCTCCGTCTTCCTGATCAATCCCGCCAAGCAAACGGTGGCCGCCGGGCTCGGGGTGATGGACGTGAGCCTGGAGGAGCTGGTGACGGTGGCGGGGGTCAATCTCTCGACGATCCCCGTGGTCGTCGCCTGCGCGCTGTTCGCGAAGAGCTATGTCCGCGGGCTCACCGCCGCCATGGTCGAAGGGGCTTAAGCCCCCTCGAGGAGCGCGGCGCGCAGCCCGCGCACGTAGTACGGGCTCAGGATCGCGCACGCGCCGATGAGCGGAAGCGAGGCGAGCAGGATCGCGGCGTTGGCCGGGGCCCACTCGTCCAGGTCGAGCGCGTTCAGGCCGAGCCCGCCGGGAAGCGTCTTGGTCGCGTGGCTGAGGGAGAACGTGCTCGTGTACAGCACGTCCGACGCCATCATCCCGACCGCGAAGAGGCCGGCGGCGGCCACGACCGGCCAGCTCATCGGCAGCACGACGCGGAGGAACACGCGGACGCGGCCGCCGTCGAGCCGTGCGTGGTCCTCCACTTCCGTCGACAGCCCCTCGAAGTGCGTGTAGAAGAGCCACGTCGCGAACGGCACCGCCAGGGTCAGGTAGAGCAGCACGAGCCCGGTCACCGTGTCGTCGAGCCCCCAGCCGTGGAAGAGCTGGTACACGGGCACGAGGACCGTCGTCGGCGGGACGAAGTAGGTCAGGAACATCGCCGAGGCGAGCCAGTGGCCGGCGCGCAGGCGCATCCGCGCGAGGGCATAGCCGGCGAGGAGCGATGCCGCGAGGCCCACCACGAGGACGATGCCGAAGATGACGAGCGTGTTCAGCGCCCACCGCCAGAGGATCTGGTTGGCGAGGACTTCGCGGACGTCCTCGAACACCGGGTCGTAGACCCAGAACGGATTCCCGATCGCGTACTCCTCGACCGAACGGAACGCCTGCACCCCGGTGTAGTAGATCGGCAGCAGGTGGAACAGCATGACGGCGAGGGCCGCCACCATCCCGGCGCCCCGCAGGCAGGCGCGGCGCACGACGGGGGGCACCGCGAGACGCCCGGGGCCCGCATGTGAGCCGGGGACGGCGCCGAGCGGCCGCGGCGCCGCCGAGGCGGCCGCCCTCGCCGGCGACGCGGCGGCCTCGGACCGCGGTGGACGCCGCGGCCGGGACCGCAGCCGACGGAGACACCAGAGCGCGAGGGCGAGCGCGAACGGGAGCTGGACGACCGCGAGGGCGGCCCCGAGGCCGAGGTCGCCGTTGCGCGCGGACTCGCGGAACGCCAGGGTGCCGAGCACCGGGACCGTGATCCGGCCTCCCGTCTCCACGTACATCGACGCGTACTCGACGTACGTGATGACCAGCGCCACCAGCGCAGCGAACGTCAGCAGCCTGCGCGAAAGCGGCGCGACGACACGCCAGAAGAACTGCCACGGCCCGCGCGTCTCGAGCCGACCGACGTCGAGCAGCTCCTCGGGGATCGCGTTGAACCCGGCCAGGAGGAAGATCGCGATGATCGAGGAGCCACGCCACACGCTCATGGTGGCGATGCTGAGCACCTGCCAGGCGCCGGCGCCGAGCGCGTCGTCCAGCCACCAGCGGAGCGTGAGCAGCTCGTTGGCGTAGAAGGTGTGGAAGGGCGGGCTGAAGAACCAGTACCAGGCGAACGCCGAGAACGTGGCCGGGAACGCCCACGGGACGAAGACCGAGAAGAACACGAGCGCGCGGCCCCAGAACTTCCACCAGAGCAAGAGCGCCGTCAGGACCCCGACCACCAGCTCGACGGCCGCCGTCACGCCCACGAGCACCACGGTGTTGCGCGCTGCACGCCAGACGATCGGATCACCCGCGAGGCGGCGATAGTTGTCGAGGCCGACGAAGCTGCCGAACAGCCGCCAGCCGGCGCTGTCGGTCAGGCTCAGGGCCACGGCGTGAACGACCGGGTAGACGAGCAGACCGAGCACCGGGAGGAAGGCCGGCAGGAGGAGCGCATAGCCCAGCAACCGGCGCGGCGGCATCAGGCCGGCCATGCGCCCCTCCCGCGGAGACGCCCCGTCAGACGCGCTGGTACTTGGAGTAGATCCGCCGGTACTCACCCATCGCCCACTTGACAGCCTCGTCCGGGCTCTGACCGCGGGCCACCCGCGTGCACATGTCCGGGAACACGAACGTCGCGGCGACCTCCTGGACGGGGGGCAGGAACGGGCCGGGATAGCCGAAGAAGCCGACGATCCCGGGGAAGTCCTGGAGAATCTCGAGCTTGGGATCGCTGCCGATGACCGGCATCGGCTTGCGGTAGGCGTCCTTGAGGAACGGCATGTTGTAGCCCCGGCTGCCGATCATCGAGTCCTTCCAGTTGTCGGCCAGGTGGCCGAGGAACTCCTTGGCGGCCGGCACGTTCTTGGAGAACTTCCAGATCGCGTAGGTGTTGGCGTTGGCAATGGACACCCGCTTGCCGGGCAGTCCCTGCGGCTCCAGCGCGAGGTAGGTGTTCTGGAAGACCTTGGGATTCGTGTCCTCGGTGGTGCGATAGGCGGAGATCGCGTCGTGGATCCAGCAGGCGACGCCGGAGGCGAGGTACCGATTGTCGGAGGCGTCGTCCCACGAGAACACCTCCGGCGTCATCGCCTCGTCGAACATGGCCTTCAGGAATCGGAGGCCTTCGCGCGTCTCCTTGGAGTCGAGCATGATGTGCTGGCCGGACGGATCGGCCTCCTGCGCGCCGTGGCTGAACACGATTGAGCGCAGGAAGAGGTTGGCGTCGTTGCAGTGGGAGAAGGCGATCCCGGTCGGATGGCCCTTGGCCTTCAGCGTCCGGCCGGCGACGCGGGCGAGCTCCCAGGTGTCCGGCGCCTTCAGGTTGTTCTGGTCGAACAGGTCCTTCCGCCAGAGCATGGGCGCCAGGATGTAGAAGTCCGGCATCGCGTGCCACTGGCCCTCGACCACGGAGATCGGGAGCGCGGCCGGGATCCAGCCGCCCCACTTCTTGCCGATCCGATCGGCCACGTCGGTGACGTCGACCAGGTTCTTGTGGTAGAGCGCGGTCAGGATCGTCCCCACGAAGTACACCAGGTCGTGACCGCTGCCGGCGGCGAACTCGGCGGCCATCCGCGACGGAATCTCCAGGTGGGGGATCCGGTCGACGCGCACCTTCACGCCGTTCGCCTTCCCCCAGTCCTCGACGAATTTGTCGAACCACGTGTCGTAGGCCGGGACGAAGTGACTCCACTGGAGGATGCGCAGCGACGTGCCCTTGATCTGGGCGGGTGCCTGCCGCGCCGCGAGCATCGTGACCAGCGAGGCGCCGGCGACGCCGAGGCCGGTCTGCCTGACGAACGCGCGGCGGCTGACGGGCGAGTGGGTCGAGGTCGGGGTGCGGTCGCTCATGGCTCGTTCACCTCGTTCGGGTCGGATCAGGATCCGCGGATTCCCACGGCGGCCGGCCGCTCCCGCGGTCGGGGCGGAGTCTAGGGTGTCGTGCCGGGCTTGTCAACGCGCTCCTCACGCGTCGGGGCGTCGCCGGGCGGTATGGCGAGCCGCACGATGCGATGCAGCGACGACTCGGCCACGTACAGGTGGCCGCGATCGTCGAGGGCGATGCCCTCCGGATCGGCCATGCCCCGGGCCAGCGTGGTCACCGCCCCGCTCGGGGACACCCTGAAGACGCTCGCCATCTGGAACCCCCCGCTGACGAAGAGGCTTCCGTCGGGCGCCGCGATCATGTGGGTGCGGTTGTACTGGCCGCTCGGCAGCCGCGTGAACAAGGCGAAGGTCCCGTCACCGCGGAGCCGGTACAGCTCCCCGCTGGACGCCAACAGGGCCAGCGCGTCGTTGGCGAGCGGGGCCACCGCGGTCAGGTACGGGAGCACCATGCCCCGGGCGCGCGCTCCCCAACCGGGTGGGAACAACGGCGCCAGGTACCCGAACCGCCGCGGCAGGCGGATCGAGGGGTCGAAGGCCAGCCGGTACACGAGGGGGCCGCGATAGTCCTCGTCGCGGAACTGCTCGAGGCCGGGCGGCGGGCGCTCCTCGGACTCCGACAGGAACGGGTCGGCGAAGTCCACGACCAGGAGCCGACCCAGCGCGTCGAAGGCCAGCGCCGAGCCGCCGGCGAGCCGTCGCAGGCCCGTCGCGTACAGCGTGAGCTGCCCGTCGGTGGACAGCCGCCAGATCCGGGTGCCGTTCTCCTCGCCGAGAAAGAGATCACCGGAGCGGGGGTCGAGCGCCAGGCTGCCGAGGGTCGTCGCCGACGCATCGGCGAGCGGCAGGCGCACTCGGGGCTGTCGGCTGAGGTCGATCGGCGGGTCGGTCGCGTGCAAGCCGACGCGGTAGATCTCGGCGGCGACGCCCCCCCGGGCGCCGGGGCTCAGCACGACCAGATTCTGGCCGTCGATGAGCAGCTCGAGCGGTCGCGCCACCCCGGTGGCCATGACGTCGCGCGCGGGGAGCGCGCTCTGACCGGCCGCGCCCGCCGTCACGACGGCGCACGCGAGCGCCGTCGCGCCGAGGACACGGGAGATCGAGCGACACGCCTTCATGGCTCGAGTTCGTCCCGCCCACCGAGGGGCCTGCGGCCCGGGGAACTGGGACTATTCCGGCTTCGCGTCTTCCGTCGTCTTCGCACCCGGCGCGGCGATGAAGAGCATCAGGTAACGCGCCGGCGTGCCCCCGGCGTTCGACACGGTGTACCAGAGCCCGGAAGGCCCGGCGTACGACTGCCCCTCGGCATGGTACTGGACCCCGGACACACCGATGGGCCCGCCCTCGGTGTTGATCGACAGCGTCCCCTCGAGCACGTACAGCAGCGTCGGGACCAGATTGCGGACCTTGCCGGTATGCCCGCCGGCGGCCAGCTCGACGGTGTGACCGGTCAGCGTGGCCGGGATGGTGAGCGCGACGCCCGGAATCGCACCCAGAGAAGTGACCAGACCGCGGCTCGTCATGCCCTGCGGCGTCGGCGGTGCGCCCTGCGCGGCGGCCGGCGCGATGCCCGGGGCATTGGGATACTGCTGGGCGCCGGCACCGACAGCGAAGACGAGAAGCGCGGCGAGGATCGCCAGGATCGACTTCGGCTTCATTGAATATCCCTCCCGAGGAACGAGTCGCTGCTCAGCGCGCCTCACTTGATGGCCGCGCCCGTGATCCCGGTGATGAAGCGGTCGAGGAACAGGTTGTAGACGATCGCCACTGGCACGCCCACCAGCAGGGCGCCCGCCATCAGCGAGCCCCAGAAGTAGACGTCGCCGCGAATGAGCTCCGTCGCGACGCCGAGCGGTACCGGCTTCTGGTCCGACACCGAGATGAACGCCAGCGCGTAGAGGAAGTCCTGCATCGAGAGCGTGAACGAGAAGATCATCGCGGTGATGAGGCCGGGCCAGCTCACCGGAAGCACGATGCGGAGGAGCGCGCCGAGCTGGCCGCAGCCGTCCACCATCGCCGCCTCCTCGATCTCGAACGGCACCGTCTTGAAGAATCCCATGAGCAGCCACGTGCAGAACGGGATCGTGATCGTCGGGTACACGATCACGAGCGACCACCAGCTGTCCTGGAGCCCGAGAATCGACACCACCCGCGACAGCGGAATGAACAGGATGATGGCGGGGACCAGATACGTCATGAAGATGCCGATTCCGAGGTTCTCGGCGCCCGGCAGCCGGAGCCGCGCCAGCGCGTAGCCGGCGGGGACGGCCGTCAGCAGCGTGATCACCGACACCCAGAACGCGATGGCCATCGTGTTCACGATCCAGTCGCCGTAGGACGTGTGGTGGAACAGGAAGTCGAAGTTCTTCCAGGTCGGCGGCAGGTGGAACCAGAACGGCACGATGTCCATCCGGTAGAGATCGGATTCCTGCTTGATCGCGGTGATCGCCATCCAGAAGAGCGGGAACACCGCGATGACGAGGAAGGGCGTGAGGCCCAGGTAGATCAGGAGGTGACGGCGGGTGGCGCGCTGCCGCTCCGTGCGTGCGGGACGGGAGGGGGCGGCCGTGACGACCGTCGCCATCAGTACTCCCGCCGGCGGAGCGTGCGGAGCAGCAGGACGATGAGCGGCAGCAGCAGCGGGAAGAGCATCAACGAGATCGCGGCGCCACGGCCCAGCGCGCCGGCGGCGATGCCCGTCCGATAGGCCAGGGTCGGGAGGATCTCGGTGGCACCGTCAGGGCCGCCGTTCGTCAGGAGGTACACGACGCTGAGATCCGAGAGCGTGAACACGGTGTCGAACGCGCTGCCGATGAAGAGGATGGGGGCGATCATCGGCACGATGATCTTGCGGAACCGCTGCATGAACGTGGCGCCGTCCACCTTGCCGGCGTCGATGATCTCCGGCGGCACCGACGTCATCCCGGCCATGAGCACGATGGCGCTGAACGGGAAGCCGCGCCAGACGTTGACGAACATCACGGAGATGAGCGCGAGCGCCGGCTGGCCGAGCCACACCGGCCAGGAATCGGAACCGTACTCGCCGATGAGGCCGAGATGGGCGAGCGCCCAGTTGATGACACTGAACTGCGAGTCGAACATCCACTTCCAGCCGAGCACGCTCACGGCGATGGGCAGCGTGAACGGGATGACGATGAGACCGCGCACGATGCGGCGGCCCTTGAACGGCTGGATCAGCAGGAAGGCGAGGCTGGTGCCGAGGAGCCCCTTCATGATCCCGGCGCCCAGGGTGAAGACCAGCGTGTTCCGCACGGCGACCCAGAAGACGCTGGTCTCCAGCGCGGACTTGAAGTTGTCGAGGCCGACGAACTGGGCGACGGGGTTGCCCACCGACGCATCGCTCACCGCGAGGTAGAGCGAGAACGCGAACGGCACACCGACGAGCAGCGCGACGTAGAGCACGGCCGGTGCGAGCAGCGTGTAACCGAAGGTGTAGCGGCGGGCGGTGGGGGTCCGCCACCAGGCGGTTCCCCGCACGCGCCCGCCGACCGCAACCGCCAGCGGCGGGCCGGAGGACGGGTGTCGACCGGCCGTGAGCTGGCTCATCCGCTAGGCGCCTTTGCGCTTCGCGTAGATCCGCTGGATCTCGCCCATCGCCCACTTCACGGCGTCGTCCACGTTCCCGCCCCGCGCCACCCGGGTGAACATGTCCGGAACGACGAAGGTCGTGAGCACCTCCTGGGCGGCCGGGGTCATCGGGCCGGGGAACCCGAAGAACGCGGTGATCTTCGGCTGCTCCTGGAGGACGGCGAGCTTCGGATCGTCGGCGAGCCCGGGCATCGTGCTCGAGTAGTGGCTGGTGTTGAACGGCATGTTGTAGCCGCGGCTCGCCCCCATCGCCTCCTTCTGCGCGTCCTTGAGGGCCTGGAGGAACTCCTTGGCCGCCGTGGGGTTCTTGGAGAACTTCCAGATGGACCAGATGGTGGGCTCACCCACGTTCCACTTGAGCCCGGTGGGCCCGGCTACCTCGGGCACCAGGTAGGTGGACTGCCACACCTTCGGGTTCGTGTCCTGCGTCGTGCGATACGCCGAGATCGCGTCGTGGATCCAACACGCCACGCCGGAGGCCAGGTAGCGGTTGTCCGAGGCGTCGTCCCAGGAGTAGACCTCCGCCGTCATGCCCTCGTCGAACATCGCCTTGGCGAACTTGAGCGCCTCGCGCGTCTCCTTGGAGTCCAGCGTCGGCGTCTGGCCGGAGGGGTCGGTCTCCTTGGCCCCGAAGCTGTAGAGGAGCGCCCGCCAGTTGTGGTTCGCGTCGTTGCAGTGGGAGAACTGCAGGCCGGTCGGATGGCCCTTCGGCTTGAGCAGCCGGGCGGCCGTGCGCAGGTCTTCCCACGTCTTCGGCTCGCCCAACCCCACCGAGGTGAACAGATCCTTCCGCCAGAGGACCGGGATCGCGATGAAGTAGTCCGGGACCGCGTACCAGTGACCGCTCACGGCGGCGGCACTGGTGGCCTTCTCCATCCACTTCCCGTACTTCTTCTCCATTCCCGCCGTCAGGTCGCTCAGGTCGACGAGGTGCTGGTAGTAGTGGCCGGTGAGGATCAATCCGTTGAACTGGATCACGTCGTGACCGGCGCCCGCCGCGAACTCGGCCGCGTAGCGCGAGGGCGCTTCGAGCCCCGGGATGTGGTCGATCGAGGCTTTGACGCCGTTCTTTTCGCCCCATTTCTTGACGAAGTCGTCGAGCCAGGCGTCATAGGCGGGTACGAAGTGGCTGGCGCTGATCAGCCGGAGGGTCGTGCCCTTGATCTGGGCGGGCGCCCGCCGGGCCGACAGCATGTCGGCCAGTGTGAGACCCGCCGCGGCGACGCCGGTGGTCTTGAGGAAGCTGCGGCGGTCTACAGCCGTGGTCGAGCGTTCATCGCTCATCTGTGGAACCTCCTCCGCTCGCGAACGAATGAGAACCGTGGGACGGCTTGTGACTCCTCAGGGCCCGGAATCGGTGCTAAAAGGTTAGTCTCTTTATCCGTTTGAATCGAGAGTTGTCAAGGAGTATTTCCTGTCAGCATGCGTCGTGGCCTGGTAATCCTGCTCGCGGCCATCCTCGGCCTCGGCGCCTTCGCCGCCGGCCTGGCCTGGCTGCTGAACGACCCGAGCCCTCCGGCGGGGGCGCCCCGGGCCCAGCGCCTGTACTACGCCTACTGCGTGGAGTGCCACGGGCGCGACGGCCGGGGCGCCTGGCGCGCCGCCCTCTTCCTCTTGCGGCCCGGCAACCTGGCCGACCCCGCGCGTCTCGCCGGCGACTCCGACCGCTACCTGTTCGACGTCATCAAGAACGGCGGCGCGCCGATCGGGCGGCCCGGCATGCCCGCCTTCGGCTACCACATGCCCGACGCCGATATCGAGGCCCTCGTGCAGTACGTCCGCACCCTCGCGAAGAAACAACCCTGACCCCGGCGCGGGTTCCCCCGACAGGGGCCTCAGGGGCGCTTGCGGATCCAGACCAGCACCAGGTCATCGCCGCGCGGGCGGACAGCCAGCCGTACGCGGTCGCCGGGCACGAGGTCGAGGGCGGCGGCCTGCTCGGGGGTGAGGGTGACAGCCATCGTCTCCATGGCGCTCATGCCGAGACCCGCAACGGCCTCGTGACGCACCAGGATGAGGCCGGGGGCCCGGGCGACGAGCTCGCCCCGGACTTCGTAGGCGGCCGGCCGGAGGATGGTGCCCCACAGGCCGGCCGCGAACGCGGCCACCAGCGCGACGAACAGCGCGATCAGCAGCCCGCGGGTGCGGGCGCTCGGGCTCAGGCGGATCGCGTCAGCGGCGTCCTTCCATCTCGAGGTGCGTCCACTGCGAATCCGGCCGGGACTGTAGATCCTCGCCGGTCACGACCCACTTGCCGCCGCATCCCTCGTTGACCGCCGCCGTGGCGGCGTGATAACCGCTGCCGAGCGTGGCGCCCAGCAGGACGAGCCCCAGCACGCTACCGCCCAGACAGGTGATCGCGCGGCCGGGAACCAGGAACACGTTCACCACGACGGCGCCGGCGTCGTAGACGCTCTTCTGGCCGCCGGACTTCTGCTCGGCCTTGAGGGCCTCCTGGAAGAGATCCGGCCCCGGCTGGCTCGGCTGCTGCGCCCAGGCCAGCGGCGCCAGCGGCCCACCGAGCAGGAGCGCCGTGAGCAGCGCCGACACGACTCGAGTCCGCGTCTTCATAACCGCCCTCCTTGAATGACCCCCCGCCCGGCGGCCCCTGCCGGCGGTCGGGGCTCTCATTGTCGCCTCAACGGACGGCTCGGCCCATCTAAATCTTTGACGACGCCCGAAAAGGCTATAATCGCTTCACAATTTGCCCTCGGGAGGCCACCGTCCATGAAGCTCGTCCGGTACTCCGTCAACGGTCACGCTCCGCGCCTGGGCCTGCTCCAGGGCGACCGTATCGCCGACATCCAGTCGAGCCTCGCCGCCACGCTGGCGCGCCGCGGCGTGGTGCGCGCCGAGGAGCTGGCCGCCGCTCTGGCGCCCCAGTCCACGCGCGCGTTCCTGGAGGGCGGCGCCGCCACCCAGGACGCCGTCGCCTCGATCAAGGAGTGGGTCACGGTGCCGGCCAACACGGCCCGGCTGCACGCGCCCATCACCGACCCGGGCAAGTTCATCTGCATCGGTCTGAACTACAGCGACCACGCGGCGGAGACGGGCAACCCCATCCCGAAGGAGCCGCCGATCTTCGCGAAGTGGAACAACACGATCATCGATCCGGGCGAGCCGATCCTGAGGCCGCGGGGCTCCAAGCAGCTCGACTGGGAGGTCGAGCTCGGCGTGGTGATCGGCAAGCCGACGCGCTACGTCTCGAAGGAGCAGGCGCTCGACCACGTCTGGGGCTACACGATCATCAACGACGCCAGCGCGCGCGACTTCCAGTTCGTCACCACCCAGTGGATGGCCGGCAAGATCTTCGAGACGGCGGCGCCGGTCGGCCCCTACATCGCCGACCGCGCCGAGGTGCCCGACCCGCACGTGCTGAGCCTGAAGACCTTCGTCAACGGCAAGCAGGTGCAGAACGGCTCCACCAAGACGTTCATCTTCGACGTGCGCTATCTCGTGAGCTACCTGTCGAATCTCATGACCCTCATGCCGGGCGACCTGATCGCCACCGGCACGCCGCCCGGCGTCGGCCTCGGCATGAAGCCGCCGGTGTTCATGAACCCGGGCGACGTCGTCCGCATGGAGATCACGGGGCTGGGGACGCTGGAGAACCCGGTCAAGGACGCCTGACCGCGTCATGCTCGAGCTGATCCGCTCGCTCGTGGTGAGCAACACCACGAAGATGATCCTGTTATCGCTCGACGGGCTCGGCGGCCTGCCGCGCCCGGAGACCGGCCGCTCCGAGCTCGAGACCGCCCGCCTGCCGAACCTCGGCGGGCTGGCCGCCGAGGCGGCCTGCGGCCTGTTGCGGCACGTGGCGCCCGGCATCACGCCGGGCAGCGGCCCGGGCCACCTCGGGCTGTTCGGCTACGATCCCCTCGCCTTCCAGGTGGGGCGCGGCGTGCTCGAAGCGCTCGGCATCGAGTTCGATCTGCGGGCGGGCGACGTCGCCGCCCGCGGCAACTTCTGCACGGTGGACGCCTCAGGCCGCATCACCGATCGGCGCGCCGGGCGGATCGCGACCGAGCTGTGCATCAAGCTCACCGAGCGGTTGCGCTCGATCCGGCTGCCCGGGGTGGAGGTGCTGGTGGAGCCGGTGCAGGAGCACCGATTCGTGCTCGTGCTGCGCGGCCGGGACCTGTCGGGCCGGCTCACCGAGACCGATCCCCAGGCGCTCGGCACGCCGCCGCTGCCCGTGCGGGCCCAGGAGCCGGCGGCCGCGCGCACCGCCGAGCTGGTCAACGCGTTCGTGGACGAGGCGCGCGCGCGACTGGCCGACGCCGCGCCGGCCAACATGGTGCTGCTGCGCGGCTTCGACCGGCTGCCCGAGCTGCCGCGCTTCCCCGAGGTGTACGGGCTGCGCGCGGCGGCGATCGCCGCGTACCCGATGTACCGCGGGCTCGCCAAGCTCGTCGGCATGGACGTGCTCAAGACCGGCCGCACCTACGCCGACGAGGTCGCGACGCTGCGCGAGCACTGGCAGGCCTACGACTTCTTCTTCGTCCACTACAAGGACACCGACAAGGCCGGCGAAGACGGCGACTTCGACGCGAAGGTCGACGCGCTGGAGCGCTTCGATCGCTTCATCCCGTCCGTCCGCGAGCTCGGACCGGACGTCCTCGTCGTCAGCGGCGACCACGCCACGCCGTCGGTGCTGGCCGGCCACGGCTGGCAGCCGGTGCCGGTGCTGCTCTGGAGCCGCTACTGCGGCGCCGATCCGGTCACCGCGTTCACCGAGCGCGCGTGCGCCGCCGGCACGCTCGGCACGCTGCCGGCCCACCATCTCATGCCGCTCGTCATGGCGAACGCGCTGAGGTTGACCAAGTTCGGCGCCTAGCCGGGAGCCGCCGGTGAGAGGGCGCCGGCGCGCGCGCCGCACGCGGGTCGAGCGCGACAGCCTCGGGCCGCTGGCGGTCCCGCGGCGCGCGCTGTGGGGCGTCTTCACCGAGCGCGCGCGCCACACGTTCCGGCTCGCCGGCCGCCCGCCCCATCCCGCCCTCGTCCGCGCCTACGCCCAGATCAAGCAGGCGGCCGCGCGCGCCAACCGGCGGCTGGGGCTGCTGCCGCCGCGCTGGGCGGCGGCGATCGATTGGGCGGCCGGCCGCGTGGCCGCCGGCGGTGTTCCCGACGCCGCCGTCATCGACATCTTGCAGGCCGGCGCCGGCACGCCGGCGCACATGAACGTCAACGAGGTGGTGGCCAACCTCGCCAACGAGCGGCTCGGCGGGCGCCGCGGGCGCTACGTGCCGATCCACCCCAACAGCCACGTCAATCTCGGCCAGTCCTCCAACGACGTCACGCCCACCGCGATCCGCCTCATGGCACTCGCGCTGCTGCGACCGCTCGACGCCGAGCTCACCGCGCTGGCGCGCGCCGTCCGCCGCCACGCCGCCCGCGAGCGCGACGTCGTCAAGCCGGGGCGCACGCATCTTCAGGACGCGGTCCCGATCACGTGGGGGCAGGTCTTCGGCGGCTGGGCTCAGGCGATCGAGGACGGGCGCCGGGCCCTCGCGCGGGCCGGTGACGAGCTCACGGTCATCGGGCTCGGCGGCACCGCGGTCGGCACCGGGCTCACCGCGCATCCACGCTTCCGCCCGCTGGTGACGCGCGAGCTGTCGCGGCTGGCCGGCGTCCGCCTTCGCCCGGCGCCGGCGCCGGTGGCATCGGCGTGGTCGCTGCGGCCGCTGCTCGCCTGCTCGGCGGCGCTGCGCGGCGTCGCGCTCGACCTCGCCAAGATCTGCGCAGACCTACGATTGCTCGCGTCCGGCCCGGACACCGGCTTCGCCGAGCTGCGGCTGCCGGAGGTGGAGCCGGGCTCGTCCATCATGCCGGGCAAGGTCAACCCGTCCATCCCGGAGGCGGTGCAGATGGCCTGCTTCCAGGTCGCCGCCCACGACCACGCGATCGCGCTGGCCGCCGCCGCCGGCGAGCTCGAGCTCAACGTGATGACGCCGCTCGTCGCCGACAACCTGGCGGGCGCGCTCGAGGTGCTGGCGCGCGCGGTGCGCCTGCTGCGCACGCGGTGCGTCGCCGGGCTGGTGGTGGACCGGCGGCGGGCACGCGCGCTGGTGGCGGGCAGCCTCATCGAGGCCACCGCGCTGTCGCCGTACCTCGGCTACGACGTCACCGCCGAGCTGGTCCGGGAAGCCCGCGCCACCGGCCGCCCGTTGCGCTTGGTCATCCTCGCGCATCGCCTGCTCGGCGCGCGCGAGCTGGCGCGCGTGCTCGCGCCCGCCGCGCTCACCGGCCCGCGCGCCACCGACGTCGCGCTTCGCCGTCGCGTTCAGCGGGCGCCGGCGTACCGCGCGTTCCGCGCCGCCCGCGGGGAAGAATAGGCCTTGTCTGCCCCGGGGCCCGGTTCATACTTCCGGGGGGCGATGCGCTGCCTGTTCGTGTGCGCCGATGACTTCCTCTGGCGGCTGGCCGCCGATCGCGGCGACGCCCGGCTGGCGCCCGTCTGGGTGGTGGAGCAGCCGCGGCTGCGCGCGCGCATTCACCGGCACGGCGACGAGGCGCTGACCGGCCGGCTCGACGGTGAGGCCGTCTATCGTCGCGCGTTCCGCTCCGGCAGCGAGCCGGTGCTGCTCGCCGTCGAGCGTGGGCGGCAGGCGCGAGTGATCGCCGCCATCCGTCGCGTGGCGCCGGCGGCGCCCCTGGTCGTCGTCGGCGAGGCTGGCGCGGACGCCGACCCGCTGGTGACGCTGTCGTCGGCGCGCCTGACGGCCGGGATGCTGGAGCCGGCGCTGGAGCGCGCGGTCACCCGGGGGCGGGTTGCGCAGGTGCGCGACCACTTCGCGCGGGCCGAGCGGGTGCTCATCATGATGCAGGACGATCCCGACCCCGACGCCATCGCCTCGGCGTGGGCGCTGCGCACGCTGCTGGGCCGCCCACGGTCGGCGGCCACGCTCGCGACGTTCGGCGCCGTCACCCGCCCCGAGAACCGCGCGATGACGCGGATCCTCGAGATCGACGTCGAGCAGGTGAAGCCGCGCGCCCTCGGCGAGTACGACATGGTGGCGATGGTGGACACCCAGCCGGCGTTCTTCGAGGAGACGCTGGGCGAGGTGGACCTCGTCATCGACCACCACCCGGAGGAGACGCCGGTCCGGGCGCGGCTGCGCGACATCCGGCCCGCGTACGGCGCCACCTCGACCATCCTGACCGAGTACCTGCGCGCCGCCGACGTGAAGCTCCGCGAGCGGCTGGCCACCGCGCTGCTCTACGGCATCACGTCGGACACGCGCCACCTCGAGCGCGGGGCCACGCGGGCCGACCTGGAGGCGTTCGCCTTCCTGCACCCGCACGCCAACCACACCGTGCTGCGCCGCATCGAGCGGCCCGACCTCCCCGACGCGGCCCTCGACGTCCTCGCCCGCGGCATCGCCGGACGCCGGCTGGTGGACGGCGTGATGTTCGCTCACCTCGGCCCGGTGGCCTACCCCGAGCTGGTGGCGCAGTTCGCCGACCTCTTCCTGCAGGTCGAGGGCGCCGAGTGGTCGGTGGTCTCGGGCCGCGTGCATCACGAGATCCACGTGTCGGTGCGCCACGCCGGCCACGTCGCGGCAGCCGGGAACGTCGTCGGCGACGCCTTCGGCGATCTGGGCGGCGCCGGCGGCCATCGCACGATGGCCAAGGCGGTGGTGCGGCTGCGCGACTGGCGGGCGGCGGGGCTGGCGGGCGACGACAGCGGGATCGCCGAGGCGATCGTGACGCGATTCGGGGCCGCGCTCCGGCGCGCGCGCGGCTGATCGACAGGCGCCCGCGGCGGCTCCAGCAACCCTCTTGGCAACGCCGCAGGGCACCGAGTAGAATACCGCGGCACTGCAGTATTCCAGGCCTCCCGACCGGCCTCGAATCCAAGTCGCTGGAGGGTCGAGCGTGGACGTAGCGTTGGAGAAGAGGCAGGTGGAGCGCGCGTACGACTTCTACGCGCCGGTCTACGATTTCGTCTTCGACTGGATCTTCGCGCCGGGCCGCCAGGCGGCCATCACGCAGCTCGGCCTCACGCCGAGCGACACGATCCTCGAGGTGGGCATTGGCACCGGCCTCAACCTGCCGCTGTATCCGCCATCCTGTCGCCTGACCGGCATCGACCTCTCGCAGGAGATGCTGGACAAGGCCGTCGAGCGCGCCCAGAAGCTGGCCATGCCGAACGTCGTCCTCAAGGTCATGGACGCGACGTCCATGGACTTCGGCGACAACGAGTTCGACAAGGCGGTGGCGACCTACACGATCTCGGCGGTGCCCGATCCGGTGGCCGTGCTGCGCGAGATGCGTCGCGTGGTGAAGCCGGGCGGCGTGCTCGTGCTCCTGAACCACTTCCGCAGCGAACGGTGGATCACGGGCCAGTTCGAGGACGTGGTGGCGCCGATCTGCACGCGCCTGGGGTGGAAGTCGAACCTGCCCATGGCGCCGCTGCTGGAGGACGTCGGGCTGACGCCGGAGTTCGTGATCAAGATGAACCTGTTCAAGGGGTGGCGCCTCGTGAAGTGCATCAACCGGAAGTAGCCCGGCTCCTCGCCCTTCTCACCGCCGCCCTGCTCGCGCTTCCCGTCGTTCAGGCCGCCCTCGGGCTCCTGCTCGCCGCCGCGTTCCTCGTCGAGCTCCTGTCGGCGGGCGCCTGGCGGCCGCTCTCCGCGCTGACCGATCCGCCGCGCCGCGAATCGCTCGCCGTGGCCGGCGCGGCGGTGGACCGCTGGGGGGCGGGCGGATCGCCTCCGCTCGTGCTCGTGCACGGCTACGCCCCGGCGGGCAAGGACGACCCGCGCGTGCGGGAGGCGGCCGCGCTGCTCGCGCGTATGGGCTTCGAGGTCGCGGTGCCGACCATTCCCGGCCTCACGCGCGGCCGCCTCCGCCCCGACGACGTGCGGGTCGTGATCGCCACGCTGGCCGCCCGGCCGGCGCCGACCGTGGTCGTCGGTGTCAGCGTCGGCGCCGGGCCCGCCCTGCTCGCGGCCGCCGATCCGTCCGTGCGTGACCGGGTGCGCACCGCGCTCAGCCTCGGCGGCTACGCGTCGGCCGGCGAGCTCCTGCGCTTCTTCCTCACCGGCGAGTACGCGTGGAACGGCCTCCGCGGCCGCGTGGTCCACGATCCCGCGGTCGTCCGCGGGCTCCTCGAGGCCAACGCCGACCTGCTCGACACGACGGCCCGCGAGGCCCTCGCCGACCCGGCGCGGGCGGCCGCGGCGCTGGCGGCGCCGCCCCCTCGTATCGCCGACTTGCTGGCGCGCCTGTCGCCCGAGCAGGTCGTCCGCGCGATGCCCGCGCGGCTCATCCTGGTGCACGGCGTGGACGATCCGGCCGTGCCCTACACCGAGAGCCTGCGCCTCGCCGCCGCCCGGCCGGAGCGCACGCGTCTCGTCCTGGTGCACGTGCTCGAGCACGTCGAGGCCGCCTCCAGCGGCCTCTCCTGGGCCGCGGCGCGCGAGTTTGGCGTCCTTCTCCTGGTCGTCTACGCCCTCCCCCGCCTCGACTGACTGCAGATCGATCCATCGGAAGGACCATTGACTCGGTCTGTCCGAATGCGCGATCATCGGCCCCTCAGACCGGGCGTGGGGACGGCTAATTCCAAGCCAGGGGCCCCGGGCGTTTCCTCGCCGTGGGCCCGTGCGGCCCCGCCGTAAGTCCCCGTCAGAACACGCGCCGAGTTCTGGCAGCCGCTTTGCTGATATTGGGTTCGCCCGAGGACCGCACGGTCCTTCGGCGGGAGGGCGTTATGGGTGGCATGACGAGACTTCTCGGGGG
>JBGQFW010000039.1:0-35863 GCA_041497115.1 Methylomirabilia bacterium
ATCAAGGAGAACATGGACCGGCAGCTCGAGGTGTGTCACGAGGCGCCGTTCTACACGCTGGGGCCGCTCACCACCGACATCGCCCCCGGCTACGACCACATCACCTCGGCCATCGGCGCGGCCATGATCGGCTGGTACGGCACCGCCATGCTCTGCTACGTGACGCCGAAGGAACATCTCGGATTGCCGAATCGGAAGGACGTGAAGGACGGGGTGATCGCGTACAAGATCGCCGCCCACGCCGCCGATCTGGCCAAGGGCCACCTGCGCGCCCGCGAGTGGGACGACGCGCTCAGCAAGGCGCGCTTCGAGTTTCGCTGGGAGGACCAGTTCAACCTCTCGCTTGATCCGGAGACCGCGCGCGAGTTTCACGACGAGACGCTGCCGGCCGAAGGGGCGAAGGTCGCCCACTTCTGCTCGATGTGCGGGCCGAAGTTCTGCTCGATGAAGATCACCCAGGAGGTCCGGGAGTACGCCGCCCGGCAGGGCGTGGCCGCCGAGACGGTGGCGCTCGCCCAGGGGCTGCGCGAGAAGGCCGAGGAGTTCCGCAAGACCGGCGGCGAGATCTACCGCAAGGCATGACCACGCTCACGCCGTCCAAGCTCATGGGCGCCGAGGTCAAGCGCAAGGAAGACCCGCGCTTGATCACCGGCGCCTCGACCTACGTCACCGACGTCGTCGTGCCCGGCATGCTCTGGGTCGCCTTCGTGCGCAGCCCCTACGCCCACGCGAAGATCGGGAAGATCGACACGCGCGCCGCGCTGAAGGTGGAGGGCGTGCGCATGGTCGTCACCGGCGAGGACATCCGCGCGCTGGCCAAGGCGATCCCCCCGGCGAGCGCCTCCGCCGAGGGCGGCGAGAGCACCGGCGCGCCGGGCCGCCAGCACTGGGCGCTCTCGACCGACCGGGTGCGCCACGTCGGCGAGGCGGTCGCCGCGGTCGTCGCCGAGTCGGACTACGCGGCCCACGACGGCGTCGAGGCCGTCCGCGTGGACTGGGAGCCGCTGCCGGCGGTGACCGACGTCTTCGCGGCGATGAAGCCCGGCGCGCCGCAATTGCACGCGGATGCGCCGAAGAACATCGAGCACCAGAACCAGATCAAGAGCGGCGACCCCGACGACGCGTTCGCCCGGGCCAAGCGGGTCGTGAAGCAGCGCATGGTCAGCCAGCGTCTGTGCAGCGTGGCGATGGAGCCGCGCGCCTGCGTGGCCGCGCCCGATCCGACCACCGGCGGCCTCGTCGTGTGGGCGACGACCCAGGCGCCGCACAACCTGCGTACCGACCTCGCCGGCCTGCTCGGGATGGACCAGAACCTCATCCGCGTCATCAACCCCGACATGGGCGGCGGCTTCGGCAACAAGTTCGGCTGCTACGCCGAGGACGTGGTGCTGGCCGCCCTCGTCCGCAAGCTGCGCACGCCGCTCAAGTGGGTGGAGACGCGCGTCGAGCACATGGTGGCCACGACGCACGGCCGCGCCCAGGTGGCCGATCTCGAGGCGGCGGTGGAGGACGACGGCACCATCCGCGCGCTGCGCATGAAGGTGACGGCGAACATCGGCGCCTATCCGGTCTTCACGTTCATCCCCGACCTGACCCTGTTCATGGGCGTGGGGGTCTACCGGGTCAAGGACGTGGATCTGCAATCCGTCTGCGTGTTCACCAACACGACGACGGTCGCGGCCTATCGCGGCGCCGGCCGCCCGGAGGCCGCCTACTACCTCGAGCGGCTGGTGGACATCATCGCCGCCGAGCTCGGCAAATCGCCCGAGGACGTCCGGCGGAAGAACTTCATCCCGCCGGGCGATTTCCCGTACGCGACGCCGACCGGCCAGAACTACGACTCCGGCGAGTACGACCGCGCGCTGACCAAGGCGCTCGACCTGGCCGGCGTGGAGACGCTGCGCCGCGAGCAGCAGGAGCGCCTCGCGCGCAAGGATCGCGTGCTCCTCGGCATCGGCCAGGCCGTCTACGTCGAGATGTGCGGCTTCGGTCCCTTCGAGAGCGCGGTGGTGCGGGTGGAGCCCTCGGGCTCGGTGACCGCCTACACCGGCACGTCCGCCCACGGCCAGGGGCACGAGACGACGTTCGCGCAGATCATCGCCGACCACCTCGGCGTGGACTTCGACAAGATCGTCGTCCGCCACGGCGACACCGCCGCGATCCCCCAGGGCAACGGCACCGGCGGCAGCCGCAGCCTCGTCGTCGGCGGCACCGCGATCCTCAACGCGAGCCTCAAGGTGCAGGAGAAGGCCCGCCGCATCGCCGCCACCATGCTGGAGGCCGCGTTCGCCGACGTCGTGCTCGAGGCCGGCCGCTACCAGGTGCGCGGCGCGCCGGTGCGGCGCCTCGGGCTCGCCGACATCGCCGCCGTCGCCTACAGCGACGGGTTGACCAAGGACCTGGAGCACGGGCTGGAAGCCACGGATTTCTTCAGGCCGCCGCAGCTGGTCTATCCGTTCGGTGCCCACGTCGCGGTGGTCGAGATCGATCGCGAGACCGGCAGCGTGCGCCTGCGCGATTACGTCTCGGTGGACGACTGCGGCGTGCGCATCTCGCCGACGCTCGTCGCCGGCCAGGTCCACGGCGGCCTCGCCCAGGGCATCGCCCAGTCGCTCTGGGAGGAATTGATCTACACCGAGGACGGCCAGCTCACGACCGGCTCGCTGATGGACTACGCGGTGCCGCGCGCCGAGGACCTGCCGTCGTTCCGCACCGAGGCCACGGTGACGAAGACGTCGGTCAACCCGCTGGGCGCCAAGGGCATCGGCGAGGCGGCGACGATCGGCTCGACGCCGGCGGTCGTCAACGCGGTGGTGGACGCGCTCCGGTCGCAGGGCGTGCGGCACCTCGACATGCCGCTGCGCAGCGCCGCGCTCCTGCCGAAGAAGCGCGCCTGACCCGCCGGCCTCACACGCCCGGCGCGGGCGGCCGCCGCCCGAGCGCGCGGTAGACGGCCACCACCGGCGCGGCGGCCGCGAAGCTCTGCTGCAAGCTCGGCGTGGTCAGCTCGCGCGCGATCGCGTCGAGTGTCCCCGCCGCCGTCTCCCAGTGGCGCTGCGCGTCGGCGTCGCGTCCCAGCCGCGCGCACAGCGCGCCGAGCGCGGCGGAGGCCGCCCACAGCTCGCGCCGCGTGCCCAGCCGCTCGGCGAGGGTGACGGCCGCCGTGAGCGGCACGAGCGCCTCGTCGAGGCGGTCGCGCGCGACGAGGATCTCGCCCTGCAGGCGCTGCGCGCTCGCCAGATGCTTCTGCGAGTCGGTGTGCGCCGCCCGCTCCGCCGACTCCGCCGCGCACCGCCACGCCTCGTCGAAGTCCCCCCGGGCCAGGGCCAGCTCGCCGCGCGCCCGCAGCAGCGGCATGTGCCAGCGCCAGCGGCCCCAGATGTCCACGTCGAGCAGCGCCGCCGCGCGGTCGAGGTACTCGCCGGCAAGGCCGTGGTCGCCGCCCCCGAGGTAGGCGAACGCGAGCTTGAGGAACGAATGCGCGCGCGGCTCGGGCCACGGGAAGACCTTCTGCGTGAGCTCGTCGGCCTCCAGGCTGATCCGAGCCGTCTCGCCGAGGTCGAAGAGGTCGAGGTGGACGCCGCCGATCGAGTTGGCGGCGCGCACGAGAGCGAACCGGTCGCCGGCGGCCAGCGCGTACTCGTAGAGGCGGCGATAGGTGGCCAGCGCCTCCTCGTACTGGCCCTGCGACAGGAGCAGGTTGCCGATGTGGAACGTGGCCAGCCCCTCGTTGAATCCGGAGTGCGCCGCCCGGGCCAGCGCCACGCCCCGCTCCAGCACCTCGCGGGCCCGCGCGAACTGGCTCCGCCACTGCAGGGACACGCCCGCGTAGATGAGCACCTGCGCGTGCAGGCGCGGGTCGGCGATGGCGGGGGCCAGCCGCAGCGCTTCCTCGGCCTGCTCGGTGCTCTCGCGGATCTGACCGAAGCCGGCCGTGCGGGTGATCACGATCGCCGCCAGCGAGGCCGCCTGCAGAGGCCCGTCGCCGACCTCGCGGGCGACCGCGAGCGAGCGGTCGAGCACCTCGAGCGCCCGGTCCGGCTGGTGATAGAAGTTATAGGTCGCCCCCAGCCCCATGAGGCTCTCGGTCTCGAGCGTGCGGTCGCCGGCGGCGCGCGCCAGCTCGGCCGCGCGCTCGTAGGCGGCGACCGACGGCTCGTACTCGCCGAGCGTCATGAGCACGGCGCCGCTGCGCGTGTAGAGGTCCGCCAGCCGCGCCGGCGGCAGCGCCGGCCGGCGGCGGTCGGCCGCCTCCACCGCGCGCGCGTAGTGGTCGCGCGCCTCGGCGTTGGCGAACGAGTCGGCCGCCCGGCGGGCGGCGAGGTCCGAGTACTCCAGCGCCTTGTCCCATTCCTCGGCCTGGGAGAAGTGATGGGCGAGCTCGCCGTAATGCTCGGCGAGACGGTCGGGAAAGAGCTCCTCGAGCGCCGCCCCCACCGCGCGGTGCAGCTCGCGGCGCCGCTGGACGAGCAGGCTGTTGTAGGCGACGTCCTGGATGACCGCGTGCTTGAAGATGTAGGCCGGCTCGGCCAGCAGCCCCTGCTCGTAGATGATCTCGAGTGACTTCAGCTCGCGGAGCAGCCCCTCCAGCTCGCCCGCCATGCCGGCGATGCGCTCGAGGAGGCGGTGGAGGAACTGCCGGCCGATCACCGAGGCGAGCTGGACGGTGCGCTTGCCGCCCTCGCCCAGGCGGTCGAGCCGCGCCATGATGATCTCCTGGATCGTGTCGGGCACCCCCGCCTCGTCGAGGCGCTTGACCATCCGGTAGCCGTCGCCCTCGCGGCGGATGATGCCGAGGTCCAGCAGCGTCTTGGTGAGCTCCTCGACGAAGAGCGGGATGCCGCCGGCCTTCTCCATCAGCGCGGCGCGCAGCTCCGCCGGAAACCCCTCGACGCCGAGGACCCGCCCGGCCAGCGCGAGGGTGTCGGTCTCGGAGAGGCTGCCGACGTTGACGGTCGTGTGGAAGCTGCGCGCGCTGAAGCGGGGCGCGTACCCGGTGCGGTAGGTGAGGACGAGCATGATCGGCGCCCCCGCCAGCGAGTCCACCAGCAGGCCGATGTGCTCCTCGCTCGACGTGTCGATCCAGTGGAGGTCCTCGAAGACGAACACGATCGGGCGCAGGCGCGCGCCGCGCAGGCTCAGCGCCCGCACGGCGTCGAGCGCCTTCTTGCGGCGCGCCGCCGGGTCCATCGCGGTCACGGCGGGCTCGCCGGGATCCACCGACAGCAGGTAGCGGATGTACGGAATGTGCGGCTCCAGCTCGCCCATGCGACGCATGCCGTGCTCGATCTTGGCGATGATCTCGGGCTCGCCGTCGAGCTCCTGGACGCCGAAGTTCTCGCGCAGCTGGTCGATGAGCGGCAGGAACGGGATCGACTGGCCGAAGGAGACGCAGCGTCCCTCCAGCCACGTCGCGTCCTCACCGCCGGCGGCCAGCTGCCGCCTCAGCTCGTAGAGCAGGCGGGACTTGCCCACCCCGGCCTCGCCGACGATCGAGACCACCTGCCCCCGCCCCGCCTTGACCTCGTGGAAGAGGCCGACCAGCGTCTCGAGCTCGCGACCGCGCGCCACCAGCGGCGTGAGCCCGCGCTCGACGGCGACGTCGAGCCGCGCCCGCCCGCCCCGGGCGCGAAGGATCTCGAAGGCGTGCACCGGCGCGTGGCCCTTCACGGGGAGCTCGCCGAGGTCGAGGGTCTCGAAGAACCCGCCGATCAGCCGGTGGGTCGCCTCGCTCACGCGGATGCTGCCGGGCCGGGCCGTCTGCTGCAGGCGCGCGGCGAGGTTGGTGGTGTCGCCGACGGCGGTGTAGTCCATCCGGAGGTCGTCGCCGATCTTGCCGACGACGACGGGGCCGGTGTTGATCCCGATGCGCATCTCGATCGCCAGCCCTCCCTCGCGCTGCAGGTCGGCGCTCAGGGTCCGGAGCGCGCGCTGGATGCCCAGCGCGGCGTGCACGGCCCGGCGCGGGCTGTCCTCGTGGGCGATGGGCGCGCCGAAGAGGGCCATCACCCCGTCGCCGGTGTACTGGTTGATCGTCCCCTCGAGCCGGTGCACCTCGGCGGTGATCGCCTCGAAGCAGCGCTCGATGATGCCGTGGACCTCCTCGGGATCGAGCTTCTCGGCAAGGGTCGTGAAGCCGGCGACGTCGGCGAAGAGGACGGTGACCTGCCGGCGCTCGCCCTCGAGGGCCGAGCGTCCCTTGAGGATCTTCTCGGCGAGGTGCTTGGGCGTGTAGGCGACGCGCACGCGCTCGCCGCCGGATGCCGGGGCCGGGGCCGCCGCCGCGGGCGCCAGGCCGGCGCCGCAGTGGCCGCAGAACCGGAACCCGGCGGCAACCTCGGCGCCGCACTGCGGGCAGCGCGCGGCCAGGGACGCGCCGCACTGGACGCAGAACCGCATCCCGGCCGGGTTGTCGAACTGACAGGCTGCGCAGCGCACGGGCCTAGCCCTCCAGCGTGTCGGGGTCGATGCCGTGCTCGGTGAGCTTCTTGCGCAGCGTGTTGCGGTTGATGCCGAGAATCTGGGCGGCGCGCACCTGGTTGCCCGTCGTCTCGCGCAGCACGGCGCGCAGCAGGGGCTTCTCGACCAGCGCGATCATCAGGTCGTAGAGGTTGGCGCTGGCGTGCTCGCGCAGGCCGCGCACGCACTCCAGCAGCTTGCGCTCGATGATCTCCTCCAGCGAGGCGTCCACCGCCACCGAGGCCGCCGCCGACACCGGGCCGATCGGCAGGTGCTCGGGCAGGACCACGCCGCTCGTCGCCATCACCATCGCCCGCTGCACGACGTTCTCCAGCTCGCGCACGTTGCCGGGCCAGTCGTGGCCGACCAGCCGATCGAGCGCCTCGGGGGCGACACCGCGCTCGCCCAGCTCGGGGGCGTGCTTGGCCAGGAAGTGCTCGACCAGCAGCGGGATGTCGCGCCGCCGCTCGCGCAGCGGGGGCAGCTGGAGCGTGACGACGTTGAGCCGGTAGTAGAGGTCCTCGCGGAACTTCCCCTCGCGCATCAGCGCCTCGAGGTCGCGGTTGGTGGCGGCCAGCACGCGCACGTCGACGCGGATCGACTCCTGGCCGCCCAGCCGCTCGATCGTCCGCTCCTGCAGCGCGCGCAGGACCTTGGATTGTAGATCGAGCGGCATGTCGCCGATCTCGTCCAGATAGAGCGTGCCGCCGTGCGCGAGCTCGAATTTCCCCAGCCTTCGTTCCTTTGCATCGGTAAAGGCTCCGCGCTCATGACCGAACATCTCCGACTCGAGCAGCGTGCCGGGAATGGCCGCCGCCGACACCGCCACGAACGCGCGGCCGGCCCGCCGGCTGTAGTGATGGATGGCGCGCGCCACCAGCTCCTTGCCGGTGCCCGACTCGCCCCGCAGCAGCACGGTCACGTCGCTGCCGGCGACGCGGCCCATGGTCTTGTAGACGTCCTGCATGCGCGGGTGGTGGCCGATGAGCGCGCTGAACTCGCGCACCTCCTGCATGCCGGTCTTGAGCCGCGCCACCTCCTGGGTGAGGCGGCCGGCGGCGAGGGCGCGCTCGGCCAGCAACAGCACCTCGTCGAGATCGAAGGGCTTGGTGAGGTAGTCGTAGGCGCCGCGCTGCATGGCCTGGATGGCGGTCTCCATCGTGCCGTGGGCGGTCATCACGACGACGCAGGCGTCGGGACGCTGCTCGCGCAGCTTGCCGAGCGCGGTGAGACCGTCCATGCCCGGCATCCGCACGTCGAGGAAGACGAGGTCGAACGGCTCGCTCTCGACCGCGCGGAGGGCGGCGGCGCCGTCCTTGACCGCCGTCACCTCGTAGCCGGCCTGGCGCAGCCCCTTCTCGAGCACCCAGCGCAGGTTGTCCTCGTCGTCGGCGATCAGGATGCTGGCGCGGGCGTCGGTCATTGGAGCGAGGGCCGCGAGGCCGGCGTGGACCGCAGGTGGCCTGATCGAGGCAGCCGTGGCTCCGGCCGCATACTCATCATACTCATCGAGCGATGGGGAGGAAGCAGGTGACGGTGGTGCCGCGCCCCTCGGTGCTGTCGATCTGGATCGCACCGCGGTGCTGCTCGAGCACCTGGTGGCAGATGGCGAGGCCCAGGCCGAGGCCGCGCTCCTTGGTGGTGAAGAACGGATCGAAGACGCGGGCCCGCACCGCCGCCGGGATGCCGGCGCCCTCGTCGATCACCTGCGCCTCCACCATGCTCTTCTGGCCGGCGCCCAGATCCATCTTGCCGAAGAGCGGGTTGCTGCTCACCCGGGTGGCGAGCATGACGTGGCCGCCGTCGGCCATCGCCTCGATGGCGTTGCGCACCAGGTTGTGGAAGACCTGCGCCAGGCGGTCCTCGTCGCCGAGGATCGGCGGCAGGCTCGGGTCGTAGCGGCGCACCAGCGTCACCCGCCGCTCGCGCGCCGTCTCCTCGCTGAGCAGCGCGACGCGCTCGAGGAGCTGGTGCAGGTTCAGCGGCACCGGGCGCACCGACACCGGGCGGCCGAGATCGAGCAGCATCTCGATGATCCGGTTGACGCGATCCACCTCGGTCAACAGGACGGCGGTGTACTCCTGCAGCGGCGAGGCGGGCCCCAGCTCGCGGCCGAGCAGCTGCACGGCGCCGCGGATGGCGCCGAGCGGATTGCGGATCTCGTGGGCGAGGCCGACCGCCATGCGGCCGGCGGCGGCCAGCGTCTCGCCGCGCCGCACCTCGGCCTCGAGCTGACGGATGCGCGAGAGGTCGCGCAGCACGGCCACCGCCGCCTCCACCCGGCCGCCGTGGTCGAACAGCGGCGCGGTCACGACGCTGACCGGCACGGCACGGTGGTCGGGGCGCTCGATGCTCGTGTCCGTCTCCGAGCGGCTCTCGCCGGTGGCCAGCGTCTCCGACAGCCGCCGCACGAGCGAGGCGTCGGCGGCGAAGACCTCCTTGAGCACGCGCCCCTCCATGCGCCGGGCCGAGCGCTCGGTCAGCTCCTCGGCCGCCGCGTTCCAGAAGACAACGCGCAACGCGTCGTCCACCGCGATGACGGCGTCGGGCAGCCCCGCCAGCACGGCCTGAAAGTTCATGGCTGTGCGAGCCGCAGCCGCAGGCGAGGCGAGCCTGTGATCTGTTGGAGCGGGGTCCGCCTGCCCGCATAAGAGCGTGGGTGGCCTGAGCGAGAGGGTTGCCGGCTCCGCTCCACTTTCACGCCAGGGCCAGATCGGGTTCGGCGTTCATCGTTAGGGGGGCGCGCTCGCCGGCGGCGAGGCGGGCGGTGCCGGCGGCGGTGATCATCGCGGCGTTGTCCGTGCACAGGTGCTGTGGCGGGATGTGCAGGCCCAGGCCGCGCTCGCCCGCCTCGGCGGTCAGCGCCGCGCGCAGCGGGCCGTTGGCGGCCACGCCGCCGGTGAGCAGCACGCGCTCGAGCCCGAGGTGCACGGCCGCGCGCACCGTCCGGCTCACGAGCATCTTCACCACCGCGGCCTGGAACGACGCCGCCACGTCGGCCACCTCGGCCGCGCCGAGCGGCCCGCGCCGCTTGACGTAGTGCGAGACCGAGGTCTTGAGGCCGCTGAAGGAGAAGTCGCGGGCGCCGTCGGTGATGTGGGCGACCGGGAACTCGATCGCCGCCGGATCGCCTTGCTCGGCCGTCTTCTGGATGAGCGGCCCGCCGGGGAAGCCGAGGCCGAGGAGCTTGGCCACCTTGTCGAACGCCTCGCCGGCGGCGTCGTCGCGCGTCTGCCCGATGAGCCGGTAGGTCAGCGGCGCCGGCGCGTGGTAGAGCGCGGTGTGGCCGCCGGAGACGACGAGGGCCAGGAACGGATGCTCGGGCGGGTCCTCGGTGAGGAAGGCGGCGTAGATGTGCCCCTCGAGGTGGTTGACGCCGACCAGCGGCAGCCCGTGCGCCCACGCGAGCGCCTTGGCCAGCGAACACCCCACCAGCAGCGAGCCGACGAGCCCCGGCCCCTGCGTCACCGCGATGCCGTCGAGGTCGACGAGGCGCACGCCGGCCTCCGCCAGCGCGCGCTCCACGACCGGCACGATGACCTCGATGTGCCGCCGCGAGGCGAGCTCGGGCACCACGCCGCCGTAGGGCGCGTGGACGTCGTCCTGCGACGCCACCACGCTCGACAGCACGCGCCGCCCGTCCACGAGCACGGCCGCCGCCGTCTCGTCGCACGAGCTCTCGATGCCGAGGACCACCTTCCCCATCGGCGCTCCCTGCTGCCTCCATCGCGGGCATCCGTCACCGCAGAAACGAAAGGCGACGAGGTCGGGCGCCTACCGGCGCGCCCGGCCCCATCGCCCTGGGCGTCGCCCGTCGTCAGTTCTGCGTGCGCTGCGCGGTCTTGATCCCCTTGAGCACGTCGAGCGCCTTCTGGACCTGGACGTCCTTGCGCAGGTCGTCGAGCGGATCGGTCGACGGCAGCGGGCGCTCCTTGGGCGGATTCGGGTCCTTGGGAATCTCGACGACGACGTCGGGGGTGATCCCCTTGCCGTGGATCGAGCGGCCCTTGGGGGTGAAGTACTTCGCCGTGGTCAGGCGCAGCCCGGAGCCGTCCGAGAGCGGGATGATGGTCTGCACCGAGCCCTTGCCGAAGCTCTGCGTGCCGACGATCGTCGCCCGCCCCCAGTCCTGGAGCGCGCCGGCCACGATCTCGGAGGCCGAGGCGCTGCCCTGGTTGATGAGGACCACCATCGGCATGGTGGGGTAGCCCCGCTTGGCGTGCGCGGAGAAGCGCATGTTCTGGTTGCGCACGCGCCCCTCGGTGTAGACGACCAGCTTGCCGTCCTCGATGAACTTCTCGCTCACCTCGACGGCGGCGGTCAGCAGGCCGCCCGGGTTGTTGCGCAGGTCGAGGATCAGCGCCTTCATGCCGTTCTTGCTGCCCCGCTCCAGCGCCGCCTCGATGTCGTGCGGGCTCTGCTCCTGGAACTGGCGCAGCTTGATGTACTCCACGCCGTCGCCCATCTCCAGCACCTTCACCGACTGCACGCGGATCTGCTCGCGCACGATGTCGTAGTCCTTGGGCTCGGTCCACCCCTCGCGCACCACGGTGATGGTCACCTTGCTGCCCGGCTTGCCCCGCATGCGCTTGACCGCGTCGGCCAGCTGCATGTCCTTGGTCGAGAGGCCGTCGATCTTGATGATGCGGTCGCCGGTATGCAGGCCGGCCCGGTAGGCGGGCGTGCCGTCGATGGGCGTCACCACGGTGAGGATGTCGTCCTTCAGCGTGATCTCGATGCCGAGGCCGCCGAAGATGCCGGAGGTCTCCACCTGCATCTCGCGATAGCTGTCGGGATCGAGGAACGAGCTGTGCGGGTCCAGCCCGCGCAGGGTGCCCTTGATGGCGTTGTAGATGAGATCCTTGGGCGGAACCTCGTCCACGTACTGGCTCTGGACGATCGACAGCACCTCGGTGAACAGCCGGAGCTGCTCGTAGGTGGCGGCGTTGTCCGTCCCCTTGCTGGCGGCCGAGCCGCCCAGCGAGAGGGTGAGCACCACGAGCAGCGCGCCGGTCACGAATGCCTTCTTCATGGAGCCTCCCTGGCCACCTCTTTCAACTCCGCTGCCGGAGCCACTCGGCCGGATCCTGCGGCTTGCCCTGGTAGCGCACCTCGAAGTACAGGCGCGGCCCCTCCAGCGAGCCGGTGTCCCCGACCGTGCCGATCCGCTGGCCCTGCCGCACGTCGTCGCCCTCCTTCACGAGGATGTCGGCGACGTGCGCGTAGAGCGTGTAGTACTCGTTGTCGTGATCCAGAATGATCAAGTTCCCGTAACCCTTGAACCACCCCGTATAGATGACGTGGCCGGCGAACACGGCCGCCACGTCACGGCCCTCGCCGGCCTCGATGTCCACACCGTTGCGAAACGTCCGCGTGCCGAAGCGCGGATGCACCTGCGCGCCGAACGCCGCGATGATGCGCCCGTCGGTCGGCCACGGCAAGCGCCCGCGCAGGTTCCCGAACCCGACACCGGGCGGCTCGACGCCGAGCTTCGGCGGCGGCACCTTGGCCAGGCGGCGCTGCCGGGCCTGCAGCTCGCGGATGAACGCCTCCAGCTTCCGCGTCGCCTCGGAGAGCTCGCCCACCATGCGCTCGTGGTAGACCCGCTCGTCGCGCACCTTCGCGAGAAGGGCGCGGCGCTTGGCGGCGTCGCGGTCGACTTCGGCCTGTTCACGCTGGGCGTCGGACCTCAGATCGGCCAACTCGCGCTCCCGGGTTTCTTCCCGGCGCCGACGATCATCGAGGCGGTCTGACGTCCCACGATACTCCTGGATCAGACGGGCGTCCAGAGCGGCCAGGCTCGTCAGGTGGCGCACCGCCACCGCCCGCGCCACCGGGTCGTCGCCGGAGAGGAGGATCGGCAGGGCGCCGCCCTGCGCGTGCACCTTGTACATGGCCCGCAGGCGCCGGGCGAGCCCCAGCTCCTGGCCACCCCGCTGCTGCTCGAGCCCCTGGATCTCGCCGCGCAGCCCGAGGATCTCGGCCTGCGTCTTCCGGATGCGCCCGTCCAGCCGCACGATGTCGCGCTGCTTGTCGGCCAGCCGCTGCTCGACATGGTCCAGCTCGGCGAGGATCGAGGTCTCCCGGTCGCGCGCCTCCGCCGCCTTGCGCCGCTCCTCCTTGAGCTGCTGCTCGGCCTCGCGCAGCTTGCGCTGCTCGGCCTGCAGCGGGTCCCGACCGGCGTCCTTGCGCGGCGTCTGGGCAGCCGCCGGCGCCGCCGCGAGGGCGGCGAGGGCGACGACGGCGAGGAGGCGGCGCGCGCTCACGCCTCGGGCCGCCCGCGCGCCAGCCAGCCGCCCACGCCCCCGAGCAGCGTGCCGGCGAGCATGAGCGACACGATGTTGAGCGGGCGCAGGAAGGTCAGCCGGGCCAGGCCGAGCGTCTCGCTGACGAGCGGCTCCAGCCGCGGCCCGACGAGCGCGTAGCCGGCGACCAGCACCCAGATCGCCAGCACCGCGCCGAGCAGCCCCTGCATCATCCCCTGCAGCAGCAGGGGCAGCCGCACGACGTGCTCGGGCGCGCCGACCAGCCGCATGATCTCCATCTCGTCGCGGCGGGCGTGGAGCACGAGCGTGGTGGCGGTCGTCACCGTGAGGATCGCCGCCACTCCGAGCACGGCGCCCACGCCGAGGCCGAAGAGCCAGAGCAGCCGCTGGCCGTGGGCGAAGCGCTCCATCCACTCCACGCCGCCGCCGACCTCGTCGGTCTCCGGCAGCGTGCCCAGCCGCGTGACGAGCGCGCGCGCGCCGTCCAGCGTCGCCCCCTCGGCGGTCGGCGTGATCTCGAGCGAGGCGGGCAGCGGATTCTGCGGCAGCGAGTCGGCCACCGCCGCGTCCTTGCCCAGCACCTGGCGCAGCGTGCCGAGCGCCTCGGCCTTGCCGACGAAGCGCACCGCCGCCACGCCGGGCACCGCCCGCACGCGCTCGACCAGCGCGCCGGCCTCGATCGGCAGCGGCTCGCGCTTGAGGTAGACGACGATCTTCACCCGCTCGCGGAACTGGGCGACCGCCTCGCCGAGGTTGGAGGACAGCAGCCAGAAGGCGCCCAGCGCGGCCAGGGCCAGCGTGATGAGCAGGATGGCGCTCACCGCCACCCGCCCGGCGCGGCGGAGATCCCTCAGCGCCTCCCCGAGAAGGAAGCCGAACACGGCCGGCTCAGCCCTCGTCCTTGACGAGGCGGCCGGCCTGCAGACTCAGCGTGCGCTGCTTGAGCGCCGCCGCCAGCGTCGCCTGGTGGGTGGCGAACAGCACCGTGGTGCCGCCCGCCCAGATGTCGCGGATGATCTCGACCACCTCGCCGGCCATGCCCTCGTCCACGCTGCCGGTCGGCTCGTCGGCGATGAGCAGCAGCGGCTTGCGGGCGATCGCCCGGGCCAGCGCGGCCCGCTGGGCCTCGCCCTGCGAGAGCTGGGCGGGGTAGGCCTGGGCGCGCGCCGAGAGGCCGACGGCGCGGAGCGCGTCGAACACGCGCCCGGTGATCTCCCGGCGCGGGGTGCCGAGCACGCGCAGCACGAACGCGACGTTCTCGTAGACGGTGCGGCCGGGCAGCAGCTTGGCGTCCTGGAAGACGATGCCGATCGAGCGCCGCAGCGCGGCGACCTGCGCCCGCGTGAGCTCGGAGACCTCCTGCCGGAGGACCTCGACCTCGCCCTCGGTGGGCACGTCCTCGCGATAGAGCAGCCGCAGCAGCGTGGTCTTGCCGGCACCGCTCGGGCCGCACAGCGTGACGAACTCGCCCTTGGCCACCTGGAAGGAGACATCGGACAGCGCGGGGACCTTCACCGGCCCGACGGAGTAGACCTTCCATACACGGTGAAACTCAATCATGACGGGCGCTTGGCCGATTATAGCCGCCCGGGTCACATCCGAGAGAGTTTCTCCTGCACGAGGCGGTCTACCATGGCGGGGTTGGCCTTGCCGCCGCTGGCCTTCATCACCTGCCCGACCAGGGCCTTGGCCGCCGCCGTCTTGCCGCCCTTGAAGTCGGCGACCGCCCTGGGGTTGGCGGCGATCGCCGCCTCCACCAGGGCCTCGAGCGCGCCGGCGTCCGCGACCTGGGTGAGCCCCTCCCGGCGCACGATCGTGGCCGGATCCTCGCCGGAGGCGAGCATGCGGGCGAAGACGTCCTTGGCGATCTTGCCGCTGATGGTGGCGTCGTCGATCAGCCTGACGAGCCCGGCCAGGTGGGCCGGCGAGATGGGCGAGCGCGCGATGGCCGTCTCGTCCTCGGCGCCGAGCCCGCGGAGCAGCTCGGACATGACCCAGTTGGAGATCGCCTTGGGATTTCCCGGATGCGCCCGCACCGCCGCCTCGTAGTAGTCGGCCAGCGCCCGCGACTGGGTGAGGAGCTCGGCGTCGTAGACCGGCAGGCCATACTGCGTGACGAACCGCTGCCGGCGCGCGCGCGGCAGCTCGGGCAGCGCCGCGCGGATCGACTCCACCCAGGCGGGATCGAGCTTCAGCGGCACCAGGTCCGGCTCCGGGAAGTAGCGGTAGTCGTGCGCGTACTCCTTGCTGCGCATCGCGCGGGTGGCGCCCCGGTCGGCGTCGAACAGCCGCGTCTCCTGCACGATGCGCTCGCCGGCCTCCAGCGCGGCGGTCTGGCGTCGGACCTCGAACTCGAGCGCGCGCTGCACGTTGCGGAACGAGTTCAGGTTCTTGATCTCGACCTTGACGCCGTACTCGGCGGCGCCGCGCGGGCGCAGCGAGACGTTGGCGTCGCAGCGCAGCGAGCCCTCCTCCATGTTGCCGTCGCACACCTCGAGGGCGACCAGCACCGCCCGGAACGCCTTGAGGTAGGCGGCGGCCTCCTCGGGCGAGCGCAGCTCGGGCTTCGACACGGTCTCCATCAGCGGCATGCCGGCGCGGTTGTAGTCCACCAGGCTCGACTGGGCGGTGGCGAAGTCGCCCTCGTGGACGAGCTTGCCGACGTCCTCCTCGAGGTGCAGGCGCTGGATGCCGATGCGCCGCGTCCCCTCGGCCCCCTCGATCTCGAGGGCGCCCTCCTCGGCCAGCGGCTCCTCGTACTGGCTGATCTGGAAGTTCTTGGGCATGTCCGGGTAGTAGTAGTGCTTGCGCGCGAAGCGGCAGGCCGCGTTCACGCGCAGCCCGAGTGCCAGCGCCGCCCGCACCGCCAGCTCGACGGCGCGGCGGTTGATCACCGGCAGCACGCCCGGCATGCCCTGGCAGATCGGGCACGTCTGGCTGTTGGGCGCCGCGCCGAAGGTCGTCGCGCAGCCGCAGAACATCTTCGAGCGCGTGAGCAGCTGCGCGTGGACTTCGAGCCCGATCACAGTGTCGTAGGTCACGACGCAAGCTCCGGGCGGCGGTCGTGCCAGGGGGTGGCTTGCTCGTAGGCGTGGGCGGCGCGCAGCAGGGTCGGCTCGTCGAGGGGGCGGCCGATGAGCTGCAGGCCGATCGGCAGGCCGGCGCCGCTGAACCCGCAGGGCACCGACACCGCGGGCAGGCCGGCCATGCTCGCCGGGATCGTGAACACGTCGTTGAGGTACATCGCCAGCGGATCGGCCTTCTCGCCGTGCCGGAAGGCCACGCCCGGCGTGGTGGGCGCGGCGATCACGTCCACGCGCGCGAAGGCCGCCTCGAACTCGCGGCGCACGAGCGTGCGCACCTTCTGGGCCTGGCCGTAGTAGGCGTCGTAGTAGCCGGCCGAGAGCGCGTAGGTGCCCAGCATGATCCGCCGCTTCACCTCGGCGCCGAAGCCGGCCGCGCGCGTGCGGCTGACCATGTCGATCAGGTCCCGGCCACCCGGGACGCGCAGACCGTACTTCACCCCGTCGTAGCGGGCCAGGTTGGACGAGGCCTCGGCGGGCGCCACGATGTAGTAGGTGGCGATGCCGTGCTTCGTGCTGGGCAGCGACACGCGCTCGACGGCGGCGCCGAGGCCGCGCAGCACGTCCACCGCCGCCCGCACCGCGCGCTCGATCTCGGGGTCGAGCCCCTCGACGAAGTACTCGTCGGGGACGCCGACGCGCAGCCCCCGGGCGCCGCCGGCCAGCGCGGCGAGGTAGTCGGGCACCGGCGTGTCCACCGAGGTGGCGTCGAGCGGATCGTGGCCCGCCACCGCGCCCAGCAGCAGGGCCGCGTCGGTCACGTCGAGGGCGAACGGCGCGACGTGGTCGAGCGACGACGCGAAGGCGATGAGGCCGTAGCGCGAGATGCGCCCGTAGGTGGGCTTGAGGCCGACGACGCCGCAGAAGGCGGCCGGCTGGCGCACCGAGCCGCCGGTGTCGGTGCCGAATGCGCCGGCGGCCAGCCCGCCGGCGACGGCGGCGGCCGAGCCGCCCGACGAGCCGCCCGGCACCCGGGTGAGGTCCCACGGGTTGCGCGTGAGCTGGAACGCCGAGTGCTCGGTGGACGAGCCCATCGCGAACTCGTCCATGTTGGTCTTGCCGAGCAGCACCGCGCCGGCGGCACGCAGCCGCTCGACGATCGTCGCGTCGTAGGGCGGCACCCAGTGCTCGAGGATCTTCGAGCCGCAGGTGGTGCGCACGCCGCGCGTGCAGAACACGTCCTTCAGCGCGATCGGCGCGCCGTCGAGGGGACCGAGCGGCGCCTTCGCGCGGTAGCGCGCCTCGGCGGCGCGCGCGGCCGCCAGCGCCTCGTCGCGGGTCACCGTGAGGTAGGCGCCGACGCGGCCATCGAGCGCGCCGATCCGCGCCAGGTACGCCTCGGCGACCTCGACCGGCGAGGCCTCGCCGCCCGCGAACGACGCGGTGAGCTCGTGGATGGTCCGCACGCGCTAGTCCTCGATGATCCTCGGCACCCGGAAGAACTGCGTGCTGCGATCGGGCGCGTTGGCCAGGGCGGCGTCCTGGGGCAGGCTCGGGCGCGTGACGTCGTCGCGCATGACGTTGACGAGCGGCACCGCGTGGGCGGTCGGCTCCACACCGGCGGTGTCGATGGCCTTGAGCGCGTCGATGTAGGCGAGGATCCCGTTGAGCTGCTCGCCCATGCGCTCGAGCTCGGCGTCGCTGAGCGCAAGCCGGGACAGGCGAGCGACATGCTCGACGTCCTGTCGCGAAATCATCGTTGGAGCGGGTGGCTCCAGCCCGCCTCGAATCGTGGGTGGCCTGTTTGAGGTGCGGCATGGCTGCGTTCCGCGACGACCGTCATAGTTCCTCCAGTTGCGCGTATTGGAGGGAGAGGCGCTTGCGGCCGACGCTGGCGAAGCCGACGGTCACGATCGTGTCGCTGCCGTCGCGCTCGACGCCCACCACCAGCCCTTCGCCGAAGCGCGCGTGGCGCACCCGCGCCCCCACGCGGATCGGCCACGACTCCTCCTCGGGCTCGTAGCGCGGCACCGCGCGCGCCGCCGGCTCCGGCTCGGGGGCGCGCCCGGCGTTGAGGGGGAGCAGCCGGTCCTCGGGCATCTCGCTCAGGAAGCGGGAGGGCTCGCCCACCCCGTAGCCGTGAATGCGCCGGTGCAGCGCCCACGACAGCGTGAGGCGCTCCTTGGCGCGCGTGATCCCGACGTAGCAGAGCCGGCGCTCCTCCTCGACCTCCTCGGGGTCGTTCATCGACCGGGCGTGCGGGAACACGCCTTCCTCCAGCCCGGTGAGGAACACCGCGGGAAACTCCAGCCCCTTGGCCGAGTGCAGCGTCATCAGCGTCACGCGGGCCTCGGCGTCCTTGAGCTCGTCCACGTCGCTCATCAGGGCGACGCCGTCGAGGAACCCCTCCAGCGTCGGCTCGGGCGTGCCGTGGGTGAAGTCCTCGGCGGCGGCGATCAGCTCCTCGAGGTTCTCCAGCCGCGCCTCGGCCTCCGGTGAGCGCTCCTGACGCAGCGCCTCCCGGTACCCGCTCTGCTCGAGCACGAGATCGATGAACGCGGGCGGCGCCAGGTCGCCGCGCTGGCCGGCCAGGCGACCGATGAGCCCGGCGAAATCTTGAAGACTGCGGACCGCCTTGCCGCGCACGTCGGCGGGCGGCTCGGCGGCCACCGCCAGCAGCGGGCACGTCCGGCGCGCCCCCTCCTCGTCGAGGCGGGCCAGCGTGGTGGGGCCGATGCCGCGACCGGGCGCGCCGATCGCCCGGCGGAAGGCGACGTCGTCGGCCCCATTGAGGATCAGCCGCAGGTAGGCGAGCGTGTCCTTGATCTCGCGGCGCTCGTAGAAGCGCACGCCGCCGACGATCACGTAGGGGATGCGCCCGCGGCGCAGCGCGTCCTCGACCACGCGCGACTGGGCGTTGGTGCGATAGAACACCGCCACGCCGTCCCACGGCACGCCCTCGCCGCGCAATCCCAGGATGGCCTGCGCGACGAACGACGCCTCCTCGAGCTCGTCCCACGCCCGGTACACGCGGGCCGGCTCGCCGGCGGGGTTCTCGGTCCACAGCGTCTTGTCCTTGCGCTGGACGTTGTGGCCGATGACGCCGGCCGCCAGCGCCAGGATCGACTGGGTCGAGCGGTAGTTCTGCTCGAGGCGCACGACCTTCGTGCCTGGAAAATCCTCCTCGAAGTCGAGGATGTTGCGCAGGTCGGCGCCGCGCCAGCGATACACACTCTGGTCAGGATCGCCGACCACGCAAATGTTCCGATGCTCTTCGGTCAGCAGCCGGATGATGCGGTACTGCGCGCGGTTGGTGTCCTGGTACTCGTCCACCAGCACGTGGCGCCAGCGCGCCCGGTACCAGGCGAGCGCCTCGGGGCTCTCCGTGAAGAGGCGCACGACCAGCAGCAGCAGGTCGTCGAAGTCCACCGCGCCGGTCTCACGCAGCCGCTTCTCGTAGCGCGAGTACACGAGCGCGGCCTTCTTCTCCCACGGCCCGCGCGCGTCGCGCAGCGCCTCGCTCACCGCGGTCATCTGGTTCTTGAGGTAGGAGATCCGGTGCACCGCCGCGCTCGGCGTGAACGTGCGGTCGGTCAGCTCGCCTTCCTTCATGGACTCCTTCACCAGGGCGAGGCGGTCGTCCTCGTCGTAGATGGTGAAGCGCGCGGGCAGCCCGACGTGGGCGCCGTGCTGGCGCAGGATGCGCACGCACGCGGCGTGGAAGGTGGCGATCAGCGGCGCCCGCAGCCCAACCGGCGCCAGGAGCTGCTCGACGCGCCGGGCCATCTCGCCCGCCGCCTTGTTGGTGAACGTCACCGCCAGCACGTCGCGCGGCGCCAGCCCGTGGTGGCCGAGCAGCCAGGCGATGCGGTAGGCGATCACGCGCGTCTTGCCGCTCCCCGCCCCGGCCAGGACGAGCAGCGGCCCGTCGCCGGCGGTGACGGCCTCACGCTGGGCGGGGTTCAGATCCTCGAGGAGGCGCTCCAGCGGCGATGACACCACGCGATTGTACCCGACGCGCCAAATTGGACGCGACTGGCCAAATCGTCACGGACGATCTGGCCCGCGGGCGGCGCCGCGGTCGATTTTTCGGGGGTTTCCCGCGGCCGCCGCATGGCACACGGCTTGCCACACTCGGAGGGCGCCATGAAGAGAATCCTGATCGTGGACGACAACGCGGTGGTGCAGGACGTCCTGCGGCAGTTCTTCGAGACCCGCTACCAGATCCAGCTGGCCAGCAACGCGCCGCAGGCGCTGAGCCTCATCGTCCGCCAGCCGCCCGACCTCGTCCTGCTCGACGTGAAGATGCCCGGGCTCGACGGGCTCAGCCTGCTCCGCTCGCTCCGCCAGACGGGGCAGAGCGTGCCGATCTTCGTGATGACCGGCTACGACTCGCTGCAGGTCGCCCAGGACGCGCTCAACAACGGGGCCAACGCGTACCTGCCGAAGCCCTTCGACCTGATCCACCTCGACCGCCTCATCGCCGACGCGATCGGCGCCGAGTCGCTGCAGACCGCGTCCTGATCAGCGCGCGCTGAACCGCCAGCGCCGGAACCGCCACGTCTCGTCGGCGGCGGCGCGTCCCTCGGCGACCAGCGTCGCCCCCTCCGCCTCGAAGTCGAAGATCCGCGCCACGTCCTCGTGGGCCGCCTCGTCCACCGCGAACGGCGTCGTGGTCAGGAACACCTCGTCGAGCAGGCCGGCGCCGTGGAGCGCGGTGAGGAGGGCCTGCCCGCCCTCGCAGTCCAGATAGCGGACGCCGGCCTCCGCGTGCAGGCGCGCGTGGGCGCGGCGCAGGCCGGCCGGCCCGGTCAGGTCCTCCACGAGCAGGCGCGGCAGGCGGCCTCCGCCCGCCCGGCGCTCGAGCTCGGCCCGGCCGGCCGGCGTCGTCACGACCAGGGGCTCGATCCCCGGCGTGGTGAAGATCCGGTGGTCGAGCGGCACGCGGCCGGTGAGCGAGTAGAGGATGGTGCGGGGCTGGCGCGGCAGCCCCGCCCGCTCGCGGAAGGCGAACAGCTCCGGCAGCAGCTCGTCGCTGGGCTGCTGCGGGCTCGGCACCAGCTCCGGCTGGGCGCGCACGGTCTCCGCGCCGATCGCGATATCGCCGAAGCAGCGCAGGAAGCGCATCAGGAGCCGGTCGGCGACGCGGGCCGGGCGCCGGCGGTCGCCGCCGAGGATGGCCAGCACCGGGTCGTCGCGGGCGTCACGGCGGCGCCAGGCGACGACGCCGCTGGCCGAGGCCACCATGACCGCGAACGTCCACGGCCGGTCGGGCCACGGCGGCGGAAACCCGATGGGCTCCCACCGCGCCGGGTCGGGCGACACGCGACCGTAGGGGTGGCGCGCCTCGTGATCGAGGTGCCAGTGGATCAGCGTCGAGGCCGCCGCGGCTACTCCACCGTCACCGACTTGGCGAGGTTGCGCGGCTGGTCCACGTCGCAGCCGCGGCGGACCGCGATGTGATAGGCGAGCAGCTGCAGCGGCACCACGGTGAGGAGCGGCATGAGCAGCTCGGCGGCCCCCGGCACCTCGATCACGTGCTGGGCCTTGGACGCCACCAGCTTGTCGCCCTGCTGGACGACCGCGATGATCTGGCCGTCGCGCGCCCGCACCTCCTCGATGTTGCCGAGCATCCGCTCGTAGGCGCTGTCGCGCGGCGCCAGCGCCACCACCGGGAAGCCCGCCTCGATGAGCGCGATGGGGCCGTGCTTCATCTCGCCGCCGGCGTACCCCTCGGCGTGGATGTAGGACAGCTCCTTGAGCTTGAGCGCGCCCTCCAGCGCGATCGGGTACTGCACCCCGCGACCGAGGTAGAGAAAATCGTTCGCGGCGGCGAGATGGCGGGCGAGCGCCGCCACCGCGGCGTCGAGCTCGAGCGTCTGCTCGACCAGGCGCGGGATCTCGACCAGGTCGAGGATGCGCTTGCGCACGTCCTCGGCGGTCAGCACCGCGCGCTGGCGGCCGAGCCAGAGCGCCACCAGGTAGCAGGCGACGACCATCGTGGAGAAGGCCTTGGTGGACGCCACGCAGATCTCGGGGCCGGCGTGCATGTACAGCGTGCCGGTCGCCTCGCGCGAGAGCGCCGAGCCGACGACGTTGGTGATGGCCAGGATCGGCGAGCCCTTGAGGCGGGCCGCCTTGACCGCGCCCAGCGTATCCGCCGTCTCGCCCGATTGTGACACGGCGATGATCAGCGTTTCAGGACCCACGATCGCGTCGCGATAGCGGAACTCCGACCCCAGATCCACCTCGGCGGGCAGCCCGGCCAGCCGCTCGATCATCGAGCGGCCGACCAGCGAGGCGTAGGAGGCGGTGCCGCACGCCACGAACACGACCCGCTGGATCGCCTGCACCGTCGAGGGGTCGAGGTTCACGTCGGGCAGCAGGACGTTGCCGGTCTCCGGCGCGATGCGGCCGCGGAAGGTGTCGGTGATCGCGCGCGGCTGCTCGTACATCTCCTTGAGCATGAAGTGCCGGTAGCCGCCCTTCTCGGCCATGATCGGATCCCACAGGATCCGCACCGGCTCGCGCTGGACGGGCTGGTCGTCGAGGGTGGACAGCTCCACGCCCTCCGCCGTCACCACCGCGACCTCGCCGTCCTCGAGGATGACGACGTCGCGGGTGTGGCCGAGGATGGCCGGGATGTCGGAGGCGATGAACATCTCGCCGCGCCCGAGGCCGACCACCACGCTGCCGGCGCCGTGCTTGGCCGCCACCAGCCGGTCGGGGGCGGCGGTCGAGACGACGCCGATGGCGTAGGAGCCGCGTACCTCGTTGAGCGCGCGCTTCACCGCGCGGTCGAGGCGGCCGGCCGCCTTGAGGTGGTGCTCGATCAGGTGGGCCAGCACCTCGGTGTCGGTCTGCGACCTGAAGGTGTGCCCCTCGGCGACCAGCCGCTCCTTGATCTCGAGATAGTTCTCGAGGATGCCGTTGTGGACGACGACGAGCGTGCCCGCGCAGTCGGTGTGGGGATGCGCGTTCTCGTCGGAGGGACGGCCGTGGGTCGCCCAGCGCGTGTGGCCGATGCCGAGCGAGCCCGTCAGCGGGCGCTCGCGCAGGATGCCCTCGAGGACCTTCATCCGCCCGGCCGCCCGGCGCACCTGCAGCGCGCCGTCGGCGCCGAGCACGGCGATCCCCGCCGAGTCGTAGCCGCGGTACTCGAGGCGCTTGAGCCCCTCGACGATGATGGCGACCGCGTTCTTGTCGCCGACGTAGCCGACGATCCCGCACATGCCGTCAGTCGTCCTTCTTCGTGCGGGCGGCCCGCCGGCGCGCGGCCCACCCTTCCTTGACGACCTGCGGGCTGCGCTCGACGACCAGCGCGTCGGGCGGCACGTCCTTGGTGATCACCGAGCCGGCGGCCACGTAGGCGCCCGCGCCGATGGTCAGCGGCGCCACCAGGCTGGAGTTGGTCCCCACGAAGGCGCCGTCGCCGATCACGGTGCGGTGCTTGGCCCGCCCGTCGTAGTTGCAGGTGATCGTCCCCGCCCCCACGTTGACGTCCTCCCCCACCGTGGCGTCGCCGAGGTAGGAGACGTGGTGGACCTTGGTCCGGCTCCCGACCCGCGCCTTCTTGAGCTCGGCGAAGTTGCCGATCTCCACGCCGGCGCCGATGTGACACCCCGGCCGCAGGTGGCAGAAGGGACCGAGGGTCGTGCCCTCCTCCACCACGGCCTCTTCGAGGATGCTGTAGGGCCTCAGCGTCACGCGGTCGGCGAGCCGGCTGTCACTCACGTGGCAGCCGGCGCCGACGACGCAGTCGCTGCCGATCACCGTCGCGCCCTCGATGACGGCCTGCGGGTGCACGACGGTGTCGGCCCCGATCGTGACCGTGTCGTCGATGTACGTGCCGGCGGGGTCGAGGATCGTCACGCCCTCGGCCATGAGCCGGTCGAGGATCCGGCGCCTTTGGATCGTGGCCAGCCCGGCCAGCTGCTTGCGGTCGTTGATGCCCATCGCCTCGACGGGATCGGCCACCGTCACCGCCTCGACCTTGGCGCCGCCGCGGGCGAGCACGCCGATCACGTCGGTGAGATAGAGCTCGCCCTGGTCGTTGTCGGGCTTGACCTCCCGCAGCGCGGCCCAGAGCCGCCGGGCGTCGAAGCAGTAGACGCTGGTGTTGATCTCGCCGATCTTCTTCTGGTCGTCGGTGGCGTCGCGGTCCTCGACGATGCGCTTGACGCGGCCGCCCTGCCGGAGCACGCGGCCGTAGCCCTGCGGGCGCTCGACGGCGGCGGTGAGCACGGTGGCGGCGGCGCCCGCGCGCGTGTGGTGCTCGACGAGCCGCTCGAGCGTCTCGAGCTGCAGCAGCGGCATGTCGGCGGCGAGGACGAGCAGCGGGCCGGCGGCCGGGCACGCCGCGCGCGCCTGCAGCACGGCGTGGCCGGTGCCCAGCCGCTCGCCCTGCTCGACGATCGCCACGTCGTCGCCGGCCAGCGCGCGCACGCCGGTAGCGTCGGGGCCGACGACGACGACGACGCGATCGGCGAGCGTCCGGGCCAGCCGCAGCGGATAGGCGATGAGCGGGCGACCGCAGAGCCGGTGGAGCACTTTGGGCGTCCGGGAGCGCATGCGCTTGCCCTCGCCGGCCGCCAGGATGAGCGTCGTCAATCCGTTCATGCGGCGAGCCTCATTCTAACAAAGGGAGTGGCAAGGCCCGTGCCATATCCGGACGCGCGCGTTGACGCCCATTTCGGCCCCGGCGCGTGGTCGTTCCGCCGCACTCCCCGTCACCGCGCGTGTCGCAAGTGAGACAGCAACCGCTCCATCCGCGCGGGCAGCGCCGAGGTGAATTCCAGCCTCTGCTGCGTCGCCGGGTGCTCGAACGCCAGCGCGGTAGCGTGCAGCCCCAGCCCCTCGAGCACCACCGGCAGCGGCGGCCGGCGGCGGCCGCCGTAGGCGGCGTCGCCGGCCACCGGGTGGCCGAGCCAGGCGAGGTGAACGCGGATCTGGTGCGTGCGCCCGGTCTGAAGCCGCGCCTCGACCAGCGTGAAGTCCGCGAACCGCTCGAGCACCCGCCAGCGGGTGACCGAGCGCCGCCCCCGCGCGGCCGGGCGCACGGCCATCCGCGTGCGGACGCGCGGATCGCGGCCGATGGGCTGGTCGATCACCCCCTCGGCGCCGGCGACGCGCCCGTGGACGATCGCGAGGTAGACGCGCCGCACGGTGCGCGCGGCGAGCTGCGCGGTGAGGACCTCGTAGGCGAGCGGAGTCTTGGCGACGACCAGGAGGCCGGAGGTGTCCTTGTCGAGGCGGTGCACGACGCCGGGGCGGCGCGGCCCGCCCACGCCGGCGGTGGCCGGCGCGTGGGCGAGAACGGCGGCGGCCAGCGTGCCGCGCGCGTGGCCGGCGCCGGGATGCACGACCATGCCGGCCGGCTTGTCGAGCACGAGGACGTGCGCGTCCTCGTGGACGACGCTCAGCGCGATCGCCTCGGGCTCGAGCGCCTCGGGCGGCGGCGGCGGGATCTCGACCTCGACCCTCTCGCCGCCGCGCAGCCGGTGCGAGGCCCGGGCGGCCGCGCCCTCGACGAGCACGTGGCCGGCGGCGATCAGCGCCTGGACCTTCGCGCGCGAGAGGCCGGCCAGCGCGGCCGCCAGCCAGCGGTCCAGGCGCGCGCCCGCGCCCGCGCGATCGACCTCGAGGTGTTTGCGCTCCACCGCCGCGGGGAACCTAGCCGGCGTCGGCGCCCTCGGGCGTCGGGCGGTCGGTGACGAGCCGCAGCGCGAGCAGGGCGACGCCGACCGTGATGGCGGAGTCGGCGGCGTTGAAGGCCGGCCAGTGCCAGCCGCCCCAATGGACGTCGACAAAGTCCACCACCGCGCCGAAGCGCGCGCGGTCGATCAGGTTGCCGACGGCGCCGCCGAAGATGAGCCCGATCGCCAGCCGGCCGGCCCGGCCGCCGGCGGGGAGCACGCGCAGCGCCACCCGCGCCAGGACGGCCAGCGCCACCAGCGAAAGGGCGGCGACCACCCAGCGCCACCCGCGCGGCACGGTGCCGAGCAGGCCGAACGCGAGACCGGGATTCATGACGAGCGTGAGCGACAGCAGGTCGTCCACCACGCCGACGGGCGCGCCGAACGCGAGCTGACCGAGGGCGACGGCCTTGGTGACCTGGTCGAGCGCCACCACGGCGCCGGCCAGCAGGAAGACCGCGATCACGCGCCGACGACGGCCACGCAGCGGTCGCAGAGCGTCGGATGCGCGGGGCTGCGCCCGACCTCGGGGCTGCGCATCCAGCAGCGCTCGCACTTGTCGCCGGGCGCGCGGTCCACGTCGATCACCACGCCGGGGATCTCCTGGCTCTCGTAGCGCACGGCGCCGGCGGGTCCGCGCCCCACCTCGACGCGGGAGACGATGAACAGCGTCTGCAGGAGGTTGCGCTTGGCCTCGAGCAGCGCCGGCAGGTCCTCCGGCGCGCTGGTGATGCGCACGGCAGCCTCCAGCCCGCTGCCGATGAGCTTGCCCGCGCGGGCCAGCTCGAGCGCCTTGGCAACCTCGCGGCGGACTTCCAGCAGCCGGTCCCACTCGCGCTTGAGCGTGTCGTCGATCCACTCCAGCGGGACCTGAGGGAACCGCTCGAGGTGCACGCTCTCGGCGTGGGTGCCCGGCAGGTAGCGCCAGGCCTCCTCGGCGGTGAACGTCAGGATGGGCGCCATCAGGCGCGCCAGCCCCTGGAAGATCTCGTAGCAGACGGTCTGGGCCGCCCGGCGGCGCGGATCGCCGGCCGCCGACGTGTACAGGCGGTCCTTGATGACGTCCAGGTACAGCGCCGAGAGGTCCACCGCGCAGAAGTTGTGGATGGAATGGTAGACGGCGTGGAACTCGTATTCCTCGTAGGCGCGGGTGACCCGGTCCACCAGCCGCGCGAGCCGGTCGAGGACGAAGCGGTCCACCTCGTCCAGCTGCGCGTACGACTGGCGGTCGCGCCGCGGGTCGAAGTCGTAGAGGTTGCCGAGCAGGAACCGGAACGTGTTGCGGATGCGCCGGTAGGCGTCGGCCAGCCGGTCGAGGATCTCGGTGGAGACGCGGATGTCCTCCGTGTAGTTCTCGGACGAGACCCACAGCCGCAGCACCTCGGCGCCATATTTTGGGATCAGCTCCTGCGGCGTGACGTAGTTGCCGAGGGACTTGGACATCTTCCGCCCCTCGCCGTCGACGAAGAAGCCGTGAGTCAGCACCGCCTTGTAGGGCGGCGCCCCCCGCGTGCCGACCGACTCGAGCAGCGAGGAGTGGAACCAGCCGCGGTGCTGGTCGGAGCCCTCCAGGTAGAGCTCGGCCGGCCAGCGCAGCTCGGGGCGCGTCTCCAGCACGGCGGCGTGGCTGCAGCCGGAGTCGAACCACACGTCGAGGATGTCCGTCTCCTTGCGGAACCGGTCGCCGCCGCACGAGGCGCAGCGGGTGCCGGCAGGCAGCAGCGCGGCGGCGGGGCGGGCGTGCCACTCGTCGGCGCCGTGGCCGTCGCGGAAGATCCCGGCCACGTGCTCGACGATCCGCTCCTCGAGCAGCAGGGCGCCGCACCCCTCGCAGTAGAAGGCGACGATCGGCACGCCCCACACCCGCTGACGCGAGATCGTCCAGTCGGGGCGGTGCGCCACCATGTTGGCGATGCGCTCCTCGCCCCACGCGGGGATCCAGCGGACGTCGCGGCGGATGGCGTCCAGCGTGCGCTCGCGCAGGCCGTCCTTGTCGAGCGCGATGAACCATTGCTCGGTGGCGCGGAACAGCGTCGGGTTCTTGCAGCGCCAGCAGTGCGGATAGGTGTGCGTCAGCGGCGCCTCCGCCACCAGCGCGCCGACGGCCGTGAGGTGCGCGATGATCTTCGGATTTGCCTCCCAGACGGTCAGCCCGGCGAAGTGCTCGACGTCCGCCACGAAGCGGCCGTCGTCGTCCACCGGGTTGTAGATGCGCAGCCCGTGCGCCTTGCCGAGCTCGTAGTCCTCCTCGCCGTGGCCGGGCGCCACGTGCACGAGGCCGGTGCCGGCGTCCATGGTGACGAAGTCGGCGGTGTACACCTTGCCGGTGCGGTCGATCCACGGGTGGCGGTACTCGAGGCCGGCCAGCCGCGCGCCCTCCAGCTCCGCCACCACGCGCGCGCCCGTGACGCCGCCGGCGCGGATCACCTCGTTGGCGAGCGACTTGGCCACGAGCCACGTCTCGTCGCCGGCGGCGACCGCGACGTAGCGCTCGGTCGGATGCACGGCGACCGCGAGGTTGGCGGGCAGCGTCCACGGCGTCGTCGTCCACACGATCAGCGACGGCCGCGGCGCGTCGGGCGCCTCCGCGGGCGGCGCCACCAGCGGGAACTTGACGTACACCGAGGGCGTGCGCTGCTCCTCGTACTCGACCTCGGCCTGCGCCAGGGCGGTCTTGCAGTGCATGCACCAGTGGACCGGCTTGAGCCCCTTGTAGACGAGGCCGCGGCCGACGAAGCGCCCGAACTCCCGCGCGATGACCGCCTGGTAGGCGGGCGCCATCGTGATGTACGGGTTGTCCCAGTCGCCGAAGACGCCGAGGCGCTTGAACTCCTCGCGCTGGACCTCGACGAACTTCGTGGCGTAGGCGCGGCACTTGCCGATCTTCTCGAGCGGGTCCATCGCGCGGCGCACGTCGATCGACGCGGTGTCGAGGCCGAGCTCCTTGTCCACCTGGTGCTCGATCGGCAGGCCGTGGCAGTCCCACCCCGGCACGTAGACGGCGTTGAAGCCGAGCATCGAGCGCGACTTCACGACGATGTCCTTCAGCGTCTTGTTCAGCGCGGTGCCCAGGTGGATGTGGCCGTTCGCGTAGGGCGGGCCGTCGTGCAGGATCCACAGCGGCCGGTCGGCCGCGACCTCGCGCAGCCGCTTATAGATCCCGATCTCGTCCCACCAGGCGAGCAGCTTGGGCTCCGCCTGGGGCAGATTGGCCTTCATGGGAAAGTCGGTTTTCGGCAGGTGCAGCGTGGCTTTGTAGTCCATGACCCGGAAGCGTCATGGTACCACACGGCGCCGGGGCTACTTCGGGGCCAGGTGCACCTCGCCGGCGGCGGCGTCCATCGTGACCTTGAACTGATCGAGGAAGTCGCGGCCGAGCAGACCGTCGCCGGCGTCGGTGCCCGCCAGCTCGTAGGAAGCGACCGGCATTCTGCCCACGCGGGCCTCGCCGACCTCGAGCGAGTCCACCACGACGTAGTCGATGCGATCGGTGCCGGTCACGCCGACGACCTGGCCGCTGGCGACGGGACGGGCGATGGCCACGCCGGCCGCCTGCAGCGCCCGCGGGCTGATCATCGTGCGATCGGCCCCGGTGTCGAGGAGCAGCTTCGTGGTGAATTCGCCGTTGATCTTCACGTCCACCATGATGCGCTGCCCCGGCGTGTACTTGATCACGGTGGTGCCGGCCGGCTTGGCGGGAGCACCGGCGGCGGGGGCGCTCGCGGGCGGCGGGGCGACGCTGTTGCGCAGCCCCATCGGCGCCGCCGCGCGACGGTACGGCTCGGGGACGTTGTCCACGCCGTCCACGTAGTGGTGCTGGCCGCGCTCGTCGACGTACCGATAGATCTCCGCGTGGGCGCGCGCGGGCAGCGAGACGAGCAGGACGCTCAACGAGAGGGCGAGCACGGCCGCCCGGCGCATGGCGCGATCATACTCCACAGCGACGGACGCGGTACACGACCATTTCCGCCGCGCCCGCCACTTCCACGCGGGCCAGCCGCACGCGCTCGAGCGGCTCCAGCAGGTCGGCGCGCGCCGTCAGCTGCGGGAACCACGCGGGGAAGACGATCACGTAGTCCGGGCACACCTCGCTCACGAAGCGGATCACCCCGGCCTCGCCCCGGCGTCGGTACGGCAGGATCTCCGGCGTCACCAGCCCCATCAGGTCCACGATCTCGCGGCGCGACACCCAGGCGATGGCGCCGATGTCGTTGACGGCCAGCCGCGCGCGCGCCGGCGTGTTGGCGGCCACCCAGCGGCCCAATCGTACCTGCATCGCCTCGATGTTCTGCACGCCCCACGCGTACCGCTCGGCGGCGGGCGCCAGCGTCCACAGTGCGAGCGCCAGCCAGACGAGCAGCGCGCGGGGCCGGCGCGCGAGCGCGTCGCCGAGTCCCACCGCGAGAACGACCATCGCGAGCGGCAGGAGGTGGATCGAGTAGCGCCCCTCCTGGAAGCCGGGGCCGCGATAGGGGGCCAGCAGCGCCATGCCGAGCGGGTGCGCGATCAGGACCAGGGCGACCACGCCCAGCGCCCGGCCGCTCCGGCGCCACGCGAGCGGGAGCGCGACCGGCAGCGCCAGCGGCAGCAGCGGGTGCGTCTGCCAGAGCCAGCCGACCCACTCGCGCGCGAACGCCCACGGCCGCGCGAGCAGCGTCAGCGCGAGCGGCTCGCGCACGCCGCCGAGCCAGCCGAGGAGCCCGCCCTCCACCTTGGCGGCAGCGGTCGCCGGCCACGGCGCGCCCACCGTGGCCCACGAGAACACCACCGCCGGTGCCATCACGAGAATCGGGATCACGACGAACGCCGCCGCCCGCGCGAGCGTGAGCGGCCGCGCCAGCGCCAGGAACGGCACCACCAGCGCCGACTCCGGCCGCGCCGCCACCGCCAGCGCGGCCAGCACCGCCGTCACCAGGGGGCGCTCGCGCGCGTGGGCGAGCAGCGCGCCGGCGACGAGCAGCGCGGCAAGCGCGACCTCCATGCCCGACAGGGCGCCCCACGCGAGCGGCCCGGTCCACAGCAGCGCCACCCCGGCGCCCAGCGCGGCGACCGGCGGCGCGCCCCACGCGAGCGCGGCCCGCCGCGTGAGGAGCGCCGCGCCCAGCGCACAGACCGCGCCGAGGGTCTTCGCCATCCCGACCGAGGCGCCGGCGACGAGCGCGCCGGCGCCGAGGAGCAGCGTCCACAGCGGCGCGGTGGAGCCCGCCATCGGGCGGCCGGGGTTGTACGCGAAGCCCCGCCCCTCGGCGAGGTTGCGGGCGAAGTGCAGATGGATCCACGAGTCGTCGAGCGGGAAGCCCCCGGTACCCGCGATCATGCGCTCGCGGACGGCGAACAGCGCGAGCGGCAGCGCCGCCGCCAGCGCCAGCAGGACGTCGCCGCGGTCGGGCCGCCTACCGCGCAGGGAGCAGCGTGTAGCCGGCGTAGCGGACCGGCTTCCGGCCGACCGGCAGCACATAGAGGAACCGCCCGTACGGCAGCTCGATCTCGATGAGCCCGGGCGGGCGGGCGGTGGCGGGGCTCCAGTGATCGACGAACCAGACGAGGCGCCGGGCGCGGGGCGGCAGCGCGACGACGGCGCCGGTCTGGGGCGTCATGCTCTCGGCGTGCCGGGGCGCGTAGTAGCCGGGCGGCCCGTCGCCCACGTGCAGCTCGTAGATCGTGTACCCCGGCAGGTAGAACATCGCGTGGCGCAGCCACGGGTACGAACGCGCGTTGCCGAGCTCGGTGATGACCACCGTGTCCTCGGGCGGATAGAGACCCCGGATCGCGCTCACGAAAGTCTCCACGACCGCCTCGTGCTCGCGCAGAGCGGCGGCGGTGCGGCTGAAGATCCAGTCGAACGCGTCGTGCTCGGCCGCCTGCCGCCACGCCGGCTTGGGCGTGTCGAAGTCGCGACGCAGCGGGCGCGCGCTGACGAAGAAGGCGCCGCTGGCGAGGACGAGGACCATCACCACCGCCGCGGTCAGCGCGGCGCGGGCGGCGACGCTCGGCAGCCGCTCGGCGGCCCGGGCCAGCGCGGCCAGCAGCACGCGGGCGAGCAGGATCACCAGCGCCGGCAGGAAGATCAGCACGTAGCCGGCCTGGCCGAAGTGCACGAGCGTGAAGACGAGCACCGGCGGCACCGTCCAGCCGAGCAGGAACCACTCGCGCACGCCCCAGCCGTGGCGCCGCACGTACCACGGCAGCAGCAGCGCGGCGGCGGCCAGTGGTCCCAGCGCGACCAGCACCGACTCGAGCAGGTAGCGCGACATCCGCAGCGTGACCTCCAGCGGCCCGCCCAGGATCGAGGTGGGGACGACGACGGTGTCGGCGAGCTGGCGCGACGCCTCCAAGTAGCGCGCGAAGCCGCCGGTGAGCCAGATCATCGGCACGAACCAGGCGAGGACGGCGGTGGCGAGGATCGCGAGCCCCACGCCCACGGCGCGCCACCGGCGAACACCCACCAGCGTGGCGCCGAGCCAGAGGGGGAACAGCAGCAGGAGCAGCGACTGGCGCAGGCCGCCGGCGAGGCCGAGGTAGCCGGCGGCCAGCCAGGCGTCGGTCTCGCTCGCCTCGGTCAGGGCGCCGAACGCGAAGTAGGCGACGATGGAGGCGAACAGCGCCTCGCCGGCGTAGCTCAGCCCGACCGTGCCGTAGAACCAGAACAGCGGGCTCACCGCCAGCAGCGCGGCGGCGGTCACCGCCGTCGGCCGGTCGTAGATCGCACGGGCGAGGAGATAGACGACGAACGTCCCGACGCCGCTGAAGGCGACGGCGAGCAGCACGTAGGACGACGCGGCGTCGCCGACCCAGTGGTGCACGAGCCGGCCGAGCGCGACGTAGAGGATGTAGCCGGGCGGGTGCGGCTGGTGCTTGACGACGTCGTACTCGTCGAGGGCCAGCGCGAACTGGACGGCGTCCCAATTGTAGAGCATGCGGGTCCGGTACGGCAGCCGCGAGAGGACGGTGAGGATCGAGAGCGCGACCGCGAGGGCATAGTCGAGGCGGTCGGCTCGCTCGCGCATGACGAGGGTGAAGTATACGCTCTCGCGCGGGCGGGTCAGGCGGCGGGCGCGGCCAGGGCGGCGGCCCCCAGCACGCCCGCCCACTCGCCGAGGCGGGCCCGCTCGATCCGGAGCGAGTCGCGCGCGAGGACGGTGGTCGCGAGCAGCACACCGCCGGTCACCTCGTCGAACAGCTCGGGGACGTTCTCGACCACGCCGCCGCCGAGCACCAGCGTCTCCGGGTTCACGAGCGTGACGTAGTTGGCGATCGCGAGCGTGAGGTAGCGGCGCGCGTCCGTCCACAGCCGGCGGGCCAGCTCGTCGCCGCTGTTGGCGGCGGCCGCCACCATGTCGGCGGTCAGCGCGCCGGGATCGTCGCCGGTCGCCTCGCGCAGCGTGGTGGTGGCGCCGGCGGCGAGCGCGGCGCGCAGCCGCCGCTGGAAGCCGGCGCCCGAGGCGTACTGATCCAGGCAGCCATGGCCGCCGCACGGGCACGCCAGCCCGTCGGGCACGACCTGGGTGTGGCCGAGCTCTCCCGCGCTGTTGCCGGCGCCCCGCCAGAGCGTGCCGTCGAAGACGGCGCCCGAGCCGATACCGCTGCCCACGAAGACGCCGACGAGCGAGCTGGCCCGATGCCCGCCGAACCGGAACTCGCCCCACGCGGCCGCCCGCACGTCGTTGTCGACGGTGACCGGCACGCCGAAGCGGTCGGCGAGGGCGGCGCCGAGCGGCACGTTGCGCCAGCCCAGGGTCGGAGCGGCCACGACGGCGCCGGTCGTGGGATGGATCTGCCCGGCGGCGGCGACGCCGACGGCGGTCAGCGTGTCGAGCGTCCCGGCGAGGCGGGCGATGACCTGCTGGAGGGTGTCGAGCACCGCCGCGGGATCACGGGCGGCGTCGGTGGGGATCTCGGTCTGCGCGAACAGCCGGCCGTCGACCGTGACGGCCCCCGCGCGGATCCGGGAGCCCCCGAGGTCGACGCCGATGACGGAGGCTACGCCTTCTTCTCCTCTTCCTTCCGGGCCGCGGCGTCGTCCTTGGTCGGCTCGTTGACGCCCTTCTTGAACTCCTTGATGCTCGACCCGAGCGAACGGGCGAGCTCGGGCAGCCGGTTCGCGCCGAAGAGCACCAGCACGATCACCAGGATGATCACCAGCTCCTGCGCGCCAAGCCCAAACATGTGAGGCTCCTTTTCTCGACCTGTCTCACCTTACCCCCGGGCTCAACCTCCGCGCAAGACCCTCCGCTCGCCGACGCGGGTCGTCACGCGGCGCGCGTCGAAGAACTCGAGCAGCGGAATCGCGTACTTCCGCGAGATGCCCAGCAGGTCCTTGATGTCGGCGGGGCCGATCTCCTTCCGCTCGCGCAGCATCGCGACGAGCTTGGCCTGGATCGACTCCAGGGCCTGCGCGTGGAAGTAGAGCGATTCCTTCACCCGCACGAGCTTGCGCCCCTCGACGAGGAGCTGGAAGAGCTCGTGCTCCTCGTCACCGGTGAGGCCGGCCCGCGCCAGCGCTTCCTCGGGGCTCGGCGGCGCGGCGGCGGCGCCGAGGAAGTCCTGCTCGAGCCGGTCCACGGTCTTCTGCTGGTCGGGGCTCAGCCGGACTTCGTGGGCGGCCAGCCGCACCTTGTCGCGCTCGGTGCGCACGACGCCCTCGGCGGCCAGCGCCTCGAGCAGCTGGCCGAACACGCGCTCGTCGGCGGCGCCCGCCCGGCCGCGCAGCTCCTCGCGCGACATGCCGGGCCGGAGCGGAAACGCACGATGGAACTGCTCGAGCGCCGCGAGAACGAGGGCGCGCAGCCGCGTCTGGCTCTCCGGGTGCACGAACCAGTCGCGGTCCACCGCCACCACGCGCCCGGCGCCCTGCAGCGTCCCGAGCAGCGCGCGCAGCCGCTCGGGGCCGAAGGGCACGCGCCCCGAGAGCGCGGCCACGCGCACGCCGCCGCCGCCGGCGTGACGGATGTGCTCTTCGACGACCGCCTCCGGCGCGCCCCCCGCGAGCACTGTGAGGTGGGCGAGGTGGGCGGGGCCCTTGAGCTTGAACCGCGGCGGGGCGATGTCGAGCAGCGTGCCGCCGCCAATCGTCACCATGGGCGAGTAGGAGCGGATCACGAACCGGTCGCCCGGCTGCGCCACCAGCGGCGCCTCCAGGCGGAAGCGCGCGAACGCGCGCCGCCCCGGCACCAGCTCGGGCGCCTCCAGGAGGAGCACCCGCGCCATGATCTCGCTGGTGCCGGTGTGAACGCGCACGCGGTCGCGCGTCTTGAGCGGGCGCGGCGCCTCACCGAGGAGCTCGAGCGTGGCGTCCATCAGCACGGAGGGCACCAGCGTGCCGGCGAGGCCGAGGACGTTGCCGCGCTCGACGGACGCCCGCTCGACGCCCTGCAGATTGACGGCCGTCCGCTGGCCGGCGGTCGCCTCCGTCACCGGCCGGCCGTGGGTCTGCACGCCGCGCACCTTCGCCTGCAGGCCGGCCGGGAACACCTCGACGCGGTCGTCCACCCGCAGACGGCCCGCCACGAGCGTGCCGGTGACCACGGTGCCGAATCCCTTGATCGTGAACACGCGGTCGATCGGCAGCCGCGGCAGCTGATCGGTCCCCCGCGCGGGCACCGCCCGCGCGAGCTCGCCGAGCGTCGCGCGCAGCTCGTCCACGCCCTTCCCCGTGCGCGAGGAGACCGGCACGATCGGGCCGCCCTCGAGGAAGGTCCCGCGCGCGAGCGTGGCGACGTCCTCACGCACGAGCTCGAGCCAATCGGGCTCGACAAGGTCGGTCTTGGTCAGCGCGACCAGTCCGCGCTGGATCTTGAGGAGGGAGCAGATGGCCAGATGCTCGCGCGTCTGGGGCATGACGCCTTCATCCGCGGCGATGACGAGCAGCGCGACGTCGATGCCGCCGACGCCGGCCAGCATATTCTTGATGAACCGCTCGTGGCCGGGGACGTCCACGATCTCGATCGTGAGCCCGTCCGGCTCCTCGAGGAACGCGAAGCCGAGGTCGATCGTGATGCCGCGCGCCTTTTCCTCGGGCAGGCGGTCGGTGTCGGTGCCCGTCAGCGCCTTGACGAGCGACGTCTTGCCGTGGTCGATGTGGCCGGCGGTGCCGACGACGACGTGGCGCGCGGTCATGGTTGCACGTGGGGGGGCCCCACAAGGCCCCCCACACCCCCCCGCGCGGCGGGCGCCCCCGTGGGCCGCCGGGGGGCCCGCGGGGGGGGGGGGGGTGGGGGGGCCCGGGCGGGGCCCCCCCACGTGAAGACATGACCGGCAGGCTGCGAGTGATCGAGGAGCGCCACGGGTTTCCCGGGGCGCTCCGAGCGCCGGGGGGTGTGGGGGGCCATGTCGGGGCCCCCCACGTGCAACCATGACCGCGCGCCACGTCGTCGTCGGCACCGCCGGCCACATCGACCACGGCAAGACGTCGCTCGTCAAG
>JBGQFW010000040.1:0-35763 GCA_041497115.1 Methylomirabilia bacterium
AGGAGCGCCTCGAGCAGCTCGTCGGCGCTCTCGGGCGGCAGGGGATCGATCCGGAGCTGGCGGTAGTAGGTCTTGCCGCCCCAGGTGTGGCTGTACTCGGGCCGGTAGTTGACGAGGAGCAAGAGGCGCGCGGCGGGCAGGCTATCGACGAGGCTATCGAGCAAGGTCTGGGTCTCGCCGTCGATCCAGTGCAGGTCCTCGAAGACCACCACCAGCGGCTGGACCTCGCTCTCGCGCAACAGCAGACGCTTGACCGCATCGAGCGTCTGCTGGCGCCGCTGGGGCGGATCGAGGGCGTGCCAGGACGCCTCGTCCACCGGCGCGTCGAGGAGCGCCAGGAGGGCGGGCACGACGGGCGCGAGCGCGGGGTCGAGCGTCAGGACCTTCCCCGTGACCTTCTCCCGGATCTTCCGCGGGTCGTCGCGGCTGTCGATCGCGAAGTAGCCGCGGAGCAGCTCGATCACGGGAAGGTAGGCGGTGGCCTTGCCGTAGGAGACCGAGCCGGCCTCCACGATCAGCCAGCCGTGCACGCGATAGGAGTGGGTGAGCTCCCAGAAGAGACGCGACTTGCCCACGCCCGGCTCCCCGACCACCGCGACCACCTGGCCGTGCCCCAGGCTGGCCCGGTCGAGGGCGTCTCGCAGTTGCTCCAGCTCCGCGGTCCGGCCGACGAAGCGCGTGAGCCCCCGCCGCGCCGCGGCCTCGAGGCGGGTGCGGGCGGCGCCGGCCCCCACCAGCTCGAACACCTCGACCGGCTCGCCGAGCCCCTTGATCGGCACCGGGCCAAGCGGAGTCACCTGGACGAAGCCCTCGGCCAGGTGCAGCGTCTCGGCGGTGAGCCGGATGCTGCCGGGCGCCGCGAGCTGCTCCATGCGCGCCGCCAGGTGCGTGGTCTGGCCGACGGCGGTGTAGTCCATCCGGAGATCGCTGCCGATCGAGCGCACCACGACCTCGCCGGAGTTGACGCCGACGCGGATCTGCACCTCCACGCCCTGCGCGCGGCGCAGCTCCTCCGAGTAGCGGCGCACGACCTCCTGCATCCTGAGGGCGGTATAGCACGCGCGCACGGCGTGGTCCTCGTGGGCGAGGGGCGCGCCGAAGAGCGCCATGATGCCGTCGCCCATCACCTGGTTCACGGTGCCCTCGTAGTGATGGACGGCGTCCATCATGCGTTCAAGGACTGGGTCGAGGATGCTGCGCGCTTCTTCGGGATCGCGGTCGGCGAGCAGCTCCATGGAGCCCTTGAGGTCGGCGAAGAGGACCGTGACCTGCTTGCGCTCGCCCTCGAGGGAGCTCTTGGACGTGATGATCTTCTCGGCGAGATGCTTGGGGGTGTAGGCCTCGGGCGTCGCGAACCGCGCCTGAACGGGCTTGTCGAGCGGTGCTGCACACTGGCCACAGAACTTGTTCTCAGGAGGGTTACTGGCTCCGCACGACGGGCAGACGGAGGCAAGCGGCGCGGCGCACTGGCCGCAGAATCTTGTTCCGGGGGGATTCTCGGTTTGGCACCGGGGACACTTCATGCCGGAGCCTCCAAGCAGCCTCGCCGGTGAAGGTCAGAACGGTGGGACGAGAGTAACTGCCCGGGTCCCGCGTGGGCAAGGACTCCGCCGCAAGTTGCGGCGAGTCCGCGAGTCTCCTCCGTCGCTCGGGTCTTGGGTGGGTTGATCCACACCTCCACAGGGCGCGCCAGTGGATGGGGCAGGCCGGCGGGGAATCGCTCCGGATGGGTGGCGTAGGCCGTGGCAAGCACGGTCGCTCGCGCCGCCACGCCCTGCCCCTGTTCGATCTGACGATCAAGCAGCTGCTCCAAGGAGATCAACCCGCGGCTCACGCGCGTCATCGTGGTCCAGGGTGACGGAGAGCGCCCGACGGTGGACAGCCTCCGCGCGGCGGCCCCGTCACTGGGGTTGAACGCCGCCGGCATGAGTGTGCCCGATGCGAGGACAAAGACGAGGAGCAGAGGGAAGTTCTTGAAAGAATGTTCGAAAGTGGTGGCTCCCCGGGCTGGGCTCGAACCAGCGACTTCCTGATTAACAGTCAGGCGCTCTACCGACTGAGCTACCGGGGAGTGACCGGTGAGGCCGGCTGAGCCATTATAAACCGGTGCGCCGCCCGGACGTCAGCCTGGTGATCTGCACGCGCGACGGCGCGACCCGCCTGCCCGCCGCCCTCGCCCATCTCGCCGCGCAGCGGACCTCCGCCGGGCTCGCGTGGGAGGTGCTCGTCGTGGACAACGCCTCCACCGACGACACCGCGGCGGTGGCGCGGGCGGCGTGGCCGGCCGGGGCGCCGGCGCCGCTGCGGATCGTCGCCGAGCCGCGACCCGGCCTCGGCCACGCGCGCGTGCGCGGCTTCGAGGAGACCGCCGGCGACGTCGTGGGCTTCGTGGACGACGACAACTGGCTGGCGCCCGACTGGGTCGAGGTCGCCGCCGCCGTGATGCGGGCGCACCCTCAGGCCGGCGCCTGCGGCAGCGCCGGCGAGCCCTTCTTCGACGGGCGCACGCCGCCCCCCTGGTTCGCCGAGAACGCCGTCGCCTACGCCGTCGGCGAGCCGGGCGAGGCCGGCGACGTCACGGGGCGCGGCGCTCTCTGGGGCGCGGGGCTCGCCGTGCGCCGCGCGGCGTGGCTGGGGCTGCGCGCGGCCGGGTTCGAGCCGATGCTCGTGGGACGGCGCGGTGACCGACCTACCGCGGGTGAAGACACCGAGCTGTGCGTGGCGCTCATTGCCGCGGGCTGGCGCCTCTGGTTCGACCCGCGCCTTCGCTTCCGCCATGCTATCGAGCCGGCGCGGCTCCAATGGGCGTATGCGCGACGCGTGCACTACGGCTTCGGCGTCTCGAGCGTGCTGATGGACTACTACCACGCCGCGCTCGAGCGGCGGCCCGGGCTGAGGCCGCGGCTGCAGCGGCTCTGGGCGTGGCGCATGCTGGCGGCCACCGCGTGGTGGGCGTGGTATCGGGCGCGGGGCGGCGGCGAGGGCTCGCGCGACGTCCTGCAGGCCGAGCTCCGGCGGGGCCGGCTGCGCGGGCTCCTCGACGAGTGCGGCGTGTACGCGCGGCGGGGCCGAGACGTGCGCGAGCTGGTGCGACGCCTGGCGGCGTCGCGCGGCTAGACGATCTCGCGCCGGCCCTCCAGGGCCTTGGAGAGCGTGACCTGATCCGCGTACTCGAGGTCGCCGCCGACGGGCAGGCCGCGCGCGATCCGCGTGATCTTCACGCCCAGTGGGCGCAGCAGGCGCGCCAGGTAGAGCGCGGTCGCCTCCCCCTCGACGTTGGGATTGGTGGCGAGGATCACCTCGGTGGGCCCGCCCGCATCGAGACGCTGCAGCAGCTCGCGCACCTTGATGTCGTCGGGGCCGATGCCCTCGAGCGGTGAGAGCGCGCCCAGCAGCACGTGGTAGCGCCCCTTGTACTCGCCGGTGCGCTCCATCGCGAGCAGGTCGTTGGGCTCCTCCACCACGCAGAGCAGCCGGCCGTCGCGGGCGGGGTCAGCACAGATGCGGCAGGGATCCTCCTCGGTCACGTTGAAGCACGTCGAGCACCAGACGATGCGCTCCTTGACGGCGATGAGCGAGTCGGCCAGCTCGCGCACCTCGTCGGCCGGACGCTTGAGGAGGAAGAACGAGAGGCGCTGGGCGGTCTTGGGGCCGATGCCGGGCAGTCGCTGCAGCGCCTCGATGAGGCGCGCGACCGGCTCGGGATAGTAGGCCACGGCCCCCCTTACATCCCGAGGCCGGGGATCTTCAGGCCGCCGGTGAGCTTGCCGAGCTCCTGCTGGACGAGCTCGCGCGACTTGCGCAGCGCCTCGTTGCAGGCGGCCAGCACCAGATCCTCGAGCATCTGCACGTCGTCCTTGCTCACGACCTCGGGATCGATCTTGACCGAGACGATCTCCTGCCGGCCGTTGGCCACGACGGTGACCATGCCGCCGCCGGCGGTCGCCTCCACGGTGCGCTTGCCGACCTCTTCCTGCAGCTGCGCCATTTGCGCCTGGAGGCGCTGGGCCTCCTTCATCATGTTGCCGAAGCCCTTCACTGGCCTTCTCCTTCGGGCAGACGCGGGCGGACCGCCACCACCTCGCCCTGGAACTCGCTCACCGCCGCCTGCACGGCGGGGTGGTCGGTGACCGCGCCGCCGCTTTCGTCGTCGCTGACCACGCCCAGCCGTTCGGCGCCCGCGACGTGCCGCCGCATCGCCTGGATCACCAGCTCGCGGTTGGCGGTGTCCGCCAGCATCTCACGGTGGAAGTGATTTCCCGCCAACACGATGACGAGCTCGCGCTCGCGCAGCCCGGCGGGCCGCGTCTGAGCCAGCACGGCGCCCAGGGTCGGCTTGCGCCGCATCACGTCCTCCACGACACGCTGCCAGGCCGTCGCCAGCTCCTCGGTGGCCGCGGGCGCCGGCGTGGCGACGGGCGCCGGTGCGCTCGGCGCGGCCGGGCGGGGCGCGGGGACGGCGGCAGGGCGCTCGACCACCGGCGCCGGCCGGCGCGGCTCGGCCGCCGGTCGCGCGGGCTCCACACCGGGCAGCAGACTCTCCTGGAGCCGGGGCGCCGCCGGCGCCGCCCCGCCCGCCTGGCTCAGGCGCGCCTGCGCCTCCTCCACGCGCTTGAGGACGTCCTCGAGCGCGCGCGGCTCAGGGCGCCGCGTGGCGCGCACGGCGGCGACCTCGAGCTCGACGCGCGGGTGCGGCGACTCGCGCATGGCCTCGTCGGCGTCGAGGAAGACGCGCAGCAGGTAGAGCAGGTCGTCGAGCGTCGCCGTCTCGCCCAGCGCGCGCAGCGCGTTGGCCTCGGTGTGGGGGACGTCGGCCAGCTTCGCCGCCGGTGCTGCCTTGAGCACGAGCGCGCGCCGCAGCAGCTCGATCACGTCGCGCGCGAAGGCGCCCAGGTCCTCGCCCTCGCGGGCGGCGCGGTCCACCGCCTCCAGCGCGGGCGTCGCCTCGTGGCCGACCAGCGCCCGCGCGAAGGCCTGCACCTCGGCCGGCGCCGTCGTGCCCAGCAGCGCGGCGGTGGTGTCGGCGGCCAGCCGCCCGCTGCCGTAGGCGATCGCCGTGTCGAGCAGCGACAGCGCGTCGCGCACCGACCCCTCGGCCGCCCGCACGATCGCCGGCAGCGCGGCGGGCTCGAACTCGATCTGCTCCTTCTTGAGGATCGCCTCCAGCGTCGTCGCCAGCAGATCGGGGCCGAGGGGGCGGAAGTCGAAGCGCTGCACGCGCGAGAGGATGGTGGCCGGCAGCTCGCGCGGGTCGGTCGTCGCCAGCACGAAGACCACGTGGGCGGGCGGCTCCTCGAGCGTCTTGAGCAGGGCGTCGAAGGCGTCCGGAGTGAGCTGGTGGACCTCGTCGATGATGTAGATCTTGTAGCGCCCGCGCGCCGGGGCGTACTTGACGTTCTCGCGCAGCGTCCGGATGTCGTCGATCTTGCGGTTCGACGCCGCGTCGATCTCAATGATGTCCACGCCGGCGGCGGCGTCCCCGCAGGCGGGGCAGGCGCCGCACGGCTCGGCGCCCTTGCGCTCGGGGCAGAGCAGCGCACGCGCCAGCAGGCGCGCCGTCGTCGTCTTGCCGATGCCGCGCGGGCCGGCGAACAGGTAGGCGTGCGCGATGCGTCCCGACGCCAGCGCGTTGCGCAGCGTGCGGGTGATCGCGTCCTGGCCGACGACGTCGTCGAACGTCGCCGGCCGGTACTTCCGGGCAAGCACCTGGTAGCTCAAGTGACCGTGCACCCTCCGTCGATCGGACCGTACCGCGAGCTCCCCGCAGAGCCGGCTCCGGTCAGGTACTCCCACGGCACACGAGAGGGTCGCCTTACCGTTGCTCCCTTCCGGGCCTGGCGGGGTTCGGCGATTCTCATTGCGTGGGGCCCAACCTTCAACACCGTCCCACGAGGTTCATTCAACACGGCCCGCCCTCGAGAGGGGATTCGACCCCGCTGAAGCGGATTGCGGGCTACAGGGCACCGCTAACTCCCCGTCTAGCACGGCCACGCCGGAATCTTCCACCCCGACGGCAAATAAGAATGGCGGAGGGGGCGGGATTTGAACCCGCGGCACAGGGGTTACCCGTGCACGGCATTTCCAGTGCCGCACCTTCGGCCGCTCGGTCACCCCTCCAGCGGATGGAAAAGATTGGCGGAGGGGAGAGGATTTGAACCCCCGAGGGACCTTCTGGGCCCCTATCCGATTTCGAGTCGGACGCCTTCAACCGGGCTCGGCCACCCCTCCGCACCAATCAGCCTCGTCGCCTGTCAAAGAACCCGCGCAGCAGCGTCGCGCTCTCGCCGGCGAGCACGCCCCCGAGCGCCGGCACCCGATGATTCATCCGCCGGTCGTCGAGCAGCCGGTAGAGCGACTCGACGGCGCCCGCCTTCGGGTCCGGCGCGCCGTACACCACGCGCGCCAGCCGCGCGTGGATCACCGCGCCGCAGCACATCGCGCACGGCTCCACGGTGACGTAGAGCGTGGCGCCGGGCAAGCGGTAGTTGCCCGCCTTCCGCGCGGCCTCCCGTAGCGCCAGGATCTCGGCGTGAGCCGTGGGATCGCTGAGCGCGACGGGCGCGTTGTGCGCGCGCCCGACGATGGCGCCGTCGGCGACCACCACGGCGCCGATCGGCACCTCGCCGGCCGCCTCGCCGCGCTCCGCTTCGACGAGAGCCTCACGCATCCAAGCCTCGTCGTCGCGCAGAGAGTGGTGCGCCCTAGAGGATTCGAACCTCTGGCCTTCGGGTTCGTAGCCCGACGCTCTGTCCACCTGAGCTAAGGGCGCGTGGCGGAGAGGCAGGGATTCGAACCCTGGACAGAGCTTTTGGCCCTGTAACCGCTTAGCAGGCGGCTGCCTTCGGCCGACTCGGCCACCTCTCCAACAGCAAAGCCTTCGTAGTATACACCGGTGCTCAGAGGCCAGTGCGCCGGCTGGCGTCCCGGTAGACACACCACGGGCACAGCGCGGCGCCCCCGGGCGCCTCCGGGCGCTCGAGCGCGCTCAGCGCCTCGGCCAGGAAGCCGAAGAGGCGGCTGTCGTCGCGTCGGATCTCGAGCCAGCTCACGCCCCCGCTGAGCGCGCCGCCGCCGGCCGCGTCGCGCGCGAACTTCTCCGGCGCGAAGAGGAGGAGGCCGAGCCGGGTCACCGGCCCCAGCGCGGGCGCGCCGGGCGCGGGATGCTCGAGCGCCCAGGCGCAGGCCAGCAGCCGGCGGCCGGGCGCCGCCGCGAGGTCCGCCGCCGGGCGCCCGTCGATGGCGACGTCCGCCAGCGCGTAGCCGCCGTCGTCGAGGCGCACCACCGCATCGTGCGTGCCGCGGACGAGGCAGCGCTGGACGGCGTCGGGCAGGTGGACGTCGAGCGGCTCGGACTCGACGCGGCGCTCACCGATCTCGAACACGCCCGCCGGCATCTCGGGCGCGATCTGCTCGGTGCGCCGCCCGTCGCAGGAGACCTTCATCTGTTCGGCGACGCGCGCGGCGGCACCCGCCTGCCCCGGCTCGGGGCGCGGGAGGCCCCGCGCGACCTTGAGGTAGAAGCAGCGCGGACACTCTTCCCAGAGGCCGGCGAAATCGGACGGGCTCAGCGTCCAGCAGCGTTGGCTCATCCCACCCCCGCGCGCGACGGGCGCGCCGAGGCCAAGTATAAAGCGAACGGCCCCGGGCCGCCGGGGGGCCGGCCGGCCCGGGGCCGCTCACGCGAGCGGGCGGCTCAGCAGTGCGTGCCGAACCTCAGCTCGAGCCGCACGGTCGGCATGTCGAGCGACATCTCGGCCTTCTGAACCGGGAACACGGTCACGCCATCGTCGGCGAGATAGTAGGCGGCGACGCCTCGGTGAGGATTCTCCCGCTTGCCGTTCTTCGCGAGCCCGAACGGCAGTCGGAAGGTTCCGCAGAACGCTACGGCCTCAGCGCTGCCGGCCGGCGAGAAGGTGCCGACCACACGGCCGAGCGGGCGGATCGAGAGGTCCATGTCGCCGCTGAATTTTCCGTTCATCACGACGTACTCCGGCGCGTCGGTGGTGTTGTCGTCCTGCACGACGACGGCGAACGTGCCGGTGACGGCGCCCTTGCCGGTGGTGAGGCTGATGTTGTCGATGCCGGCCGCCGCCACACTGCACGTCTCGGCGCGGGTGTTGGTGACGAGCACCGCCGAGGGACACAGCAGGTTGCCGATGCGCGCCCAGCCGTACAGGGCGGCGTCGGCTTGCCGCCGTGTCGCGCTCTGGGGGAGGACGACGTTGCCCTGATCGTCGATGAGGTACATGTTCTCGGAGACCTCGTACAGCACCGCCTCGGCCCCCGGCACATCCACCTGCACCTGCCGGTTCGCGAACGCCGCCCCCGGTCCGATCAGCCAGGCGCAGGCCAGCGCGACGATCGCCGTCGACGCTGGTGTCTTGCCCTGCCGCACGATGGCGCTCCAGCTCATGACGTCTCCTCTCGACCCCTGTGGTCGTCTCTCCGGGAGGAGGGTCCGAGCCCGCCTCTCTCTTCGGTAGCCCGGCTGTCAGGTCTGCCCTGACCCGTGGCTTTGCGCCCCAGCCTCACGACTGGTTTGCCTTTGTCGGAAAGAGCTCGTTTGCCGCTGCCCAGACGTAGAGCAAGGCCAATACCACGTGCGGAGGGCGGCGCGTATCTGGGCGACTTCTCGGAGGCTTTTTCGACCGCCCCGCTCACCGACGCCGCGGACGTCGCACGGGTGTCGGATGATTGCTGAGCACGCGGCCCGGCAAACCGGCACGCGCGGGTAAGGAACTAGCCGCTTGCGGCCGCCTCCACCGCAGTGCGGTAGTTCGGGTCGCGCCGCAGCCGCCACACGTACGCGTCCACCACGAAGTGATGGATGTTGATGACGGCGACCGCGAGCTGGGCGGTGAGCACCTGCTGATAGCCGAGCGCGACGAAGGCGTCGGGCCACAGCACGAACAGCACGTAGGCGAGCGCCACGCTGGCGCCGTAGAACACCCCGGCGTGAAATGCCCACCCGCGCCGGTTGTCGGGCCGCTGCCCGCGCTCGCGCACGTGGAAGATCGCGGCGATCGCCAGGTACTGGATACCGTGGAAGAGCGCCGCCCAGAAGAACGCGTTGATGTAGTTGAACGCGGTCCACCACACGGCGTTGACGGCGACGATGCCGAGGCTGATCAGGGGCAGCGCGCGGCCGCGCCGCCACAGCAGCACGAACATCACCGCCGGCGCCGCCAGGGCGAGCGCGCCGAGCGCCACGCCGGCGCCGAGCCGCAGCGTCTCCACCGCGGGCGGCGCGGCGACGCCGAGGTGGCGCAGCGTCACGCCGATGCCCCCCTGCGGACGCAGCAGCGCGAACAGGAAGGGCAGCAGGCACGCCGCCCGCAGCAGCCGGCGGTCGGCGCCGTCGAGCGCGCACTTCGAGCGGTAGGCGTACATGGCGGCCAGGCCGTAGGCCTGCGCGGCATAGTGGTACGGCGACCACACGAGGAAGACGGCGAACACGTACCGCACCAGCCAGTCGGCGAAGCCCAGGACGGCGGCGAAGGCGAGCAGGCAGACGATCGGAAACCCCAGCGTGAGGAACGGCCAGCGCCGGATGGCCCCCGGCGTGGCGTACAGGCGCACGGTGGACGCCGCGAAGTGGGCGAAGTTGCCGAGCAGCAGGATCGCGGGCACGTGCGCGGGGCCGAGCCGGAACCCGCTCGCCCAGGCGAGCACCCCCACCATCAGGCTCAGGCCGCCGCCGATGAAGAGGACGTCGAAGACGGGATGCACGAACGGGCGGCCGAGCACGAACCCTCGCGACGGGGGCGCGGTCAGGCGCTCGGTGGCGGCGAGCGTGCTCATGGCGTGCTTCCACCATAGCCGAACTCCGGCGCGATCTGCTCCAGGAGCCCGCGCGTCAGCGCCACCGTCACGTCCGTCATCGCCGCCGGGCGCTGCCAGGAGTCCCACTCGCGGGCGCTGAGCCAGAGCGTGTCGCTCACGTGGCCGAGCCACACGCTGCGCACGCCGCAGGCCGCCGCCGTGGCATAGAGGGGCGGGGTCTCCATGTTGATGGCGTGGGCGCCGCGGTCCAGCCAGCGGCGCACGTCGTCGGGCGTCTCGCGATAGAGCGCGTCCACCGCCGCGATGCGCGCGGGCGCGACTTCGACACCCAGCCGCGCCGCGACGGCCCCGAGCGCGGCGGTGAGGCCGGCGTCGGCCGCGATCTCGGCGGCGTCGGTGTACGCACGGCTCGTCCCGTCGGTGACGACGCCGCTGACGCCGACGATCTGCGTGCCCTTCGGCAGCGCCTCCACGAGGCTGCCCGCCACGCCGAAGCCGACGATGACGCGCACGCCCAGGCAGGCGAGCTCCTCGGCCAGGATCGCCGCCTGCGGCCCGCCCCAGAGACAGCGCTGCACGGCCACGATCCGCAGACCGCCCAGGACGGCCTCGTACACGAACGGGCGCTCGACGGACTCCTCGAGGGCGTAGCGCATCTTGGCCGGGACGCCGATGATGTCGGACGAGGCCCGTTGCAGCATGGCCGGCGGCATCTGGCGGGCCACCTGGTGTGATCAGGGCGGCGGCGGCGGCGGGTACTAGGTTACACGCGCTCGATGTCGGCCTCGCCGAACAGCCCGTAGGGGCGGGCGATCAGCATCGCGATCAGCGCCAGGTAGGACGCGATACCGCTGAATCCGCCCCCCAGCAACGGGTCGAGATAGCCGGCCGCCAGGCTCTCGATCACCCCGACGATCAGCGCGCCGACGAGCGCGCCGGGCACGCTGTCGAGCCCTCCGATCATGACGATCGGGAAGATCTTGAGCCCGACCAGCACGACCCCGAAGCCGCCGCCCGCGACGATCGCCCACAGCGCGCCGCCCACGACGGCGATCGCCCCCATCAGCGCCCACGCCGCCGCGAAGTGACGGTGGATGTCGATGCCGACCGCGAGCGCGACCTGCTGGTCGTCGGCGATCGCACGCAGGGCCAGCCCGGTGCGGCTCGCGCGGAAGAACCAGGTCACGCCGGCGATGCAGACGGCGGCGAGCAGGGCGGCGGTGAGCTTGTCGGCGGCGATCGTGACGCCGCCCGCCGTCAGCGTGCCGTCGGGAAACGGCAGCGCGAGCTGGCCGGGCACGCCGCGGAACGCGAGCGCGGCGGCGCCGCGCAGCAGCGCGCCCAGCCCGAGCGTGACCATGATCAGCGAGATCAGCGGCCGGCCGATGAGCCGCCGCAGCACGACGTAGTTGAAGGCCAGCCCGAGCGCGATCATGCCCGCCGCCGCGCCCAGCAGCGCCGCCGGCAGCGCGAGGCGCGCGACGTGCAGCGCGGCAGCGAGGAAGAGGCCGCCCAGCATGACCCACTCGCCGAGGGCAAAGTTCACGATGCGCGAGGCCTTGTAGACGATCACGAACGCCAGCGCGATGAGGGCGTAGACTGCGCCGGCCAGCGCGCCGTCCACGAGGAGGGTGAGGAAGAAGCCCACGCCGGAAAGTCCCTCGCGGTTCTAACACACCTTGCCCAGCGTGCGGGCGGCGCATAAACTGGCTGGGTCCGATCCGGAGCTCGCCCGAGGGGGCACCTTATGGCAGAACAGCTCAGCAACCGCGGCGGGTGGCGGTAGTCCGGCGTGGCCCGACGAAAGAACTACGGGTTCGAGCGCCGACAGAAGGAAACCGCCCGCCGCACTCGCCAGCAAGCCAAAACCGAGCGCAAGACCGAGCGCGAGGCCCAGGGCCAGTCCGGCCCCGAGATGGCCGACATCGAGAGCAGCGCGCCGCCCGCCGGCCTCTGGGAATGGTTCTCGCCGAGCCGCGGCCGCGTCGTCACGACTCAGCCCGACCAGCACCCCGAGGGCGAGCCCAACGACTGGATGCTGCTGACCGAGCGGCCCGACGAGGCCAAGGGGACCTGAGCCGCTCGCGCCCCTCGCACGAGGGAACGACAGACACCGGGGCAGGAGGCCGTATGCGAACCATCCCAGGAATTCTCGCGGGCTCGGCCGTCGCGCTGCTGTGCACGGTCGCGCCGGCGGCCGCCCAGGCGCCCGCGGCGGGTACCGTCAGCCGCGTGGAGGGCAGCGTGGCGGTCGCGCGGACGACGACGCCAGAGGCGACGCCGCTCAAGATTCGAGACGCCGTCTACCAGCGCGACCTCGTGACGACCGGCGAGCAGTCCCGCGCGCAGCTGCTCCTGGGCGGCAAGGCGACGGTCTCCATCCGCGAGCGGTCCACGCTGCGCATCATCGAGGTCCCCGACGGCACCTCCACGATCGACATCACGGCCGGCAAGCTGAAGCTGGTGGCGATCAAGGACCGTCTCAAGCCCGGCGAGCGGGTCGAGGTCCGGATGCCGGGCGCGATCGCCTCGGTGCGTGGCACCGCGTGGATCTCGGAGGTGTCGATCACGCCGGCGGGTCCGGTGTCGCGGATCACCGTCCTCGACGGCCTCGTCGAGGTGACGCCGCTCGACCTGGCCACCGGCCGCCCGCGCGGCCCGGTCGTCAGGCTGAACCCGCTGCAGCGGATCGAGATCAGCGGCGCGACGCCGGCCGGCGCTCCGCAGACGATCAGTCGCGCCGACGCGGATCGACTCGACGCGACCTTCTCCTTCGGCCTCAAGGCGGGCGCGGGCGGCGGCGTCGTGGAGCGGCAAGTGGAGCGCGCCACCAGCGACGCCAACGACGCGGCCCAGGGGACAAGCGGCGGTCGCCGGCCGTCCGCGACGCAGGACAGCGGGCCCAGCGTCTCGGGCGACGACATCAGATCCAGGGCCGGCGTCGGCACCTCGCCGCCGGCGGGCGGCGGGGGCGGCGTACAGTCCACACGCTAGCTGCCGGCGGGACCTGACCCGCCCTCAGTCCGTCGTCAGGATCGCGTCGAACCGCTCGAGCGCGGGGCGCCAGTAATACGTGCTCCATCCCACCGTGACGAGATCGCCGACGACCCGGACGCGCTCTCCCCGATCGGTTCCCTCGAAATCCGGCGCCTCGAAGATTCCGCTTTGCGGCCGGGACAGGCAAAGGATCGGGTCATGCGCGAGACGTTACTCGATCACCTGATCCGCGCGCAGGAGCAGTGACGGGGGGATCGTGAGCCCCAGGGCCTTGGCCGTCTTCAGATTCACGGCGAACTCGAACTTCGTGGGCTGCTCGACGGGCAGATCGGCCGGCTTGGCGCCCTTGAGGATCTTGTCCACGTAGGTGGCGGCGCGCCGGAACAAGTCGGCGCGGTCCGGCCCGTACGCCAGCAGCCCGCCGGCCTTCACGAACTCGGTCAGGTGAAAGATCGCGGGCAACCGGCCCTTCAACGCGAGCTCCGCGATCCGCCTCATGTTCGTCACGTACACGGGGCCCGGCATGATCACGAGCGCGCGGGCGTGCCCGCTCGCCGCCGCCTCAAAGGCCCTCGGGATCTCGCCGGCGCTCCGCGTCTCGAGCGACTGAAGCTGGATTCGAAGCTCGCGCGCCGGCCTCTGGATCTCCTTCCAGCTCAGCGTCGAGCTGAGGTCCTGAGGATTCCACAGCACCGCCACGCGGGAGAGCGCCGGCACGACACCCGTCAGCAGCTCGAGGCGCTTTCCGGCCAGGTCGGGCGCCAGCTGGGACAGCCCCGTGACGTTGCCGCCCGGGCGCGCGAGGTTATCGACGAGTCCGGTGGCGGCGGGATCGCCGACGGACGCCATGACGATGGGGATGGTCCTGGTCGCGTTCTTGGCGGCGAGCGTATCGGGCGTCACGGCGGCGACGATGACGTCCACCCTGAGGGCGACCAGCTCGGCGGCGAGGCGCGGCAGCCGATCGCCCCTGCCGTCCGCGTAGCGGTACTCGATGCGGAGGTTCTTGCCCTCGACCCAGCCCAGCTCGCCGAGACCCTGCCGGAATGCCTGGTGCCACGCCGCGGTGTCGGCCGCCGTGAACGGCGAGATGAGGCCGATGTGCGCCGTCCTCGCCGGCGCCTGAGCCTGGGCGGTGAGCGGTGCGGCGATGGCCGCCAGCGCCCCGGCAAGGAATACTCGTCGGTCGATCGCTCGCGGCCTCACTCGCACCTCACGGGCTGCACGACGGGCAGGTCGGCCGGCTTGGCGCCCTTCAGGATCTTGTCCACGAGCCGCGCCGCCTGGCGCCCCAGCTCCAGGTCGCCGGTCGAATAGCTCGCCATCTCGGCGGCCATCTCCGGGAATCGTTCATTCCTCCCCTCCGCCGAGCGGTATTCGATAAGCACGTTCCTGCCCTCGATCCATCCGTGCTGTTGCAGCCCCTGTCGGAACGCCTCGCAGAGGTGCTGGGTCAATGAGGGGGTGGGAGCGTCGAGGTACCCGATGACCGGAATCTTCTTCACCTGTTGCGCCTGAACACCGATCGGTGCGGCAAGGACGGCGATGACGCCGGCGATGAAGAGACGCCGCTCGATCATTCGATCACCCGGTCTGCCTGCGCCAGCAGGGACGGCGGGATGGTAAGGCCGAGCGCCTTGGCGGTTTTGAGATTGATGACGAGCTCGAACTTCGTGGGCTGCTCGATGGGGAGATCGGCCGGTTTCGCGCCCTTCAGAATCTTGTCGACATAGAGGGCGGCCCGCCGAAACATGGCAGAGCGGTCCGGCCCGTACGCGACGAGACCGCCAGCATCCGCGAATTCTCTCAGATGAAATATCGAGGGCAACCGGCTCTGTACCGCAAGGTCCGCGATCCGCTTCAGATGCCCGGCGAACAACGGATCCGGCATGATGGCTACCGCGCCCGCTCGAGCCTTCATTGCCGCATCGAACGCCCTGTCGAGCTCGCTGGCGTGCCGCACTGTCAGCGACTGCAGTTGGAGTCCCAGCTCCCGTGCGGGCGCCTGGCTTTCCTTCCAGCTGATGGGCGACGTCGTGCCCGCCGCATTCCACAGCACGGCCACCCGGGACAGCCCGGGCACGATTTCCTTGAGCAGCGCCAGCCGCTTTCCTGCCATCTCCGGGGCGATCTGCGACAACCCCGTGAGATTGCCACCGGGGTGCGCGAGACTCTTGACGAGCCCACCGCTGACCGGGTCCCCGGCCGATGCGACCACGATGGGAATGTCCCGGGTGGCGTTCTTGGCAGCCAGGGCGTCGGTGTTGACGGCGACGACGATGACGTCGACCTTGAGACGCACGAGCTCGGCGGCGAGCTCGCGCAGGCGACCCTCCCGCTCGTCTGAATATCGGTACTCGAAGCTGATGTTCTTGCCCTCGATCCACCCGAGGTCGCGGAGACCTTGCCGGAGCGCCTGGTGCCAGAGCGCCGTCGCGGACGGCGAGAAGGGCGACAACACTCCGATCCGGTACACCCGCTCGGCCGGCTGCGCTTCGGCGACGAGCGGCGCCACCAGAACACTTGCGAGACCACCAAGGAATCGCCGGCGATCCATGCGGCGACGGTAGGGCGGGCGACGGGCAAGGTCAAGTTTGATTGATTTAATGGCGGAGGGCGCAGGATTCGAACCTGCAAAGGCCTTGCGGCCCGGTGGATTTCAAGTCCACTGCCTTGCCAGTTGAGGCTAGCCCTCCGTGCGACGACTCAGCGCCCGGTTACAGTACATCACGGCGTCCCCTCGTCCTGCCGGAACTCCAGCGCGTCCTCGCCCGCCGGCTCGCGCACGCTGACGGCGCGCGCAAGATCGAAGCCGAGCGGCTCGAGGAGCGGCCGCAACCGCTCGCGGACGGACTCCGGCAGCAGCCAGTCGCGGTCGAGGATGCGGGTGCGGAGGCCGCCGCGCACGGCTTCCTCGGCGACGGCGTGACGCCGGAGCTGCCAGAAGGGGATCCGGACGGCCGTCAACGGCCGCGCGGCGTCTCGAGCGCGTCGAGCCAGGCGCCGAGGGCGGCGAGGTGGAGATCCACGAGCGCGTCGACCTCGGTGGGCGCCGTCAGGCCGCGCGCCGCGCAGTAGGCGCCGACCGTCGCGTCCACGTCGAACCACGGCGTGCCCAGGGCGCCGGCCTCGAGCTCGTCCATGTCGGCCCGGCGCTCGGTGCGGCGGTCCGCGTCCTCGCCCGGATCGAGGCGCTCCATGATCTCGACCATGCGGTCGTAGAGGACGCCGTAGCGGTCGCCCATCGCGAAGTACGGCGCGAGCCCCTGGCTGTCGAGAAAGTCCTGCACGGTGCCGGCGGTGCCGTAGACGCCGGCGGTCTGCGGGTGGGGCTCGAGGTTGCCGAAGCTCTCGTCGCCCTCGGGGGAGACCCAGCGGGCGAGCGGATAGAGGCGGCAGGCGAGCGGCCGGTCGGGATGCACCGTGCAGCCCCGCGGCCCCAGAAACACGCAGCCGCGGTCGTCCTCGCGCGTCTGGAGCACGGTGCCGCCCGCCTCCGTGTGGCGGGCGAAGAACTCGGTCGTGGTGATGCCCAGCCGGCGTGACAGCCGCAGCGCCTCGTACGGCCCCACCCGGATCGCCTTGTTGTGGCAGCACCGGTTGCAGGCGTTGCAGACGTACGAGAACGGGCTGTCACGCCGGAAGCTGAAGTCGACCCGCGCGATGGTATCGCCGTACGGCACGGGCGCGTCTCCCTGGCTTACAGCGGGGCCTGGCGGCGGCTACTTGCCGGTCGCCTTGCCCTCGGCCTTACCGTCAGCCTTGCCGTCGCCCTTGCCCATGCCCTTCATCTCGCCTTTGCCCATGCCCTTGGCGGAGGCCTTCGCGGTGCCCTTGCCTTCGCCCTTGGCCGCGCCCTTGCCCATGCCCTTGCCGGCGGCCTTGCCGCCCGCCTTGCCCTCGCCCTTCATCTCGCCCTTGCCCTCGCCCTTCGCGTCGCCCTTGCCCTCGCCCTTCGCATCGCCTTTACCCTGGGCGATCGAGCTGGCGGGACGGACTCCGAGGGCGGCGCCGAACGCGGCGACGGCAGCGGCCAGTTTCAGGGCCTCGCGGCGGGTGACGTTGGACTGCAGCGGGTTCACGTCGTTGTGTTCGCCCATGACGGCTCCTTGATCGGTGATTGAACTCCGGCAGTCGGACACTACCACGCGGGCGCCTCGCGCGTAAACCGCTCTCGCGGCCGCGGCCGGGGCTAATTAGCTGCGCGGCGTGAGCCGCTCGAGACCCGGCAGGTAGGGGCGCAGCGCCTCGGGGATCGTCACGGTGCCGTCGGCGTTCTGGTAGTTCTCCAGCACCGCGACGATCGTGCGGCCGACCGCGAGGCCCGAGCCGTTGAGCGTGTGAACGAACTCGGGCTTGCCCCCGCCCTCGGGCCGGTAGCGCAGGTCCAGGCGCCGGCCGCCGAAGTCGGCGTAGTTGGAGCACGAGGAGATCTCGCGGTACTTCCCCTGCCCCGGCAGCCACACCTCGATGTCGTAGCCCTTGGCCGCGCTGAAGCCGACGTCGCCGGCGCAGCGCTCGACCACCCGGTACGGCAGCGCGAGGCGCTGCAGCACGGTCTCCGCCTCGCGCACCATCGACTCGAGCTCGTCGTAGCTCTGCGGCGCGGCGGCGAGCTTCACCAGCTCGACCTTGTCGAACTGGTGATTACGGAAGATCCCCTTCATGTCCGTGCCGTAGGTGCCGGCCTCGCGCCGGGAGCAGGGCGAGAAGGCCGTGTAGCGGCGCGGCAGCGAGCGCTCGGGCAGCACCTCGCCGGCGTGGAGCGCCGACAGCGAGACCTCGGCGGTCGGGATGAGGTAGAGCGTGCGCCCCTCGTCGGCCTCCACGGTCTTGAACAGCCCGTCCTCGAACTTCGGCAGCTGGCCGGTGCGCAGCATCGTCTCCGCGCTCACCAGGTGCGGCACCCACACCTCGGTGTAGCCGTGCTCGCGCGTGTGCAGGTCGAGCATGAACTGCGCGAGCGCCCGCTCCAGCCGCGCGAGCGCGCCCCACAGCACGGCGAAGCGCGCCTTGGCGATCTTGACGGCCCGGTCCATGTCGAGCAGCCCCAGCGCCTCGCCCACCTCCTCGTGCGGCTTGGGCGTGAAGTCGAACTGGCGCGGCGTGTCCCACCGGCGCACCTCGACGTTGTCGGCGTCGCTCTTGCCGCGCGGCACGGAGGGGTGGGGCACGTTGGGCACCTGGGCCAGCAGGGCCGCGACGGCCTCGTCCACCGCCCTGGCGTCGGCGTCGAGCGCCTTGATGCGATCGCCGACCTCGCGCATGCGCGCCTGCTCGGCGGAGGCGTCCTCGCCGCGGCGCCGGGCCTGGCCGATCGCCTCGGAGGCGCGGTTGCGGAGCGCCTTGAGATCGTCGGCCTCCTTGATCAGCCGCCGGCGGTCGGCGTCGCGCGCGAGGATCTCCTGGATGAGCTCGGCGCCGCCCTTGTCGGCGAGCGCGGCGGCCACCGCGTCGGGCTGATCGCGGATCAGCTTGATGTCGAGCATCGGCGGGGTGTCGGGCGGCGACCCGGCGCTACGGCGTGTCAGCGGGGGCCGGCGTCTCGGCCTCGACGCGGGCGATGGAGCCGACATGGTCGTCGGCGTCCAGGTCGATGATGCGCACGCCCATCGTGTTGCGCCCCTGCGAGGACACCTCGTCGGCGTGCAGGCGGATGATCTTGCCCTTGGTCGTGATGACGAGGACGTCATCGCCGGCACGGACCTGGAGCATCCCGACCACGGCGCCGTTACGGTCGCCGGTCTTGATGTCGATGATCCCCTTCCCGCCCCGCCCGGTCAGCCGGTATTCTTCGAGCGGCGTCCGCTTGCCGAAGCCGCGGTCGGTGATCGTGAGGATCTGGGCCCCCTCCTGCACCACCTCGGCGGCGATGACGGCATCGTCGTCCCCGACCTCGATACCGCGCACCCCGCCGGCACCCCGACTCTTCGACAGCACCTCGTCTTCCGAGAAGCGGATGATCATGCCGAGCTTCGTGGCGATCATCACCTCACGGGTGCCGTCGGTGCGGCGAGCGCTGATGACCTCGTCGCCCTGCTCCAGATCCATCGCCTGGATGCCGCCGGTGCGGATGTGGGCATAGGCTTCCAGCTTCGTTTTCTTGGCCTCGCCGCGCCGCGTGACGAGCAGGATGAACACACCCGCGCCGAAGTCACGAACCGGCACGCAGGCCGCCACCCGCTCGGCGTCCCGCAGGGCGAGCAGATTCACCATCGCCTTACCCTTGGCCGCCCGTCCGCCCTCTGGAATCTCGTGCACCTTGAGGCGATGCACCTTGCCGAGGTTGGTGAAGAACAGGAGATAGGAATGGGTCGAGGCGATGAACAGGTCCTCGACGATGTCCTCCTCCTTGGTCTCCATGCCGGTCACGCCCTTGCCGCCGCGCCGCTGGCTGCGGTACGCCTCGACGTGGGTGCGCTTGATGTAGCCCGAGCGCGTGATGGTGACGACCATCTCCTCGTCGGCGAGCAGGTCCTCGATCGTCAGCTCGGTGGTCTCGGTCAGGATCTCGGTGCGGCGGCCGTCGCCGTACGCTTCCCTCACGGCGAGCAGCTCCTCCTTGATGATCCCCATCAGCCTGACGTCGGAGGCGAGGATCGCCTGCAGCTCGGCGATGAGCCTCAGCGTCTCCTCGTGCTCCTCGATGATCTTCTGCCGCTCCAGCGCGGCCAGCCGGCGCAGCTGCATGTCGAGGATGGCCTTGGCCTGGATCTCCGTGAGGTCGAGGCGGCGCATCAGCTCCTCGCGCGCGACGTCGGCGTTGGCGGCCTGGCGGATGATGCGGATGACCACGTCGAGCTGCTCGACCGCCTTGCGCAGGCCGGCCAGGATGTGGGCGCGCTCCTCGGCGCGGGTCAGCTCGAACCGCGTCCGCCGGGTGACGACCTCGCGCCGGAACTTGACGAACGCCTCCAGCATCTCCTTGAGGTTGACGACCTGCGGCCGGCGGTCGACGAGGGCCAGCATGATGATCCCGAACGTCGTCTGCATCTGGGTGTGCTTGTAGAGCTGGTTGAGGAGGATCTGCGGCAGCTCGCCGCGCCCCAGCTCCAGCACCACCCGGATGCCCTCGCGGTTGGACTCGTCGCGGATCTCCGAGATGCCCTCGACCTTCTTCTCGCGCGACAGCTCCGAGATCTTCTCGATCAGCGAGGCCTTGTTCACCTGGTAGGGCAGCTCGGTGATGATGATGGCCTCGCGCCCGCCGCGCAGCTTCTCGGCGTGGGCCTTGGCCCGCAGGGTGATGGTGCCGCGCCCCGTCGTGTAGGCCTCGCGGATCCCGCCGGTGCCGTAGATGTAGCCGGCCGTCGGGAAATCGGGGCCGCTGATGATCTTCATGAGGCCTTCGATCGTCGTCTCCGGCCGATCGATGAGGGCCGTCAGCCCATCCACCACCTCGGAGAGGTTGTGGGGCGGGATGTTCGTCGCCATGCCGACCGCGATGCCGGCCGACCCGTTGACGAGCAGGTTGGGGATCCGCGTCGGCAGGACGACCGGCTCCGTCTCGTTGTCGTCGTAGTTCGGCACGAAGTCGACGGTGTCCTTGTCGATGTCGGCCAGCAGCTCGTGGGCGATGCGGGCCATGCGCGCCTCGGTGTAGCGCATCGCCGCCGCCGGGTCGCCGTCGATCGAGCCGAAGTTCCCCTGCCCGTCCACCAGCGGGTAGCGCAGCGAGAAGTCCTGCACCATCCGGACGAGCGTCTCGTAGATCGCCGAGTCACCGTGGGGATGGAACTTGCCCATGCAGTCGCCGACGACGCGGGCCGACTTCTTGTAGCCGCGGTTCCACACCAGGCCGAGCAGCTGCATCGTGTACAGCACCCGGCGGTGGACCGGCTTGAGGCCGTCGCGGATGTCGGGCAGCGCGCGTCCGACGATGACGGACATCGCGTAGTCCAGGTACGACTTCCGCATCTCCTCTTCGATCGGGGCGTTGATCTGGCGATCAGGCATCTTGGTCAGGCCACCCACGTTTCAAGGCGTGCAAGCGCTCCGTTCAAATATCCAGGTTGACGACGTCGAGGGCGTGCTTCTCGATGAACAGGCGGCGCGGCTCGACGGCGTCGCCCATCAGCACGGTGAATATCTCGTCGGCGCCGACGGCGTCCTCCATGCTGACCTTGAGGAGGATGCGCGTCTCGGGATTCATCGTCGTCTCCCAGAGCTGCTCGGGATTCATCTCGCCCAGCCCCTTGTAGCGCTGGAAGCTGGCGCCCTGGCGCGACCGGTCGAGCGCGACGCGCCAGAGCTCGTCGAGGCTGGCGACGGGCGTCTCGACGTCATGGTCGTCGAGCACGACGGTCGGGCCCTTGGCGGCCGCCGCGAGATTGTCCCACAGCTCGAGGAGCGTGACGTAGTCGCTCGCCTTGAACAGCTCGGTGCTGAACGAGACCGTCGGCGGCCCCGCCACGACGAGCGTGTACGCGTCGCCGTTCTCCCCGGCCCGCGCCTCGATGTCGTGGCCGTTGACCGCGGCGGCCGCCGCCACGACGGCCGCGGCGATGTCGGCATGCGAGACACCGCGCTTGTTGCCACGGAATTTCTGGCGGAGGATCTCGCGCAGGACGTCGGCGGGGACGCCCCGCTTGCGAAGCTTGGCGAAGAGGCCGCGGTACTCGGCGACGGCGTGCAGCAGCTCGAGCAGCGCGTCGCCGGTGACGGGCGCCTTGATGCCGGGCACCTTCACCTTGGCGGTCGCCCCCCACGAGCCGAGGAAGAAATCCTCGAACTCCCGCTCGTTCATGAGGTACTTCTCGACCTTGCCCTTCTTCACCTTGAACAGCGGCGGCTGGGCGATGTACAGGTGGCCGGCCTCGATGATCGCGTTCATGTGGCGGAAAAAGAACGTCAGCAGGAGCGTGCGGATGTGGGCGCCGTCCACGTCGGCGTCCGTCATCAGGATGATCTTGTGGTAACGCAGCTTGGTGAGGTCGAACTCCTCGGTGCCGATGCCGGTGCCCATCGCCGAGATGAGCAGCCGGATCTCGTTGTGGGAGAGCACCTTGTCGTAGCGGGCTTTCTCCGAGTTGATGATTTTGCCGCGCAGCGGCAGCACCGCCTGGGTCTTGCGGTCGCGCCCCTGCTTGGCCGAGCCGCCGGCCGAGTCGCCCTCGACGATGAACAGCTCGCGGTACTGCGGATCACGCTCCGAGCAGTCGGCGAGCTTGGCGGCCAGCCCCTCGTCGTCCCGCCCGCCCTTGCGCGTGAGCTCGCGCGCCTTGCGCGCGGCCTCGCGGGCCTGGGCGGCCCGCACGCACTTGTCCACGATCTTGCGGGCGGTGGTCGGGTCCTCCTCGAAGGACTCGGCGAGCTTCTCGTAGACGACCTGCTGGACCAGCCCCTTGATGTCGGTGTTGCCGAGCTTGGCCTTCGTCTGCCCCTCGAACTGCGGCTCGGGCAGCCGCACCGACACGACGGCGCAGAGCCCCTCCCGCACGTCGTCACCGGTGACCCCGCTCTTGAAGTTCTTGAGGTACCCGTTCTTCTCCGCGTACGTCGAGAGCTGGCCGGTGAGGGCGGCGCGGAAGCCGGTCAGGTGCGTGCCGCCCTCGCGCGTGTTGATGTTGTTCGCGAACGAGAAGACGCTCTCCTGGTAGCCGTCGTTGTACTGCAGCGCCACCTCGACCTCGATGTCGCCCTTCTTGCCCTCGAAGAACATCACCTTGGGGTGGATGGGTGTCTTGTTCTGGTTCAGGTGCTTGACGAACTCGACGATGCCGCCCTTGAAGAAGAACGTGTTGCGGCGCCCGTCGCGCTCGTCCTCGATGACGATCTTGAGCCCGCGATTCAGGAACGCCAGCTCGCGCAGCCGGTTCGACAGCGTGTCGAACGAGAAGTCCGTCGTCTCGAAGATCCCGGCGTCAGGCTTGAACTTGATGATCGTCCCGGTCTTCTGCGTCTTCTCGCCGGCGGTCAGCGGCCCCGTCGGCACGCCGCCCTTCTCGTAGCGCTGGGTCCACACCCGGCCGTCGCGGCGGATCTCGACCTCGAGCCACTCGCTGAGCGCGTTGACCACCGAGATGCCGACGCCGTGCAGGCCGCCCGAGACCTTGTACGCCGAGTGCTCGAACTTCCCGCCGGCGTGCAGGACCGTCAGGACCACCTCGGCGGCGGACTTGCCGGTCTCCTTGTGGGTGTCGACCGGAATGCCGCGCCCGTTGTCCCCGATCGAGACCGAGCCGTCGGAGTGCAGGATGACCTTGACCGAGTCGCACTCGCCGGCGAGCGCCTCGTCGACGGCGTTGTCCACCGCCTCGTACACGAGGTGATGCAGCCCGTAGGCGCTCGTGTCGCCGATGTACATGGCGGGGCGCTTGCGGACCGCCTCCAGCCCCTCGAGGACCTTGATGTCGCTCGCTGTGTAGTCGGCGCTCATGCCGCGACGATCCCTCCCTCATCGACGATCCAGCGCGCGGCGTCGCCCACGGTGAGCGGCTCCGGCGAGGTCAGGAATACCTGCTCGGCCGTCCGGATCTCGTGCAGCACGTTGTCGCGGACCCCGGGATCCAGCTCGGAGAGCGCGTCGTCGAGCACCAGCACCGGCGCGGTCCCCGCCGCCTCGGTCACCGGCAACACCTCGCCGAGTCGCAGGGCCAGCGCCAGCAACCGCTGCTGGCCGCGCGAGCCGAACGCCCGCGCGTCGATGCCGTCCAGCTCGATGGACAGGTCGTCGCGGTGCGGGCCCACCAGGGTCTGGCCGCGCCGCAGCTCGGCGGCGCGCGCCTGCTCGAGCGCGGCGATCAGGGCCGCCGGCTCGGTCGCCTCACCGATCACGCTGCGATAGCCGATCTGCACCTTCTGGCGCTCCCCGCTGATCGCCGGATAGACCCGCGCCAGCTCCGTCTGCAGGGCGGCCACCGCGCGGCGCCGCCGCTCGATCAGCTCGACGCCGACGGCGGCGACCTGCTCGTCCCACGGCGCCAGCCGCTCGGCCGTCGCGCGCATCTGCAGCACGTGGTTGCGCTGCTCCAGGAGGCGCCGGTACCGCAGCAGCGCCGGGAGATGGCTCGGATAGAGCCGCGTGGCGAAGCCGTCGATGAACGTCCGGCGCGCGGCGGGGCCGCCGTGGATGATCGCCAGGTCCTGCCAGCCGAAGGCAATCACGCGAGCCCACGGGCACGTCTCACCGATCGCCTGCCAGTTCCCGTTCTCCCGCCGCTGCAGCAGCCGCCGAAGGGTGCGGCTGCCCTCGGCGCGCTGGAGGTCTCCGCTCAGGACCGCCCCGTCCGCTCCCCACCGCGGCAGCTCGCCCAGGCGAGTGGTCCGAAATGAACGTCCGGTCAGCAGGACGCCGAGCGCCTCTAGAAGATTGGTCTTACCCTGAGCGTTCCGGCCGGTGATGAGGTTGAGCCGCGTCGAAGGGCGATAGGAAAGGGTGCGATAGTTACGAAAATCGAGGAGCTGAACACACCCTATCTGCACCCTCTAAGGCTCCCATTTTGCGAGCGAAATTCATCACTAAATTCGCATAGGCATTATAACACAGCAGTACCCGTCATCCGAGGCGCTTCTGATCACTCCAGGGCTCAATCCGTCCTTGAATTCCAGGACGACTTGCTCGCTCTCCACCGGCCCGATCGCGTCGAGGACGTAGCGCGAATTGAAGCCGATCGAGACCTCCTCGCCGGCGTAATCCACGTCGATCGTCTCCTCGGCCTCGCCCATGTCCTGGCTCGAGGCCGTGAGCCGCAGCGCCGCCGGCGCCAGGACCAGCTTCACCGGCTTGTTGCGCTCCTCGGCCATGACCGACACACGCCGCAGCGCCGCGGCCAGCGCTGTCCGGCTGATCACGAGCTTGCCCGGATGATTCTTGGGAATCACCGCCTCGTAGTTCGGGAACTGTCCCTCGATGAGCCGCGCCGTCATCACGAAGTTCGGCATCTGGAGCACGAACTGGTTCTCGGTGATGCCGAGCTGGACCTCCTCCCCCGCGCCCAGCACCCGCATGACCTCGGTGATCGCCTTGCGCGGCACGATGCCCGTCACCGCCCGCCCCATCTCGCCCAGCGTCCGCGTCGAGAGCGCGAGCCGATGGCCATCGGTCGCCACCAGGCGCAGGTCCTTGTTCCCGAGCGCGAACATCACGCCGTTCAGCGCGTACCGGGTCTCGTCGTGGGAGACCGCGAAGCTCGTCTGCGTGAGCATGTCCCGGAGCGTCTTGGCCTCCAGGGTCAGCCACGCGTCGGGCGAGGCCGGGACCACCGCCGGAAAATCGTCGGGCGGCATGCCGACGAGCTTGTACGTGACCCCGCCGCACTTGAGGCTCACCCCGGCGTTGTCCCCCACCTTCAACGCGACCGCCGCCGCCGGCAGCTCCTTGACGATCTCCGCCAGCTTGCGCGCCGAGACGGTGATCGCCCCCTTGCCGACGACCCGGGCCGGGATGGACACCCGGGCCCCCACCTCGAGGTCCGTGGCGGTCAGGCGCACGGTGCCTTCTTCCGTCTCGAGCAGCACATTGGCGAGGATTGGCAGCGTCTGCCGCGGCTCGACGATGTTCTGCACCATCTGGAGGCCCTTGAGGAACGCATCGCGGTCCAGGATGACTTCCATGCAGATCTCCGTTGTTGGGTTTTAGAAAGAGATCAACAACCTAGTAGTCGGAGTAGTCGTCAAGCACGGTGGACGGGGTGAATGCGCCCTAAACAGCGACGACGACGGGCGTCGCCGGCCTCGCCGGTCGGGGACAGCGCGGTGGAGAGGCCGGGGAGAGCGGTGGATCACAGCGTGATCCCCTGGATAAGTCCGTCGACCGTCTTGTGTAATTTGGGATCCTCCTGCAGCAGCGTCTGGATCTTGGCCACCGCGTGCAGGACGGTCGTGTGGTCCTTGCCGCCGAACGCGCGGCCGACCTCCGCCAGCGACGCGTGGGTGAGCTGCCGGGCCAGGTACATGGCGATCTGGCGGGGGAACGCCACCGCCTTGGTGCGGTTCTTGGCCTTCAGGTCCGAGAGCTTGACGCCGAAGAAGTCGCTCACCTTGCGCTGGATCTGCTCGATGGTGATGACCTTCTCCTCGTCGCCCCAGAGATCGGCGAGCACCTCCTGGGCGAGGTCCACGCTCATCTCGCGGCCGGTGAGCGCGCAGAAGGCGATCATCCGCGTGAGCGAGCCCTCCAGCTCGCGGATGTTGGACTTGATGCGGCTGGCGATCAGGTAGGCGACGTCGTCGGCCAGCCGCACGCGCTCGACGGCGGCCTTCTTTTTGAGGATCGCCACGCGGGTCTCGAAGTCCGGCGGCTGGATGTCGGCGATGAGCCCCCACTCGAAGCGCGAGCGCAGCCGCTCCTCGATCTCCGGGATGTCCTTGGGCGAGCAGTCGCTGGAGACGATGATCTGCTTGCGCGACTCGTAGAGGTCGTTGAACGTGTGGAAGAACTCCTCCTGCGTGCGCTCCTTGCCGGAGATGAACTGGATGTCGTCGATCAGCAGGAGGTCGATCGTCCGATAGCGCGCGCGAAACTCCGCCGTGCGGTCGTAGCGGATCGCGTTGATGAGCTCGTTGGTGAAGCGCTCCGAGGACAGGTAGACGACCGTCATGCCCGGGAAGAGCCGGACCGTCTCGTGGCCGACCGCGTGCAGCAGGTGCGTCTTGCCCAGCCCGACGCCGCCGTAGATGAACAGCGGGTTGTAGGCCTTCGAGGGCAGCTCGGCGACGGCCTGGCTGGCGGCCCCCGCGAACTGGTTGGACGAGCCCACCACGAAGGTGTCGAAGGTGTACCGCGGATTGAGCCCCTCGGTGCCGCTCCCCGACGGCCGGCCCGCCGGCGCCGCCGGCGGCGCATCGTCGGCGGCCGACGCGAGCGAGTCGTCCACGACGATCGTCACGCGCGGATGCCCGCCGATCACCTCGGCGGCCGCGGTCTGGAGCGCGTCGAGGTGATGCTGGGTCAGCCAGTCGCGCGAGAAGCGGTTGGGCGCGCCGATGCGGAGATGATCACCCTCGACCGCGAGCAGGCGGCAGGGACGCAACCACGAATCCATGACGGCGGGAGCGAGCTTGTGGGAGGCGGTATCGAGAAGACGGGCCCAAAGACTATCCAGCACTGGCCGAGACCTCACTTACACACACAGTTATCCACCGATGGGGATAACTCAGTAGCGCCTCGCTCGATGGGGTATCCGCGCTGGGTCGCCCGCACATCGGGACACGGCACCTCTCACGATTCACCGACGCGACGGATGCGGCACCGTAGCACACGCTCCAAAGACGTTGCAAGGGCTTCGTCGGTTGACTGCGCTCGACACGGTGTCTACACTGTGTCGGCTCAACGATCGGAAGGGAGAGCGCGCGCATGAAGCGGACGTTTCAACCGAATCGACGCCGCCGAGCCAAGACGCACGGGTTCCGTGAGCGCATGAGCACGAAGGGTGGGCGCAAGGTGCTCAAGCGTCGGCGGGCCAAGGGGCGCAAACGGCTCACGGTGTAGCGGGTCGCTTTCCTCGACGCGAGCGGTTGACCACCAGCGCTGACTTCCAGGCACTCTTCCAGCGAGGCCGACGCATCGACCGCCCAGCCTTCATCGTGCTCTGGCGCGAAACGGCCGAGCCCACGCGGGCCGGCTTCGCGGTGAGTCGCCAGCTCAAGGGCGCCGTGCAGCGCAACCGCGCCCGGCGCCGCCTGCGCGAGGCGTATCGCGCGAGCCGCGACGCGGCGCCCACGCGCGCGGCGCTGGTGATCGTCGGCCGCCCGGCCGCGCTGCGCGAGCCGTTCGCGGGGCTGGCGGCGCAGCTGCGGACGGCGCTGGCGGCGATCCCCGGCGCGCGGACGCCACGGTGAGCGCGGCCCGCGCGGCGGCGAAGGCGGTCGGGGCGTACCAGCGGTGGCTGTCGCCGTGGCTGCCGCGGGCCTGTCGGTTTGCGCCGACCTGCTCGGAGTACGCGCGTCAGGCGCTGCTCGAGCACGGCCTGGCGCGGGGCGTCTGGCTGGCGACTCGCCGGCTCGGACGCTGTCACCCATTCAATCCTGGGGGGTACGATCCGCCCCCCGGTCGGGAGCGAGCGACTCGGTGAGCACGGAGCAGCGGGCATTCGTGGCGGTCGTGCTGATGGCGGCCGTTCTGATCCTCTATCAGACGTTCCTCGTGCCCAGCCACGAGACGCCGCCGCCGGCGCCCGTGCCGGCTCCGAGCGCGAAGGCCCCCGACGCGATGCCGCCGGTCTCCCCCCCCCCGGCGGCCCCGGTGAGCGCGGCCCTGCCGCCGCCCGCGGCCCCCGGCGCGGACCGGCCGCCCCAGCGCTTGGCGCGCGTCGTGACGCCGCTCTACGACGCGGTCGTGAGCAGCGAGGGCGGCAAGCTGCAGGAGCTCCGGCTCAAGTATCGCGGCGAGAAGCCGATGGTCCTCGTGGGCGAGCTGGGGCCCGCCGGGCTCGTGATCGCTCCCGGGGGCGGCGCGGCGGGCCAGGTCGTGGCCATGCAGCTCTCGACCGAGAGCCTCACGGTCAGCCCTGGTCAGCCCGCCCAGACGCTCACCCTCACCGGCACGCACGAAGGGCTGCGCGTGCGGGAGGTCCTCACCTTCCGTCCCGACACGTACACGATCGAGACGGCGGTGCGCGTCGAGAACACGACGGCAGAGCCGCAGCGCGTGAGCATCGCGCTGCCCTGGTTCACGCGCCAGGCGTGGCATGGGAGGACCGAGCAGTTCCTGGGCCAGCACCCCACGGAGATCGCGTGGGAAGCGGCCGGCCGGGTCCACCGGATCGACAATCTCTGCGACGTGGCGGCGATCGACGCGGAGGGCGCGTGGATCACCCTGAACAGCAAGTTCTACGCGGCGGCGCTCCTGCCGAAGGCGGGCGACCTCCGGCTCGTCGCCGCGGCGGCCGAGGACCGGAAGACGTGCGAGGCGAAGAGCCCCGAACCCGTCGGGCGCGCCACCATCGCCGCGCAGGCCACGCCCACCATCGCGCCGCGGCAGGCGTGGGAGGGCGCCCTGCTGACCTACATCGGCCCCAAGGAGTATGACCGCCTGCGCACGGTCGGCCTGCAGGGCACGCTCAACTTCGGCAGCTTCCTGATCCCCCAGTCGTTCACGGGCGGCCAGCCGATGCTGCCGATGGCGTGGCTGGCCGTGCCGATCCTTCTGCTGATGGACTGGGTCTATCGCCACGTCGGCAACTACGGCCTGGCGATCATCCTGCTCACCGTCGTCTCGAAGGTCCTCTTCTATCCGCTGACGGTGAAGAGCATGCGGTCGATGAAGGCGATGCAGGCGCTGCAGCCCCAGATCAACGCGCTCCGGAACAAGTACAAGGGCGACCCCGCGCGCATGCAGAAGGAGACGATGGATCTCTACCGCCAGCACAAGGTCAACCCGATGGGCGGGTGCCTGCCGATGGTCGCGCAGATTCCAATCTTCTACGCGCTGTATCTCGCGCTCGACAACGCGGCCGACCTGCAGGGCGCGCCGTTCATCTGCTTGGGCCACCTGCCGTCGTGGATGCCCTACGTCGGCGGCGCGGCGCTGTGGATCTGCGATCTCGCCGCGCACGATCCGACCTACGTGCTGCCGGTCCTCATGGGCGTGACGATGTTCATGCAGCAGCGCATGACCCCGACGGGCGGCGGCGATCCCCGGCAGGCCAAGATGATGCTGATCATGCCCTTCGTCTTCACCTGGATGTTCTTCGGTCTGGCGTCGGGGCTGGTGCTCTACTGGACCGTGTCCAACGTGCTCCAGATCCTGCAGCAGTGGTACATGGACCGGTCCAGGACGCGCGCGGCGCGCGTCTAGCGCGCGGCCCCAATCGTCACCTCTCGCCAGATGGCTGCCGCCCTCGACGCGCTCGCGTCCGGCGCCAGGGCAATCCTTGGAGGCCCGCTCGCAGACCCCCAGCTTGACCTGTTCAGCAAGTATCTGAAACTATTGCAGAAATGGCAGCGAATCCAGCGGCTCGTCGGCTCCGACGACCCCGCGTGGGTCGTCGAGAACCTCTTCCTCGACAGCCTGCTCTTCCTCAAGGTGCTGCCTGAACATCTCACCTCGCTCGCCGATGTTGGATCGGGGGCAGGATTTCCGGGCATTCCAATCAAGATCGTTCGGCCTGCGTTACGAGTTGTGCTCATCGAGTCGCGAGGGAAGCGCGCGTCGTTTCTGTCGGCCGCCGTTCGCGAGCTCGGATTGCAAGACGTCGAGGTCGTGACGGCCCGAGTCGAGCGCTATGCAGAGGAGCATCCGCGAGCGGTTGATGCGGTGGTGATGCGCTGCGCTGGTGGCTTCAGCGAGCTTGCCCGCATTGCTGGCCGGCTTGTTGTCACCGGTGGGGCGGTCATCGCCTCTGGCCCACCGACGCCTGAGCCCCTGGCGGGTGTCGAATGGATTGAGGTTCCCGGTCCTCGAGGTTCGCGTAGATGGTTCCTGCGCCATCGGCTATGACCCCAGGTGTGGGGCGTGGAACACTGAGGCTCAACTCTTGTCTGGTAGTATGTGGGACGTGGAACACATCGGTGTTGTGGCGCTTGCGGGGTGACGGGTTGTACGATGCCTTGGCGAAATGAGAGGCGGAGCGGAGCTATAGCGAAGAGGATCGCGGTCGTCAATCAGAAGGGCGGGGTCGGCAAGACCACGACGGCCGTCAACCTGGCGGCGGGATTAGCACTTGCCGAGCGCCCTACCCTGCTCGTGGACCTCGATCCTCAGGGCAATGCGACGACAGGGCTCGGGATCCAGAAGACGGGCCTGTACCCGACCGTGTACCACGTCCTCCTTGGCACCGAACCGCTCGACAAGGCGCTGAAGCCCACGGCCCTGCCCTGCCTTCGCCTGCTCCCCTCGGACATCGACCTGGTGGGTGCGGAGATCGAGCTCGTCGGGCTGGAGCATCGCGAGAGCCGGCTCAAGGCCGCGCTCGACGGCGCGGAGCTGGACGGGTGGATCATCATCGACTGTCCGCCGTCGCTCGGACTGCTGACGATCAACGCGCTCGTGGCCGCCGACAGCGTTCTCGTGCCTCTGCAGTGCGAGTTCTACGCGCTCGAGGGACTGACGCAGCTGCTCAAGACCGTCAAGCTGGTCCACGAGCGGCTCAACCCGCGGCTTCACGTGGGCGGCATCGTCCTCACGATGTTCGACGGGCGCACGAGCATGGCGACGCAGATCCGCGACGAGGTCCACCGCTACTTTCCCGGCGAGATCTACGACACGGTGATCCCACGCAACGTCCGGCTCAGTGAGGCGCCGAGCTACGGCAAGCCGGTGATGCTGTACGACCTGCGCTCGAACGGGGCGATCGCTTACCTGGAGCTGACGCGGGAGGTGCTGAAGCATGAATAAGCGAGGACTCGGCCGCGGCCTTGGTGCCCTGCTCTCCGCGACGCCGACCGAGGGCGACGCGCTGCTGGAGGTCGAGGTCGACCAGATCGAGCCGAACCCGAACCAGCCGAGAAAGATATTTGATTCCAGTGCCTTGGGGGAGCTCGTGGCGTCGATCAAGGCCTCAGGCGTGATCCAGCCCGTGATCGTCCGCCGCCAGGGCGGAGGATTTCAGCTCGTCGCCGGCGAGCGCCGCTGGCGTGCCGCGCGCCAGGCCGGCCTCCCCCGCATTCCGGCGATCGTCCGCGAGGTGACCGACGCCGAGAGCCTCGAGCTCGCGCTGGTCGAGAATCTGCTGCGCGAAGACCTGAACCCGATGGAGGAGGCCGAGGCGTTCGACAAGCTCCTCGCCCGCTTCGGCTGGACGCAGGAAGAGCTCTCCCAGCGCGTCGGCAAGGAGCGCAGCTCGATCGCCAACGTGCTGCGGCTGCTCCGGCTGCCGGGCTCGATCCAGGACGACCTGCGCCGCGGCCGCCTGACCATGGGCCACGCCCGGGCGCTGCTGGCGCTCACCATGACGTCCGAGCAGCTCAAGCTGCGCGACGAGATCCTCGCGCACGATTGGTCGGTGCGCGCGACCGAGGACACCGTGCGCACGGCCACCGCCGGCCGGCCGCGCAAGCCCAAGCAGCGGCGCCGCTCGGCCGAGCTCGCCGCGCTCGAGGAGGCGCTGCAGCGCGCGCTCATGACCCGCGTCCGGATCGTCGGCGGCGAGCGCCAGGGCCGGATCGAGGTGAGCTACGCGAACGCCGAGGAGCTCGAGCGCCTCAGCGAGCTGCTGGGCGCGCGAGGGTGAGCTCGGTGCGAGGCGAGCGCGTCGTCGTCGGCATGAGCGGAGGCGTGGACTCCTCGGTCGCCGCGGGCCTTCTCACCGAGGCCGGGGCCGAGGTCATCGGCGTCACCATGCGCGTGTGGGGCTGGCAGGCGCCGGCCGAGCCCTCGAAGCGGTTCGGGTCCTGCTGCGGCACCGAGGCGGTGGACGACGCCCGGGCGGTGGCCGCCCGCCTCGGCGTGCCGTACTACGTGCTGAACATGGCCGAGGAATTCGAGCGCGCCGTGATCGCCCCCTTCGCCGATAGCTACGCGCGCGGTCGCACGCCGGTGCCGTGCGTGGCCTGCAACAGCGACCTCAAGTTCGGCTCGCTGCTCGCGCGCGCCCGCGCCTGGGAGGCCGCCGCCGTGGCCACGGGCCACTACGCGCGCGTCACGCGCGACGCCGCCACCGGGGGCGTCTCGCTGCGGCGGGCGCGCGATCGGCGCAAGGACCAGAGCGATTTCCTCTGGCCGCTGACCCAGGCGCAGCTCGCCTCGGCGCGCTTTCCCGTCGGCGAGCTCACGAAGGACGAGGTCCGCGAGCAGGCGCGCCGGCTCGGCCTGGTCACCGCCGACAAGCCCGAGAGCCAGGAGATCTGCTTCGTGCCGGACGACGACTACCGCGGCTTCCTCCGGCGCCGGGACGCCGCCGCCTTCCGGCCGGGGCCGATCGTCGATCTGTCCGGGCAGGTCCTCGGCCGTCATGCCGGCGTCGCCGGGTTCACGATCGGCCAGCGCAAGGGGCTCGGCGTGACCTCGTCGCGCGCCCTCTACGTGGTGGACCTGGACGCCACGACGGACCGGGTGACGGTCGGCGCGGCCGCCGACCTCGAGCGGGACCGCCTCGTGGCGGATCGCGTCAACTTCGTCGCGGGCGCGCCCCCGGCGGCGGCGATCCGGGTGACGGCGAAGATCCGCCACAACCAGGAGCCGGCGCCGGCGACGGTGCGCGCCCTCGAGGCCGGCCGCGTCGAGGTGGTGTTCGACGCCCCGCAGCGCGCGATCACGCCCGGCCAGTCGTGCGTCTGGTACGACGACGATGCGGTGGTGGGCGGAGGCGTGATCGAGTACAGTCCTGGTCGTTGACACGCGACGCGATCGGGTGATAGTTTTCACAAACTTTCAGCAGCTTCACCAGACCGGGGGAATCTGCCTCATGCATCAGCGTGGCTCCAACTGGCGGAGGTGGCTCGTGTCCGCGGTCGTCTCGCTGCTGATCGCGTTGCCGGCCGCCGCGCTGGCCGCCGAGGGCGGGGGAGAGCACGGCGGGGGCGGCGGCCTGATCAGCGTGGACAAGTCGTTGATCATCCAGGTCGTCAATTTCCTGATCCTCTTCTTCATCCTCAAGCGGCTGCTCTACAAGCCGCTGCTGGCGAAGATGGAGGAGCGCACCGGCGCCATCAAGAAGTCGCTCGACGAGGCGCAGGCCGCGCGAGCCGAGGCGGCGCGCCAGCAGGAGGCGAACGAGACGCGGCTGCGCTCGGCGCATGCCGAGGCGGCGTCCATCCGCGATCAGGCGCTGCGCGAGGCGGCCGAGGAGTCGCGCAAGCACATCGAGGCCGCCCAGGCTCAGGCGCGCAAGATGGTCGACGACACCAAGGCGCAGCTCGACACGGAAGTGCGGCGGGCGCGCGAGGAGCTGCGCCGCGAGGTCGCCGACCTCGCGGTGGCCGTCGCCGAGAAGCTCGTGCACAAGAGCCTGCACGAGGAGGACCACCGGCGCATCGTCGCCGACGCCATCGCGGGGATGAAGACCTCGTGAAGGCCGCCCCCGGCGTCGCGAAGTCGTACGCCAAGGCGCTCCTGGATCTGGCCCGCGAGCGCAACCAGGCCGACGCGATCGACGCCGAGCTGCAGCGCACGGCCGCCCTCGTCGGCGAGGCGGGCGAGCTCGGCGGCGTGCTGGCGCGCCCCTGGGTCAGCCACGCCGTCAAGCAGCGCATCGCCGAGGAGCTCGGCCAGCGGCTCGAGCTCTCCAAGCTCGGCCGCGACTTCCTGGTGCTGGTCACCGCCCATGGGCGCGCCGACCATCTGGGCGCCATCGCGGGCGCCTATCGGGCGCTGCTCGACGCCGAGCGCGGCCGCGTGCGCGCTCATGTGCGCAGCGCGGTGGCGCTGACCGAGCGCGATCGCGCCACGCTGGTCGATCGCCTGAGCCGCGCGCTCGAGGGCAAGCAGGTGCTGCTGGAGGAGGCCGTGGACAGCACCCTCCTCGGCGGCTTCGTGGCCGAGATCGGCAGCCTTCTCGTGGACGGCAGCCTCGACGGTCAGCTGGCGCGCATGCGCGAGCGCCTGGTGAAAGGGTAGGGGAGACAGCCAATGATCAAGGCCGGAGAGATCAGCGAGATCATCAAGCGCCAGCTGGCGGGCTTCGAGGCGGAGATCGACCTGCAGGAGGTCGGCCGCGTCATCGAGGTCGGCGACGGCATCGCGCGCGTGTACGGCCTCGACAAGGCCATGTCCGGCGAGCTGCTGCAGTTCCCCAACGACGTCGTCGGCATGGTCCTCAACCTCGAGCAGGACCAGGTGGGCGTGGTTCTCCTCGGCGACGACAGGGCCATCAAGGAAGGCGACACCGTCAAGCGCACCACCCGCATCGCCCAGGTGCCGGTCGGCGAGGCGCTGGTGGGCCGCGTCGTCAACGCGCTCGGGCTGCCGGTGGACGGCAAGGGGCCGGTCCCGACCACGGAGTTCCGGCCGATCGAGCGCTACGCGCCGGGGGTCGTGGACCGCCGCTCGGTGAAGGAGCCGCTGCAGACCGGGCTCAAGGCCATCGACTCGATGATCCCGATCGGCCGCGGCCAGCGCGAGCTGATCATCGGCGACCGCGGCACCGGCAAGACCGCCATCGGCGTGGACACGATCATCAACCAGAAGGGGCAGGACGTCTTCTGCTTCTACGTCGCCATCGGCCAGAAGCGCTCGACGGTGGCCCAGGTGGTGAAGGTCCTCGAGGACGCCGGCGCGATGGCGTTCACGACCGTCGTCATCGCCTCGGCCTCCGAGCCGGCGCCGCTGCAGTACATCGCGCCGTACGCCGGCGTCACGATGGGCGAGTACTTCCGTGACAGCAAGCGCCACGCGCTGTGCATCTACGACGACCTCAGCAAGCACGCGACGGCGTATCGCCAGCTCTCGCTGCTGCTGCGCCGCCCGCCCGGCCGCGAGGCGTACCCGGGCGATGTCTTCTACCTGCACTCGCGGCTGCTCGAGCGGGCGGCGAAGCTCAACGACCAGCTCGGCGGCGGCTCGCTCACCGCGCTGCCGATCATCGAGACCCAGCTCGGCGACGTGTCGGCCTACATCCCGACCAACGTCATCTCGATCACCGACGGCCAGATCTATCTCGAGGCCGACCTCTTCTACGGCGGCATCCGGCCGGCGGTCAACGTCGGCCTGTCGGTGTCGCGGGTCGGTGGCTCGGCGCAGATCAAGGCCATGCGGCAGGTGGCCGGCAAGCTGCGGCTGGACCTCGCCCAGTACCGCGAGCTGGCCGCGTTCGCGCAGTTCGGCTCCGACCTCGACCGCGCCACGCAGATGCAGCTGGCCCGCGGCCAGCGCATGGTCGAGCTGCTCAAGCAGGGCCAGTACTCGCCGCTGCCGATCGAGAAGCAGGCGGCGATCATCTTCGCCGGCTCCCAGGGGCTGCTCGACGACGTGCCGGTGGACGCGGTCCGCGGCTTCGAGGAGTTTTTCTACGGCTTCCTCGAGCGCCGGCAGCCGCAGATCCTCGGCGAGATCCGCGACAAGAAAGAGATCAGCGACGCGCTGCGCGAGACGCTCACGAAGGCGGTGACCGAGGCCAAGGCCGAGTTCCTGGCCGCCAAGGGGATCAAGGCCGCCTAGATGGCGAC
>JBGQFW010000041.1:0-35191 GCA_041497115.1 Methylomirabilia bacterium
GACGGCGTCAAGAAGGAGGGCGTGCCGCTTCCCCTCGATCTCGACACGCTGGAGGACGCGCAGACCTCGGCGGGCGCCCGCGCCCAGCTCAAGGAGGCGCTGCGCCTGTACTTCCGCCGGGTGCAGGGGAAGTGACCGACGACGCGGGGACGCTGCTCTACCTCTACCGTGACTGCGTCTTCCGCGTCCCCGACGGCGTGCAGCCGCCCAAGGCGGGCTCGCTCCTCTTCTGCCGGCACCTGACGTTCCAGGCGGGCGAGCGCGTGCTGGAGATCGGCGCCGGCCTCGGGCTGGCCGCGGTGCTGGCGGCGCGCGCGGGGGCGCGCGTCGTGGCCACCGACGTCGTGCCCGGCGCCGTCGAGGCGATCCGCGCCAACGCCGCGCTCAACGGCGTGACGATCGACGCGCGCCTGGGCGACGTCTACGCGCCGATCGCCGCGCATGAGCGGTTCGACCTCGTCTGCAGCAACCCGCCGCAGATGCCCACGCCGCCGGGCCGCGAGCGCGACGACGCCACGGCCGCCGCCGACAACGGCGGCCGCGACGGCTGGGAGATCCTCGACCGGGTGATCGCCGGCGCGCCCGCCCACCTGGCGCCGGGCGGCCGGCTCGTCTTCACGATCTTCGCGTTCCTCGGCTGCAAGGGGGCGTTCGCCCGGCTGGAGCGGGCCGGCCTGGCGCCGCGCGTGATCGCCGGCGAGGTGCAGTCGTTCCCGCGCATCGGCTACGAGCGGCTCGAGCACCTGCGCGCGATGGACGCCGAGGCGACGCTGCCGGCGGGCGGCCTGCCCGAGCGCGTCGAGCGCTTCGTCATCGAGGGGCGCCGCGAATGAGATCGCTGGTCGTCAACGCCGACGACTTCGGCCTCACGCGCGGGGTGAGCGCCGGCATCCTGGCCGCTCACCGCCACGGCATCGTGACCAGCGCGACTGTGCTCGTGACCGCGGCGGTCGACCGCCGCCAGCTCGCCGAGGCGCGCGACACCGGCCTCGGCCTCGGCCTGCACGTCAACCTCACGCTGGGCGTGCCGCTCACGCGCGCCCGCTCGCTGGTCGACGCCGGCGGTCGCTTCGTCCGCGATCCGCAGCGAGCGGCCGCCCGCGCCGACGCGCGCGAGGCACGGGCCGAGGTCGAGGCGCAGGTCGCGCAATTCGAGCGGCTCGTCGGCCGTCCGCCGACGCACCTGGACTCGCACCATCACGTGGCCCTCTACTCGCCGGTGCGCGAGGTCGTGCTCGAGGTGGCGCAGGCGCTCGGGGTGGCGGTGCGCAGTCAGGACGCCGCCGCCCGCGCGCGGGCGCGGGCCGCCGGCCTGCGCACCCCCGACCACTTCTTCGGCGAGGCGGGGCCCGGTGCCTACTGGTCGCCCGCCCGCACGCTCGGCCGGTTGCGCGCGCTACCGCCGGGGGTGTCGGAGTTCATGGCGCACCCGGGGTGGTTCGACGACGACCTGGGGTACAGCCGCTACGGCCGGCAGCGGGAGGTCGAGCTGGCCGGGCTCGGCGCCCCCGCCGCGCGCGCGGCGGCGGCCGCGCTCGGCATCACGCTGCGCCACTTCGGCCAGATCTGACCGCGCCGCGTCCCGCCCCTTGACACCGCCCGCGGCGGGGCGGATGTTCCGCTCGGAGGCCACGTCCGCGATGAAGGGCTCGCCGCTCGTGCTGGCCGCCGACGTCGGGGGCACCACCATCGCCGTCGGCGCGGTGACCGCCGCCGGCGAGGTCGTGCTCGAGGAGCGCGTGCCCACCCATCGCGACGGCCCCGGCCAGGCGATCGAGTGCCTCACGGCGTTGCTGCAGACCGTGCGCGACAGCGCCGAGGGGCTGGGCCACGCGGTCACCGGCATCGGCGTCGGCGTGCCGGGCCCCGTGGACACCGTGGCCGGCCGCATCTGTGACCACGTGCCGCACGTCCCCGAGCTGGCCGGCCGGCCGCTCGCCCGCGAGCTGGGTGAGCGCTTCGGGCTGCCGGTCTTCGTGGACAACGACGTCAACGCGCTGGCGCTGGCCGAGTGGACCTTCGGCGCCGGCCGCGGCGCGCGCTCGCTGGTGGTGCTGGCGCCCGGGACCGGCTTCGGTGCCGGTATCGTGCTCGACGGCCGTCTGGTGCGGGGCGCCGCCGGCTTCGGCGGCGAGCTCGGCCACGCCCCGGTGAAGTTCGACGGCCCGCCGTGCTGGTGCGGCGGGCGGGGCTGCCTGGCCCTCTACGCGAGCGGCCGCGGCATCGCCGAGGCGGCCCAGGCGCGCGTGAGCAGTCACCCCGACGCCGCGCTGCTGCGGGCGGCCGACGGCGATCCGCTCAACATCACGGCGCCGATCGTCTTCCGCCTCGCCGCCGCCGGCGATCCCGTCGCGGCCGCGATCGTGGACGAGGCGTGCCAGGCGCTCGGCGCGATGATCGGCACGGTGGTCAACGGGCTCAATCCCGACGTCGTCGTCATCACGGGCGGGGTGGCGGTCGCGCTGGCGCCGCTGGAGACGCGGATCCTCAAGGCCGCCGCGGAGTACGCGTTCCACCGCGCGCTCGCCACGACCCGGGTGGCGATCGTGCCCGGCGACAAGCGGCTCAGCATGCGGGGCGCGGCGGCGCTCGTGCTCTACGAGAGCACGCGCGCCGGAGAGGAGGCGCGATGAAGGCGATCACGTTCCACGGCGTGGGTGACGTGCGGGCCACCGACGTGGCCGATCCGAAGATCGTCGACGCCACCGACGTGCTGCTGCGCATCACCACCAGCGCCGTCTGCGGCTCCGACCTGCACCAGTACCACGGCCGCGGCGGGGGCAGCCTCGTGCAGACGGGCGCCGTGATGGGCCACGAGTTCATGGGTGTGATCGAGGAGGCGGGCGCCGCCGTGCGCGCCGTGCGCGCGGGCGACCGCGTGGTCGTGCCGTTCTCGGTCTCGTGCGGGCAATGCGAGTGGTGCCGCCGGCGGCTGCCGACCCAGTGCGCGACGACGGGGCGTGCGGTGTTCGGCGGGCGCTTCGGTCACGTGTGGGGCGGCGGCCAGGCCGAGCGAATCCGCGTGCCGTTCGCCGACCACCTGTGCGAGAAGGTCCCCGCCGGCCTCTCCGACGACGACGCGTTGTTCCTCGGCGACATCCTCGCCACCGGCTACGTGGCCGCCAAGAACGGCGCCATCCGGCCGGGGGACAGCGTGGCAGTGTTCGGTGCCGGGCCGGTCGGGCTCCTGGCCATACAGTCGACCCAGCTCTTCGGCCCCGCGCGCGTCTTCGCGGTGGACCGCGTGGACTACCGTCTGGCCCTCGCCGCCGAGCTCGGCGCCGAGCCCGTCGACCTCGGCCGCGGCGATCCCGCCGAGCAGCTGCGCGCGCTGACCGGCGGCTACGGCCCCGACGTCGTGCTGGAGTGCGTGGGCCACGAGACGCCCTTCGCCCAGGCGATCCAGTCGGTGCGGCCCGGCGGCACCGTCTCCTCCGTCGGCGTGTACGTCGAGGCGTCGCTGGGCTTCCCGGCCCGCGAGGCGTTCTTCAAGGACCTCACGCTGCGCATGGGCATCTGCAACGCACGCAACTACATGACGACGCTGCTGCCCCTGGTGCAGCGCGGGAGACTGCAGCCCGCCCGCATCATCACCCACACGATGGCGCTCAAGGACGCGCCGCGCGGCTACGCGATCTTCGACGCCAAGCAGGACCGCGCGATCAAGGTGATGCTCAAGCCCTGAGCGCGCCGGGTCACAGCCACAACCCGCTCGTCCGCTACTTCCGTGTCCTCGGCCCCGGACTCGTCACCGGCGCCTCCGACGACGATCCCAGCGGCATCACGACCTACTCGGTGGCGGGCGCGGCGTTCGGCTACGGCATGCTGTGGACGGCGCTCATCTCGCTGCCGCTCATGGCGGCCATCCAGCTCACCTGCGCGCGCATCGGGCTGGTGACCGGCCGCGGTCTGGCCGGCGCCATGCGGCGTCACTACCCGCGGTGGTTCCTGCTGGTGGCCTGCCTGCTGCTGCTCGTGGCCAACGTCTTCAACATCAGCGCCGACCTGGCCGGCATGGCCGACGCCGCTGCGGCGCTCACCGGCATCCCCGCGCTGGTGTGGGTGCCGGTGTTCGGGATCGCCATCGCCCTGGCGATCGTCTACGCCAGCTACGCGACGTTCGCGCGCTGGCTGAAGTGGCTGACCGCGGTGCTCTTCGCCTACATCGCCTCGGCGGTGCTGGCGAGGCCGCAGTGGGCGGCGGCGCTGCGGGCGACGCTCGTCCCGGTGCTGGCGTGGGACGCCGACAGCGTTGCGACGCTCGTCGGGGTGCTCGGCACGACGATCTCGCCCTACCTCTTCTTCTGGCAGGCCTCCCAGGAGGTGGAGGAGGAGCGCGCCCATGGCCGCGGCACGCTCGACCAGCGCCGGGGCGCCACCGCCCACGAGCTGGCCGACGCCGCGCTCGACGTCAATACCGGCATGGCCTTCTCCAACGTCGTCATGTACTTCATCATGCTTGCGACCGCCGCCACGCTGCACCGGGCCGGGACGCACCACATCGCGAGCAGCCGGGAGGCCGCCGAGGCGTTGCGGCCGCTGGCCGGCGAGGGAGCGGCGCTCCTGTTCACGCTCGGCATCATCGGCACCGGCCTGCTGGCGGTGCCGGTGCTGGCCGGCTCGGCGTCGTTCGCGGTCTCGGAGTTGTTCGGCTGGCGGGCGGGCCTCGATCTGCGGCCGTGGCAGGGACGCCGGTTCTACCTGGTCCTGGCCGGCTCGATCGTCGCCGGCATGCTCATCGACGCGCTCGGCGCCAACGCGCTGCGCATGATGTTTCTGTCGGCCGTTGCCAACGGCGTGCTGGCGCCGCCGCTGCTGGTGCTGGTCATGCTGGTGGCCAACAACCGCGTGATCATGGGCAAGCACGTCAACGGCCGCTGGTTGAATGCGCTGGGCTGGACGGCCGTCGCCGTGATGACGGTGGCGGCCGCCGCCCTCCTCGTGACGCTCGGGTCCGGCTAAGGGGCGGGCGGGTCCCGGACCAGCAGCGCGTCGAGCAGCCGCGGCAGCCGGGCGACGGCGCCCTCGCCGTGCACGCGCAGCACCATCTCGCCCCGGCGATCGATGACCACGGTGTACGGGGTGCCCCGGAACCCGAAGCGGTTGCCCAGGTTGAGCCGCGGGTCGAGGCCGACGGCGTAGCCGACCTGGTGGGCGCGCATGAAGGCGCGCGTGTCGGTGACGGTGTCCTGCACGTGGACGGCGACGACCTCGACGCCGCGCGTGGCGTACCGCCGGGCGACGGCGTCCAGCGCCGCCGACTCCTGCGCGCACGGCTTGCAATAGGAGGCCTGGAAGCGCAGCACGACGATCTTCTTGCCGATCAGGTCGCGGGAGTCGAGGGTGCGTCGGCCGTCGAGGATCTTCACGCGGAAGCCCGGCGCGGCGGGCGCGGCGTCGGCGGCGCCGGCCAGCGCCGCCAGCAGCGCGCCGAATGCGAGGATCCGCCGGAGCATGAGGCTATAGTAGACCAATGCGCCGGCTCGCGATCGCCGCCGCGCTGCTCCTGGCCGCCGCCGCGCCGGCGCTCGCCCAGAACTTCGCGCCGCAACCCCCGCCGCGCCCGCAGCCGGGCGGACCGGTGGCGACGATCTGCAGCACCGACTGGGGCTGGTGCCCCTTGCAGACCGTCGCGACGGGGGGAGGAAGCTGTTACTGTTTCGTGCCGCCGGCGACGTGGCTGCTCGGCTCGGCGCGCTACTGGCCCTACACGGGGCCGGTCAGCCCCTACCTGAACCCGCACACCGGACCGCCCGCCACCCTCAAGTGAGGCCGCGCCGGGGGCGGGTATAATGGCGCCCGCATGAACGACCTCGAGCACGCCCTGCGCCGTGTCGTCCGCGGCGCCGTCCGCTTCGACGCCGCCTCGCGCCTGCTCTACTCCACCGACGCGTCCATGTACCAGGTCGAGCCGATCGGCGTCGTCGTCCCCCGCGACGCCGACGACGTGCGGGCGGCGGTCGAGGTCGCCCGCGCGCAGCAGGTGGCGCTGCTGTCGCGCGGCGGCGGCACGTCGCTCACCGGGCAGACGGTCAACCGCGCGCTCGTGGTGGACTTCACCGGCCACATGCACGACGTGCTGGAGGTGAATGCCGAGGAGCGGTGGGCGCGCGTGCAGCCGGGCGTCGTGCAGGACGAGTTGAACGACCACGTCGCGTCACTGGGATTGAAGTTCGGGCCGGATACGTCGACGTCGAACCGCGCCACGCTCGGCGGCATGCTGGGGAATAATTCAGGCGGCTCGCACTCGCTCGCCTACGGCCTCACGGTGGACCACGTGCTGGAGATCCGCGCGCTGCTGGCCGACGGCAGCGAGGTCGTGTTCGGCGAGCTCACGCCGGCCGAGCTCGAGGTCAAGTGCCGTGCGCTTGGGCTCGAGGGGCAGATCTACCGCGAGGTCGCGGCGATCCGCGAGACGTACGCGGAGGAGATCCGCGCGCGCTATCCCAAGCAGTGGCGGCGCGTGGCCGGCTACAACCTCAACGAGCTGCTCGGCATCGGCGTGCGGCCGCATTCCTACGCGGGCGGCGGTGGGGGGGCGGGAGGCCGGGAGCGCACGCTCAGCATGGCGCGGCTGGTGGTCGGCTCGGAGGGCACGCTGCTGACGATCCTCGACGCCAAGGTGCGGCTGGTGGCGCGCCCCAGGGCGACCGCACTGAGCGTCATCCACTACCACGACATGCAGGAGGCGCTCGAGTCCTCCGAGCGGCTGCTCGAGACCGGCCCCTACGCGGTCGAGGTCACCGACAAGATCATCCTCGACCTCGCCCGCGCCAACATCGAGCAGTCCCAGAAGATGGGGTGGGTGCAGGGCGACCCCGCCGCGATCATGATCGTGGAGTACGCCGGCGACACCGCCGCCGAGGTGCGCGCCAAGGTCGAGGCGCTGGAGGCGCGCCGCCAGCGCGAGCGGTTCGGCTACGCCGCGCACCTCGCCTACGACGCCGGCCAGCAGCGCTCGATCTGGGGGCTGCGCAAGGCGGGGCTCGGCCTGCTGCTCGGCATGAAGGGCGACAAGAAGCCCATCGCCTTCGTCGAGGACACGTGCGTGGAGCCGCGGCACCTGTCGAAGTTCGTGCCGCGCTTCAAGGAGATCTTCGCCCGCCACGACACGGTGGGGGCGTACTACGGCCACTGCTCGGTCGGCTGCCTGCACATCCGCCCGGTGATCGACCTCAAGGTCCCGCGCGGGCTGGAGCAGGTGCGGGCGATCGCCGACGAGATCACCGAGCTGGTGGTGGAGTTCGGCGGCACGATCTCGAGCGAGCACGGCGACGGCCGCGCCCGCAGCCCGTTCCTCGAGCGGATGTACGGTCCCACGCTGATGCAGGCGTTCCGCCGTCTCAAGCGCGCCTTCGACCCGGAGAACCGGCTCAACCCCGGCAACATCGTGGACTCGCCGGGCATCGTCGAGAACCTGCGCTACGGCGTCGCCTACAAGACGTGGGAGCCGCCGACGCTGCTCGACTTCTCCGCGCAGGGCGGTTTCGCCGCGTCGGTCGAGATGTGCAACGGCGTGGGCGTCTGCCGCAAGACGCTCGAGGGCACGATGTGCCCGTCCTACATGGCCACCCACGACGAGGAGCACTCCACGCGCGGCCGGGCCAACGCGCTGCGGGCGGTGCTGTCGGGACGGCTGCCCGCCGCCGAGTTCACCGGGCGCCGGCTCTACGAGGTGATGGACCTGTGCCTGGAGTGCAAGGGCTGCAAGGCCGAGTGCCCGGCCAACGTGGACATGGCCAAGCTGAAGTACGAGTTCCTCTACCACTATTACCGGGCCAACGGGCTGCCGCTGCGCAACCGTCTCTTCGGGCGCATCGAGCGGCTGAACCGGCTCGGCGCGCGCATGCCCGGCCTCGTCAACGCGCTCTCGGCGCTGCCGGTGAGCCGGTGGCTGCTGGAGAAGGTCGCCGGCATCGACCGCCGCCGTCCGCTGCCCGCCCTCGCGCGCGAGACGTTCACCGACTGGTTTTCCCGGCGTCCCGCGCCCGCTGTCGCACCTCGCGGTGAGGTGGTGCTCTTCCACGACACGTTCGTCACCTACAACACGCCAGAGATCGGCCGCGCCGCCGTCGAGGTGCTGGAGGCGGGCGGCTACCGGGTGGTGCTGGTGGACCGCAAGTGCTGCGGCCGCCCGCTCATCTCCAAGGGCATGCTGGACGAGGCACGCGCGCACGCGGCGTGGAACGTCGCGCGGCTGGCGCCCTGGGCCGCGCGCGGCGTGGCCATCGTGGGGCTCGAGCCCTCGTGCCTGCTCACGCTGCGCGACGAGTACGTCGACCTGCTGCGCACGGACGAGGCGCGCGCGGTGGCCGGGCAGAGCGCGCTGCTCGAGGAGTTCCTCCTGCGCGAGCGCGCCCGGGGGCTGGTACTGCCGTGGACGGCCCACGGCCGCCGGGCCCTGCTGCACGGCCACTGCCATCAGAAGGCGATCGTCGGCACCGCGCCGACGGTGGCCGCGCTCACGTGGGCCGGCTACACGGTGAGCGAGGTGGACTCCGGCTGCTGCGGCATGGCCGGCTCGTTCGGCTTCGAGCGCGAGCACTACGACATCTCGATCGCCCTCGGCAACCGGCGGCTGGCGCCGGCCGTGAAGGCGGCGCCGGCCACGACCGAGGTGGTGGCGCCGGGCATCTCGTGCCGCCAGCAGATCGAGCACCTGGCCGGACGGCGGGCCACGCACCCCGCCGAGGCGCTGCGCGCGGCGCTCGCGCGCTGAGCGGCGGCGGGCGACGCCGCCTCAGCGGTCGTTGAGGTCGAAGGCCTCCGCGAAGCGGCGGTAGCACTCCAGCGGATCGCCGTACTTGCGATGGCCGGCGGTGTGCTTGGCGCAGGCGAGCAGGAGGCGGTCACGATCGGCCGCCGTCGTGTGCAGGTAGTCCTCCAGCAGGCAGAGCCCCAGCTCCTGGTTGTGCGGATCGTTGCCGATCTTCGTGGCCGCGGTGGCGAGCACCTCGATCAGCGGCGCGCGGTCCCAGCCGGCCGCCAGGTAGGCGGCCGTCAGGTCCACCGCCTCGTCGGCGCGCAGCGCGAGCAGCGTGCCCTCCAGCCGCTCGAGGAGCTGACCGGGCGAGAGCGAGGCGGCGCCCGGCGGCGTCGTGATCGCGCGGCGGCCGTTGTCGGCGGTGTTGGCCTGGTGCTCGGCGGCGTGGTTGATGAATGACGCCGCCACGAACAGCAGCTTGAGCCGGTGCGGGTGGTCGAACGTGTCGTAGAACCAGCCGACCGTGTTGCAGTACTCGTAGCCGTGCTGCGACATCGAGAAGTTGTTCGGGTCGCCGGTGTCGAGGAGGACCTGCGCGGAGGCGACCTGGATCGCGTCGAGGATCCGGCGCGGCGCGCGCCCGCCCCGCAGCAGCGCCACCAGCGCCTCGATCACGTTCCACTCGCGCCCGCGGGTGACGACCTCCACCAGCATCGCCTCCTCGGCCGGGGTCAGCGGCGTGGCCTGGGCGAGCATCTCGGTGTCGCGGCTGCCGAGGACGTTCTGGATCACGTTGCAGCCCATCTCGTACGTCGAGTACCAGCGCGGGCCGACCGCGATGTCGGGCACGCCGGCGTAGAGCACGCTGTGGGCGGCGTCCCAGCCGAGCGCCTCGCCCAGCTCGATGGTGGCGCGCGCGCGGTAGCCCTTGTGGCCGGTCGTGTAGGAGCGGTTGTGCAGCATCCGGTCCTGCACGTCGATGAGCCCGGCGAAGGCCAGGTGGGCGAGCGCCGCCCGCCGGTTGGCCGGCTCTTCCATGAGCCCGAGGAACACGCGGTACGCCGGCAGCACCTCGCCGCGCTGCACGAGCGTGAGCCAGTGGTTGAGCCGGTCGCGCAGCGGCCCCTCCGTCCGCTGCGGCTCCTGATCGGGCCAGTGGCGCTCGGGCGCGGGCGGAACCTGGTTGACCTCGATCTGGTAGAGCCGCGTGTAGTGGCCGGGCGCGCGGCCGAGGAGCTGGTTCCACGGGTCGAGCCCCGTCGGCATGTACCAGACGGTCTGCGCCAGCGGCAGCAGCCGCAGCTCGGGGCGCACCAGCGTCATCAGCGGCAGCCCGACCCGCTCGCTCAGCAGGCAGTGGTCGTTGTTCACGAACTTCACCAGGCCGTCGTCCAGCCGCTGGTGATAGGGCACGTGGGTGTAGGGGGCGTGGATGCGCACCGTCTCGCCCACGATCTCGGTGACGGCACGGCCGTCCTTGAGCAGGCCGTACAGCGTCTGGCTGGCGCCCAGCTGGTCGCGCGCGAGGATGCGCTCCTCGAGGCGGGCGTACTGGGCGGCGGGGAGCTTCTCGCGCGTGGCCTCGGTCGCGGGCGTCATGGGCGCCACCTCCACGAGATCGTGCGAGGCGGAGTATAGACCCGGCAGGGCCGGCGAGGTAGAGCGGCGTGCGATGATGGCCCCCGATGCCCATCGTCGCCGGCGCCCTCGTGGTGCTGCTCGCCGCGTTCGTGAAGGGCGCGGTCGCCTTCGGCTTCCCGCTGGTCGCCACGCCGCTGCTGGCGCTGGTGTGGGACGTCAAGAGCGCGGTGGCGGTCACGATCGTTCCCAACATCGTGATGGACGGCGTGCAGCTGGTGCGCCGGGGCGACCCGCTCGCCACGGTGCGCCGCCTGGCCGTCCTGCTGCCGTGCGGCGTGGGCGGGATGTGGCTCGGCACGCTCCTGCTCGCCGTGCTGCCCGCGCGCGCGGCGACGGCCGTGCTGGGGGTGTTCGTGCTCGCGTTCGCCGCCGTCAACGCCTCGCGCTTCGCGCCGCGCGTGCCGCCGGCGTGGGAGCGCTGGCTGGCGGCGCCGGTGGGCGTGGCGGCCGGCGTCCTCGGCGGCCTCACCAACGTGCCGGGCACGCCGCTGGTGCTGTACTTCTACGCGCTCGGCATGGACAAGTACGAGTTCGTGCGGGCGGTGGCGCTCTGCTTCCTGACCCTCAAGGCCGTGCAGCTCGGCGCGCTGGCGTGGTACGGGCTGCTCGACCTCCGGCTGCTCGCCGTCTCGGTGGGGTTCACCGCGATCGCGCTCGGCGGCTTCGCGGTGGGGCTGCGATTGCAAGACTGGCTGCCCGAGCGCGCCTTCAACCGCGCGGTCCTCGCCTTCCTGCTCGTGACCGGCGTGTGGCTGGTGGGACGAAGCCTGTAGGGCTACGCGGTCAGCAGCGCGAAGATGCGGCGGACCAGCTCCTCGTGGTCCTCGACGTTGTGCGGGAAGAGGCCGAACTCTTTCACCTCGGTGAGATCGATCGTGCGGAACGGATCGGCTGCGCCCGTCTCGACGACGACGGCCTGGAAGCACGACCGGCCCGCGTCCGGCCGCTCGCTCACCAGCACGAAGTAGAGCGCCGGCCACTGGCGGCGGGCCATGTGGAAGACGGACCGGTCGCCGCGCTGGTTCTCGACGGAGACGAATTGCTCGACCGACGGGCGGTACTTGACCTCGAGGAGGAAGTCGCGCTCCTCGCCCTCCAGCGTCGTGTGGCTCACGCGGAAGTCCGGCGAGAAGTCCTCGCGCCCGAAGCGCAGCGGCAGGGCGGCGCCGGCGCGGAAGGGCGTCACCTCGTAGCGGGCGCGCCGGAAGATCGACTCCACCAGCGCCTCGGCGATCCGGCTCTTCGCCTCGAGCAGATCCATCCGGCCTCCTGCATGGAGCGGACGCCCGACAAACGCGACGTGATGCCATAGTAGCATCCGCCGGGTTCAACCAGTAGCGACGCGCCTGAGCTGTCGAGCTGGCGCGGCACGTCGCGCGCGCTCAGCCGCCCAGGCGGTCCACCAGCGCGCGGGCCCACGCCAGCCGCGCGGGATCCATCACCAGCTTCTCGGCGAAGGGCTCGCCGAAGGGGCGGGTGGCGTCGATGCCGAGCTTGGCGGTGACGCCGCGCTCGTCGGCGCTCGGGTCGAGCAGGGCGCCCAGGCTCCCGGCGATCGTCACCAGATCGCGGTCGGCCTGCATGCGCGTGGCCACCGCCCACAGCACGTCGGACTCGTCGAAGACGTCCACGTCGTCGTCCACCACGATCACCAGCTTGAGGTAGTGGTCCACGCCGAGCACGATCGGGATCACGTGCTTGGCCTCGCCGGGGCGCCCCTGCTTGATCGCCACGTAGGCGGTGAACGACGACGTCCCCGACAGCGGCACGTGGACGCCGGTCACGTTGGGGATCACGCGCGTGAGGGCGTTGTAGATCTCGGCCTCGCGCACGAGGCCGAGCGTGGTGATGTGGTCGCCGGCGCGGCCGGAGCCGATGGACTGGAACCACGGTCGCTCGCGCATGGCGACGGCCCGGGCCACGAACACGTGCTCGGTCGAGCGGCGCGAGAAGTAGCCGGTGAACTCGCCGAAGGGCCCCTCGGGCTCGCGGACGCCGGGCAGGATCTCGCCCTCGATGACGATCTCGGCGGCGGCCGGCACGTGCAGATCGATCGTGCGGCAGGCTGCCACCTCGAGCGGCTCGCCGAGGAGCCCGCCCACCACCTCGAACTTCCCGACGTCGGGCGGGGGATAGGCGAGCGAGCCCATCGAGACCAGCGGGTGCAGCCCCAGCGCGATCGCGCACGGCAGCGGCCGCCCGCGCGCCTCGGCGCGGCGCTGGTACTCGAACATGCGCCGGCGCGAGTGCAGGCTCACGCCCATCCGGTCCCGGCCCTTGAGCTGGAAGCGGTGGTAGCCTTCCGTCTCCACGCCGGTCTCCGGGTCGCGCGCCACCAGCATGCCGGCGGTGAGGTAGCGGCCGGCGTCCCCCGGGAAGTAGGTCGGGATGGGCAGCCGGCCGAGGTCGAGGTCGGGGCCGGTGACGACGTGGCGGTGGAAGGGCGCGTCGGCCGCCACGACCGGCTTGATCGGGTCCTTGATGCGCCGCGCGTACTCGAGCGCCAGCCGCGCCTCCGGCACACCGAGGGCGAAGGCCAGCGCGCGCCGGCTCGCGACGACGTTGCAGACGATCGGCATGTCGAAGCCGCGGACGTTCTCGAGCAGGAGGATCGGGAACCGCCGCCGCCGCTCGTACTCGAGCACGAGCGCCATCACCTCGTGCTCGGTGGAGACGGGCTCGGTGACCCGCACCACCTCGCCGGGGGAGGCCTGCTCGTAGGCGGCGACGAAGTCGCGGACGGACTGGCTCATCGGGACGCGCGGGCCTCTTTTTTCTCGGCCGGGCCGAAGGTGAGCTGATAGGCGAGATAGCCCTGGAAGTCGTTGGGCCCCTGCACCCCGCGGCCCGCGGAGAAGAGCAGGTGGTGGCGCTCGCTGAAGTCCACGAGGAGGCCGGCGTTGAAGCGCGTCTCGGACGGGCCGCCGCGCTCCTGCGGCGTGGTGTGGAACACCTCGACGCCGACCGCCGCCCAGTCGGTCACGTGCCGCTGCAGCTGCCAGCCGGTCAGCCAGAAGTTCCGGTTCGCCGCGCCGGGGACGATCCAGTAGCCGCCGCCCCCGTAGGTCGTCCACTCGCTGACGCTCTTCTGGATCCACAGCGGCAGGAACGTCAGGACGTGGCCGGTGCCGAGGCCGTTGCGCTCGTCGCCGCTAGGGAGCAGGACGATCGGGAACACGCCCACCATGGGCGTCCACGTGTCCTCGTAGACGAAGCGGTACTTCACGCCGACCTCGGTGTCGCCGTAGCCGTAGCGCCCGGTCCCCTCCGCCGGCAGCTGGAAGACCAGCGGTGCGATCAGGTGCAGCTGGACGTCCGGCAGGACGCCGTAGTTGACCTCCAGGTGCGGCCCGGTGCCGGCCCAGCCGTCCTTGTCGTGGGCGACCTGCGAGGCCAGATAGACTTCCCAGTGCTGATAGTCGACCGGCTCGGGGTCGTCGGTCACGTAGGGCGGCCCGGCGGGCGCGGCGGCCGGCAGCGCCAGGCACAGCGTCGCGACGAGCGCGGCGGCGCGGGCGCGCGTGGCGCGCAGCACCGCGTCAGTCCACCATCGCGAAGAACCGGGCCGGCGCGCCCTCGGTCTTGGCGATCTTGTAGAAGGGCGCGGCGAAGTCGACCCGGCGCGCCGGCAGGGCGGCGAGGTTGGTGAGCCCCTCCATGATGACCACGCCGGCGCCGAGGATCACGCGGTGCATCGGGAAGTCCTCCGACGAGAAGTCGGGCAGCCGCGCGCAGTACTCCTCGAAGAAATCGAAGCCGATGTTCTTGGGGCCCTTGGCCACCAGCCACTCGGCGGAGGCGGGCGGGAAGTACGGCGACTGCGTGAAGTAGTCGGGCCAGCGGCCGTACATCGTGTCGGTCCAGCCGGTGCGCAGCAGCACGATGTCGCCCGGCTTCACGGCATCGGCGCCGCCGCGCTTGAGGTCGTCGATGGTGATCGCGTGGTTGGCGCCGGCGAACGAGAGGTCCACCACGAGCGCCTCGCCCATCACCTGGTCGAGCGCGATCTCGGCGGTGGTGATCCCGTCCTTGTAGACGTGCAGCGGCGAGTCGATGTGGGCGCCCGTGTGCAGGCTCTGGTTGACGCTCGACACCTGCCAGAAGCCGGGGCCGCGCCGGTGCGGCGTGATCTCGAGCTTCATGTTGGTGGACGGCGGGCTCAGCGTGGTGTCGTCGACCGTGACCGAGAGGTCGATGTAGCGCTTCATGCGGCGGCCAGCGCGCGTCGCATCCGCTCGAGCCCGTCGGTCAGCAGCGAGCGCGGGCAGGCGAAGTTGAGCCGCACGAACCCCTCGCCGCCGGGGCCGAACGTCTTGCCGTCGTTGAGCGCGACCTTTGCCCGCTCCAGGAAGAACGCGCAGGGATCGCCGCCGGGGATGCGCGCCCCGCGGCAGTCGAGCCACGCCAGGTAGGTCGCCTCCGGCGGCGCCAGCGTCACGCCGGGCAGCTTCGTGCGGACGTAGTCCACGAGGAAGTCGCGGTTGGCGGCCAGGTAGCGCAGGAGCGCCTCCAGCCAGTCGTCGCCCTCGCGGTAGGCGGCGACGGCGGCGGTGTGGCCGAGCACGTTGGGCTTGGACATGAGGTCGCCCATGGCGGTGGTCAGCCGCTCGCGCAGCTTGCCGTTGGGCACGATGGCGACGGCGCACTTGAGCCCGGGCAGGTTGAACGTCTTGCTCGGCGCCATGAAGGTCACCGTGCGCGCCTCGACTTCCGGCGACAGCGACGCGATCGGCACGTGCTGGCGGCCGTCGAGCAGCAGATCGCAGTGGATCTCGTCGGCGACGATCCAGAGATCGCGCTTCAGGCACGCGGCGGCGAGCCCCTCGAGCTCCGTCCGGCCAAAGACCCGGCCGACGGGATTGTGGGGGTTGCAGAGCACGAACACCTTCGTGCGCGGCGTGATCGCGGCCGCGAACGCATCGAGGTCGAGGACGTAGCGCCCGTCCCCGTCGCGCGCCAGGACGTGCTCCTGGCGGGCGCGGCCCAGGTTGCTCGCCGCGCGCAGGAGCGGGGGATACGCCGGCGTCTGCAGCAGGACGCCGTCGCCCGATCCGGCCAGCGCGCCGCACGCGAAATTGTTGCCGACGTTGACGCCGGGCACCAGCACGACGGCCTCGGGGCTCACCCGCCAGCCGTAGCGCTTGGCCAGCCGCTCGGCGACCACCGCGGGCAGCTCCGCGTGCTCGGCGAGGTAGCCGAAGAAGCCGTGCTCCACGCGCGCCCGCAGAGCATCGGCCACCGCCGGGGGCGAGGGGAAATCCATGTCGGCGACCCAGAGGGGCAGGACGTCGGGCGGAAACTTCCGCCACTTGTTGCTGTCGGTGTTGCGGCGATCCACGACGCGATCGAAGTCGACGGGAGCGGTCATGAGCGTCCTCCGCGGCCCCAACCTAGCCGCCGGGCGCTAGGGCGTCAAGCGCTCGCGTAGTAGTATCGGGCGCCGGGAGGGCCAGATGGAATACCGCACGCTGGGGCGCACGGGCTTGAAGGTCTCCGCGCTGGGATTCGGCTGTGGCGACGTCGGCGGGCTGATCGTGCGCGGGACGCCGGCCGAGCGCGAGCGGGCGGTGGCCCGGGCGCTCGAGGCGGGGGTCAACTACTTCGACACCGCGGCATCGTACGGCAATGGCGTGTCCGAGCAGAACCTGGGCGTGACGCTGCGCGCGCTGGGCGCGAAGCCCTACGTCGGCACGAAGGTCCGCCTGCCGCCGGAGGCGACCGACACGGCCGCCGCCATCACCCGCGGCATCGAGGCCAGCCTCCAGCGCCTGGGCATGGACCGCGTGGACCTCATCCAGCTTCACAATCCGATTCTCACTGGCGTCGCGCCCGCCTCGGGCAGCGGGCTGACGCTGCGTCGCGTGCTGGACGAGGTGGTGCCTGCGCTCGACGCTCTGCGCCGCGCGGGCAAGACGCGCTTCGTCGGCGTGACCGCGCTCGGCGACACCGCCGCGCTGCGCGCGCTGCTCGACGCGGGCGTCGTGGACACCGCGCAGGTCTGCCTCAACCTGCTCAACCCGAGCGCGAGCGTGGCGGTGCCGGCGGGGTATCCCGCCCACGATTTCGGCCGGCTGCTCGATCACGCGCGGAGCGCGCGGGTCGGCACGATCGCGATCCGCGTGCTGGCCGCCGGCGCGCTGAGCGGCACCGTCAGCCGCCATCCGATCGCCATGCCGAGCGTCGCGCCGATCGCCTCCGGCTCCGACTACGCCGAGGACGTGGCGCGCGCGCAGCGGCTGCTGCCGCTCGTGCAGCAGGGGCACGCGGCGAGTCTGATGGAGGCCTCGATCCGCCTGGCGCTGGCGAACGACGCGATCTCGACCGTGCTCGTCGGCTACTCCGAGCTCGCGCACCAGGAGGCGGCGCTCGCCGCCGTCGAGCGCGGGCCGCTGCCGCCCGCCGCGCTCGAGACGCTGACCAGCCTCTGGCAGGGGCTCGCTCGCGGGGCGACGCGGTGACGCGCCTGGACCCGCGCTCGACGGTGGCCGTCGGCATCGACATGCACCGCGGCCACCTCGACCCCGCGGTCGCCACGCTGCCGCTGGCGGCCGAGCGCTGCGGGCCCGTGATCAAGCGCGCCGCTGCGCTCTTCGCCGGGCTTCGCGAGCGCGGGGTGCCGATCGTCCACGTCGTCACCGAGTATCGCGAGCCCGGCGAGATCGCCGCCAACCCGTTCTGGAAGGCGATCCACGACGATCCGGCCAAGGCCCGCCGCGGCATCCTCGGCCACAACCTGGCCGGGAGCCCGGGGACCGAGATCATTCCCGAGCTGCTGGAGCCGCGCGACCTCGTGGTGCGTGGCAAGAAGCGCTACTCGTCGTTTCACGGCACCGACCTCGAGTTCGTGCTGCGCCAGCGGCTGCGCGCGGAGACGGTGATCCTGGCCGGTATCAACACCACCACCTGCGTGCTGTGCGCGGCGTTCGAGGCGACCAATCGCGACTTCCGCGTGGTGGTCGCCGCCGACGCGGTGGACTCGATGGACGGCGAGGAGATGCACCGCTTCGCGCTGCGCCTGATGGGCGCGGCGCTGGGCTGGCCGCTCGGCAACGACGCGATCCTCCAGGCGCTCGACGCCTGACCCCCGAAAAGGAGAGCACGCCCATGCGCACACGCCTGGCCCTCCTGTTCCTGACCCTCGTCGCCGTCGCCTCGCTGGCGGCGCCGACGGCCGCCCAGAAGGGCCCGATCAAGATCGGGATGATCGTGCCGCAGAGCGGGCCGCTGGCCGCCAACGGCAAGGACATGATCAACGGCTACGAGCTGTTCTTCGAGCAGGTGGGCTACAAGCTGGCCGGGCGCGAGATCAAGTTCATCGTCGAGGACGACGAGGGCAAGCCGGCCACCGGCCTCACCAAAGTCCGCGGCCTCGTCGAGGGTCAGGGCGTGCACCTGGTCACCGGGCCGCTCAGCGCCGCCGTCGGCTACGCGGTGGCGCCGTACATCGACAGCAAGAAGGTCCCGGCGCTCTATCCGATCGTGGCCGCCGACGACCTCACCCAGCGCAAGCGCAGCCCCTACATCGTGCGCACGGGGTGGGCCTCGTCGCAGCCGTCGCATCCCTTCGGCAAGTGGGTCTACGACAACTTGAAATACAAGAAGATAGCGGTCATCGGCTACGACTTCGCCTTCGGCTGGGAAGTCGTGTCGGGCTTCCAGCGGACCTTCGAGGAGACGGGCGGGCAGATCGTGCAGAAGCTCTGGCCGCCGCTCGGCAACGCGGACTTCGCCCCCTACATCAGCCAGCTCAAGCGCGACGCCGACGCGGTGTTCGCGCAGTTCTCGGGCGCCGACGCGCTGCGGTTCGCCAAGCAGTACCAGGAGGCCGGGCTCAAGGGCACGCTGCCGCTCATCGGCGGCGGCACCTTCACCGACGAGCACGTGCTGCGCACGATGGGAGACGAGGTGCTGGGCGTGATCACGCCGCTGCACTACTCGGCGGCGCTCGAGACCCCGGCCAACAAGCGGTTCGCCCAGGCCTACGAGGCCAAGTTCAAGCAGGTGCCCTCCTATTACTCCGAGGGCACCTACGTGGCGGGGCTGGTGCTGAAGGCCGCCCTGGAGGCGACCGGCGGCGACATCGAGAACGTCGACCGGTTCCTCGGCGCGCTGCGGAAGGCCGACCTCTCGGACATGCCGCGCGGGCCGATGCGGTTCGACGACTACGGTAACCCGACGATGAACGTCTACGTCCGCAAGGTCGAGCGGGTGAACGGCCGGCTGCAGAACACGGTGATCCACACCTTCCCCACCGTCTCGCAGTTCTGGACCTACAAGCCCGACGAGTTTCTCAAGGCCCCGGCCTACTCGCGCGACTACCCGCCCTGCAAGCATTGCTAACGGCATGACGACGGTCGGAGTCGTCGGGGTCGGGCTGCTCGGCCACGCGGTGGCCTCGCGACTGCGGGCAAACGGCCACGCGGTGGTGGGCTACGACGTCGTCCCGGCGTGCCTCGAGCGGCTCGCCGCGCTCGGCGGCACGCCGGCGAAGTCGGCCGCCGACGTGGCGCGGGCCAGCGAGGTGGTCTGCACGCTGCTGCCCTCGCTGGCGGTCGTCGAGGAGGCGATCCTCGGCGCCGCCGGTGTGGCGGCGGGGGCGCGCCCCGGCCAGCCGATCGTGCAGATGAGCACGATCTCGCCCGCGCTCACCGAGCGGCTCGCGCGCGAGACGGCGGCGCGTGGCCTCGCGTTCCTCGACTGTCCGATCAGCGGCACCAGCGCCATGGTCGCCCAGGGCAACGGCGTGATCTTCGTCGGCGGCGACCGCGCGGTCTACGAGCGCTGGAAGCCGCTGCTGGAGTCCATCCTGCCGCGCGCCGTCCACGTGGGCCGGGCGGGGCAGGCGATGGTCCTCAAGCTCGTCGCCAACCTGCTCGTCGCGCTCAACAGCGCGGCGGCGGCGGAGGCGATCAACCTCGCGCGCCGGGCCGGCCTCGATCCGCAGGTGGTGGTGGACGTGCTCGGCACCGGCGCGGCGACCTCGCGGATGCTCGAGGTGCGCGGGCCGATGATGGCGCGCAACGAGTTCCCCGCGCAGATGAAGCTCGACCTCTTTATGAAGGATCTGCACCTGATCCAGGACGCGGCGGGCGCCGCCGGCGCCGTGCTGCCGCTCACCGACGTGGCCGAGCGCCTCTACGCCGCCGCCCACGCCGCCGGCCACGGCGGCGAGGACCTGGCCGTCGTCATTCGCATGCTCGACAAGTAGGGGCGCTGGTCGAGGCGGCCAAGTGGCAGTATACTCACTGCCACAATGGTCAACGCGGCCCGAGTCGCGGAAACACTCGGCGGTTGGCGGGTGATGAAGGATCGGGTGCGGACCGCCGATCGGCTACGAGACCGCGTGCGGACGGGCCTGCCGTACCCGGCGGTCGAGGCCGTCGCGCGGCGGCTCGACGTCCCGCTCGGCGAGCTCGGCGCGGCCCTCGGCATCGCCTCCCGAACGCTGGCGCGCCGCCGAAAGACCGGACGGCTGAGCGCCGAGGAATCGGATCGGCTCGTGCGCCTCGGCCGCATCCTCGCACTGGCCGAGCAAGTGCTCGGCGATCGCGCGAAGGCTGCCCGATGGTTGCGGCAGCCGAACCGAGCCCTCGGGCGGATCGTGCCCCTGCAGCACGTCGACACCGATATCGGCGCCCGCGAGGTCGAGACCATCCTGCTGCGCATCGCCCACGGCGTCTACAGCTGATTCGCGTCTGGCGTCTTCTCGAGCGCGGCCGGGCTGGCTTCGACGGTGAGGGCGCGCGCCTCCTCGGAGGGCGCTGGAGCCATCGTGGGGTGCCGGTGGTCTATACGTCCTCGACGCTGGCGCTGGCCGCGCTCGAGGTGCTTGTTCACGTCAACGTGGTGAACGCGCCCGGCGACCTCGTCGCCGTGCCGGCGCATCTCCCCGACGGGCTGGCGATCGCCACCGTGCGACCGGCTGACCTCCCGCCGCAGTGGCGGCGCTATCCGTCTCCCGAGGCGCTGGCCGATATCGGTGGCGAGTGGATCCGCCGGGCACGGACCGCCGTGTTGGCGGTCCCATCCGCCGTCATTCCGCAGGAGCTGAACTATCTGCTGAATCCGCGCCACCCGGAGTTCCGCCGGATTCGGGTGGGGCGCCCCGAGCCGTTCCGCTTCGACGAACGGCTCTGGAGGGCGCGCTGACGACGCGCGCCGCGAAGGTCAACGGCGCTAGACTCGCGGCATGCGATGCGTTCCCGCGGCAGCGCTCGTCCTGCTCCTGCAGGGTGTCATGACGCCCGGCGGCGGCATCGGCACCGGCGACATCAGCAAGGACGACTACGGGGGGCAGCGGCCGACGCAGAGCCCGCACACGCTGGAGCGCGCGTGCACGACGCAGCTCGGTATCTGCCGGGTGGCCAACCTCACGCCGCCCGGCCGGCCGTGCTACTGCGTGGGCGGCAACGGCGGGCGGGTGGACGGTTACGTGATCGCCTGGCGCTGGACCGCGGTGCCCACCGACATCAAGTAGCGCCCGCCACGCCGAGGTCGCGCGACTTCACCTCCTCGTTGGCGAGCAGCTCGGCCGGGGTGCCCGAGTAGACGATCCGCCCGCGGTTGAGCACGTGCACGCGGTCGGCCACCGCCACCGCCATCGGCAGGTTCTGCTCGACGAGCAGGATGGACAGCCCCGCCCGCTTGAGCTCGCCGATGACCCGCCCCACCTCGCGGACGAGCAGCGGCGCCAGCCCCTCGGTCGGCTCGTCCATCAGCAGCAGCGCGGGGTTGCCCATGAGGCTGCGGCCGATGGCCAGCATCTGCTGCTCGCCGCCCGAGAGCTTGCTGGCGCGGCTGGCCGCCCGCTCGGCCAGCCGCGGAAAGAGCGCGTAGACCGTCTCGCGGCTCCAGCGGCCGGCGCCGGCCCGGGCGACGTCGAGGTTCTCGCGCACGGTGAGCGAGGGGAAGACGCGGCGGCCCTGCGGCACCAGCCCCATGCCGCGCGCAACGCGCCGGAACGGCGGCCACGCGGTGACGTCGGCGTCCTTGAAGCGCACGCGGCCGGCGCGCGGCGGCGTGAAGCCGACGACCGAGCGGATCAGCGTCGTCTTGCCCATGCCGTTGCGCCCCAGGATCGCCACGACCTCGCCCGGCGCCACCTCGAGCGACACGCCGTGCAGCACGTGGCTCTCGCCGTAGAAGGTGTGCACGTCGCTCACCGCCAGCATCGGCTCAGCCACCGAGGTAGATCTCGCGCACGGTCGGGTCGGCCCGGACGGCCTCGCACGTCCCGTCGGCGATCACGCGGCCGTAGTGCAGCACCGTCGCGTGGCGGGCCACCTCGAGCGCGATGTCCATGTCGTGCTCGATGATCAGCAGCGTGATGGCGGGGTCGAGGCGGCGCAGCAGCGCGGTCATGAGCCGGGCCTCGGCGTGCGAGAGGCCGGCGGCGGGCTCGTCGAGCAGCAGCACGCGCGGGCGGCCGGCCAGCGCCAGCGCGATCTCGAGCTGGCGCTGCTCGCCGTGGGAGAGGTGACGCACGGTGGCGCCGGCGCGCGCCTCGAGGCCGACGGCGGCGAGCGCCGCCCGCGCCTGCGCGGCGAGGCCGTCGAAGCGGCTCAGCGGGCGCAGCATCTGGAACTTCGTCCCGCTCAGCGCCTGGGCGGCCAGCACGACGTTCTGCAGCACGGTGAGGCTGGGGAACAGGTTCGTGATCTGGAAGGTGCGCGTGAGGCCGAGCGCCGCGCGCCGGTGCTGGGCGAGGCGGGTGACGTCGGCGCCGAACAGGCTGATGCGCCCCTGGGTCACCGGCAGCACGCCGGCGATCAGGTTGAACAGCGTCGTCTTGCCGGCGCCGTTGGGGCCGATGAGGGCGCGGCGCTCGCCCGCGCGCACGGCCAGCTCCACGCCGTCCACCGCGCGGAGGCCGCCGAACGACTTCGCGACGCCCTGCAGGTGGAGGGCGAGTGGCTCGCTCATCGCCGGCGCCGGAGGGCGCCGAGCACGCCGCGCGGGGCGAACAGGATGACGCCGATGTACACCGAGCCCAGGATGAGCAGCCACCGCTTGGTGTAGACGCTCACGAAGTTCTTGAGGAACACGATGAGGGCGGCGCCCAGCGCCGGCCCCGCCAGCGTGCCCGGCCCGCCGAGCGCGACCATCAGCAGCGTCTCGACGGAGGTCACGAGCTGCACGTCCGCCGGGCTCACGAAGCCGTTGTAGTACGCCCAGAAGACGCCGGCGAACCCGGCGAAGGTGCCCGAGAGGACGAAGGCCAGGTACTTGTGCAGCCACACGTTGTAGCCCAGCGCGCGCATGCGCGTCTCGCTCTCGCGGATGCCCATGAGGGTGAGGCCGAACGGCGAGCGCACCAGTAGCCCCAGCAGCGCCCACGCCAGCCCGAGGGCGGCCAGCGCGAAGTAGAAGAACGGCAGCGGGGCGCCGAGATTCCACGGCAGGCCGACCTCCGGCCGAGGCACGCCGGCGATGCCGTTGTCCCCCTTCGTCATCGAGACCCAGCGAAACGCCAGCCCCCAGACGACCATGCCCAGCGCGAGCGTGATCATGAGGAAGTACGTCCCGGTGGCCCGGATGGCCAGCAGGCCGAAGACGGCGGCGGTGGCGGCGGCCAGTATCAGCCCGGCCACCAGGCACGTCGCGAAGCCGCGGTGGTAGTCGGTGGTGAGGATGCCGACCGCGTAGGCGGCGACGCCGAAGTAGGCGGCGTGGCCGAGCGAGGGCAGGCCGGTGTAGCCGAGCAGCACGTCGAGGCTCATCGCCAGGATCGCCACGATCGCCGCCTGGGTGAGCAGCGTGAGCGGGTAGGGGGAGAGCGCGGGGGCGATGGCTGCCGCGAGGGTTATTGTAGCGAGGCCCGCGAGGACGGGTCGCGACGTGGGTGGCCTGTTCGAGATGGTGGTGGCTGCGTCCGTCGTCATGATCTACCGAACAATCCGGTGGGGCGGAGAGCGAGGATCAGCGCCATCGGCGCGAAGAGCGTGAAGTAGGCGAGCTCGGGGAAGAGCGCCTTGCCGAAGTTGTCGAGGAGGCCGACCAGCAGGCTGCCCACCATCGCGCCGGGCAGGCTGCCGAGGCCGCCGACGATGACGACGACGAACGCGTAGGGCAGGATCTCGAAGTCGAGACCCGGGTAGACGCCGAGGAAGCCGCCGCCGACGACGCCGCCGAGGGCGGCGAGGAACGCGCCGAGCGCGAAGACCCCGAGCGAGATGGTCGGCACCCGGATGCCCACGCCCTGCGCCATCTCGGCGTCGTCCACCGCGGCGCGGATCATCGCGCCCACGCGCGTGCGGTCGAGCGCCAGCCAGAGGCCGGCGCCGATCACCGCCGCCAGCACCATGATGAACAGCCGGTAGCGCGGAAAGCGCAGCCCGCCCGCGATGACGACCCCCTGCAGCGGCCCCGGCAGCGGCAGCGAGTAGGGATCGCCGCCCCAGATCAGCAGCGCCAGGTCCTGGAAGATCAGCGCGAAGCCGACCGTCATCAGCACCTGGCCCAGCGTCTGCCCGGCGAGGCGGCGCAGGAAGAGCCGCTCCATGCCGACGCCGACCAGCGCGATCGCGGTGGCGCCGGCCAGCAGGGCCAGCGGGAAGCTCTTCGTGCGCCAGATCACCGAGAGGCCCACGTAGCCGCCGAGCAGAAAGTAGGAGCCGTGGGCGAGGTTGACGATGCGCATCACGCCGAAGATCAGCGACAGGCCGCTCGCGAGGAGGAACAGCAGGGCGCCGTACGACAGCCCGTTGAAGGTCTGGACGATCCAGAACTCCGCAGTCACCGGCGGATTGTACTATAGGCGCTGCGACCGACATGGGCCGGGCAGGCCCCGCCTCGAGGAGGGCACCGTGAAGCTCCCGCACGAGCGCTTCGACTACTCGGCCATCGTGGACCGCCGCCGCTGGCGGCTGCCCCGCGGCGCGCGCATCGCGGTGTGGACCATCGTCAACGTCGAGGAGTGGGACATCGAAAAGCCGCTGGCCCGCCAGGTCCTCAGCGCGCCACAGGGCGTGGCCACGGTGCCCGACGTGCCGAACTGGGCGTGGCACGACTACGGGATGCGGGTGGGCATCTGGCGGCTGCTCGCCGCGCTGCGGGCGCGCAAGATCCCGGCGACGACCGCGATCAACGCGAGCGTGTGCCAGCGCTACCCGCGGGTGGCGCAGGCGATGCTGGACGCCGGCTGGGAGTTCATGGGCCACGGCGTGCGCCAGGGGGCGATGCACCTGCTGCCCGACCAGCGCGCGGCGATCCGCGAGGCCGTCGAGATCCTCCACACGTTCACCGGCCGCAAGCCCAAGGGGTGGCTCGGCCCCGGCCTCACCGAGACATGGGAGACGCTCGATCATCTGGCCGAGGCCGGCATCGAGTACGTCTCGGACTGGGTCAACGACGACCAGCCCTACACGATCCGCACCGCGCGCGGGCCGCTGCTGTCGGTGCCGTATTCGCTCGAGCTCAACGACATCCCGATGATGGTGATCCAGCACCACGAGTCCGGCGCGTGGGCGCAGCGCTGCCGCGACCAGTTCGACCGGCTCTACGCCGAGGGGGCGACGCAGCCGCGCGTGATGGCGATCGCCGTCCACCCCTACATCCACGGCGTGCCCCACCGGATCAAGTACTTCGAGGCGGTCTACGACTACATCCGCAAGAAGAAGGGCGTCTGGCTCACCACCGGCGAGGGCATCGCCGACTGGTATCGCGCGGGCGCCGCGGCCAAGGGCTGATGCCGCTCGTCGCCGCCTTCGCCTGCCCGCACACGCCCCAGCTCCTCGTGCGGCCGCCCACCGAGGACCGCGACCTCGTGCTGCGCGTGCACGCGGCGCTCGGCGAGGTGAAGCGCCGGCTGGCGGCGGCCCGCCCCGACGCGATCGCGCTGATCGCCGGCGACCACATCGAGGGGTTCTTCTTGAACGCGGTGCCGGCGCTGGCCGTCCACGTGGGCGCGCGCGCCGCCGGCGAGTTCGGCCGCTATCGCTACGCCTTCGACGTCCACGAGCCGCTGGCCCGCGCGATCGTGGAGCAGGGGATCGAGGCGGGCTTCGACCTCGCCTACACGCAGGACGTGTCGCTCGACTACGCGTTCTACGTCCCGCTGCACTTCGCCATGCCCGCGCCGGCGGTGCCCATCGTGCCGCTCTACGTGAACGTCTACCTGCCGCCCCAGCCGACGCCGAGGCGGTGCCACGCGTGGGGGCGCGCGCTGCGCGCGATCCTCGACGCGCGCCCCGAGCGCGTCGCCCTCGTCGCCTCGGGCGGGCTCTCGCACTTCCCCGGCACCGACCGCTACGCGTCGCCCGACTTCGACTTCGACCGCGCACTGCTCGCCGCGCTGGCCGACGGGCGCGGGGAGGAGACGGCGCGGCTCACCGGCGAGGAGCTGGACAAGGCGGGCAACGTGGAGCTGCGCACCTGGATCACGCTGCTGGGCGCCGTCGGCGGCGCGCGCGCCGAGGTGCTCTGCTACGAGCCCTCCTGGCACCACGGCAACGCCGTGGTGGCGTGGCCGGTATGATGGCCGTGCGAGCCGCAGCCGCAGGCGAGGCGAGCCTGTGAACGGTGACACTCACTACTTCTTCCCGCCGGCCGCCGCCTACCCGCTCAACCGCTTTCTCTTCGCGCTGAAGTCGGACGCCGCTGCCCGCGCGCGCTATCTCGCGGATCCGAAGGCCGCGATGCGCGAGCACGGTCTCGACGACGCCACGCGCGCCGCCCTGGCCGGCTTCGACCGCGACCGACTGGTCGCGCTCGGCGCCCACCCCTACCTGGTCTTCATGGCCCAGGTGCGGCTGGCGATGGAGCGCGAGCCGGGGACGTACGAGTACTTCTAGCCCTCCCCGCCGGCGTCGTCACTTCGCCGGCGTCCCGGTCACCTCGAGATCGGAAAACTCGGTCACCGAGTCCGCCTTGGTCCAGAGTCCCACCCAGCCTCCGGCGAACGTCGCGTCGTCGTGATCGAGGAGTAGCGCGTCGTTCAAATACGCCTGGATCTTCCGCCCCCTGGCGACGACCCGGATCCGGTGCCACTCGCCCAGCTTCGGCTCCGTGACCGTCGCCGACGCGAGCGTGCTGCGCCGGCCGTTCACCACCGAATAGAGGCGGAAGTTGTTCTCCAGCGCGTTGGCGCGGACGACCAGGTAGTTGCGGCCGTCCTTCGCGCGGAAGATGAGGCCGCCGCTCGCGTCCTCCTTGCCGGAGATCGGGCGGAAGCGGACGGCGACGTCGAGGTCGGCGAACTTCTGGTCTTCGAGGATCGCCACGGCCCAGGGCTGGGTCTCCGCGGTCTGCGCCAGCACCGGGCGGCCGGCGGACGCCCGGAGCACCCATCGACCCGCGCCGAACTTCCATTTCGGGTTCTCCTTGCCGAAATCCTCTTTCATGCTGATCTTCTCCGGCGCCGTGATCGCGAGCCGCGGCCCCTCGGGGGCGGCCGCGACCGCTGCGGCGCTGATCGCCAGGAGCAGCAGAGCGGCGAGCGCGATCTTCATGGGCTTTCCCGGCGTGCTACGGAGGCGACTTCCGGCGGGTCTTACTTGACCGGCGCGACCACGACGTCGGTGGGCGCGCCCTTGAGGAAGTTCTCGACGTTGATCACCGCGCGCAGGAGACCGTCGCGAATGACCTCGGGCGTCTGGCCGGCGTTGTGCGGGGTGAGGGTCACGTTGGCGAAGCCCAGGATCGGGTCGTCGGGCTTGAGCGGCTCCTCGTGGAAGACGTCGAGGCCGGCGGCGGCGATGCGCCCCTGACGGAGGGCGTCGAGCAGGGCCTCCTTCTCGACCAGCGCGCCGCGGCCGGTGTTGACGAGGATCGCGGTCTTCTTCATCAGCGCGAACTCGCGGCGGGTGAGGAAGGCGCGGGTCTCCGGCGTCAGGCGCAGGTTCAGCGAGACGAAGTCGGCCGCGCGGAGGATCTCGTCCTTGGTGGCGGGGCGGGCGCCCAGGCTCGTCACGCGCGTCTCGTCGCCGCGCGCGCTCCACGCCAGCACGTCCATGCCGAGCGCCCTGGCCAGCGTGATGACGCGGGCGCCGATGGTGCCGGTGCCGAACACGCCCAGCGTCTTGCCCAGGCACTGCGTCAGCATCTCGCGCGGCCAGGCGCCCGCCCGCATCTCGCGGTCGATGCGCACGAGCTTGCGGCCCGCCGCCAGCATCAGGGTGATCGCGTGCTCGGCCACCGCGAAGGCGTTGACCGCCGGCGTGTTGGTGACGGTCACGCCGCGGCGGCCGGCGGCGTCGAGATCGATATTGTCGGTGCCGGTGCCCCACACCGAGACCATCTTGAGATCGCGGCAGGCCGCGAACACGCCGTCGGTGAAGCGGGCGTGGGCGCGGATGTTGATGGCCACGCGCGCCCGGCCGATGCGCTTGATCAGCTCGGCCTCCTCGTCGGCGCCGCGCACGCAGACGACGTGAACCTCGCCGCTCTTCTTCGCGCGGTCGTGGGCGGCCGAGCCCTCGAACACACTCGGGAAATCGTCCGGGACGCTGATTGTAGCGGGTGGCGCTTGCACGGTTAGGGCCGTGGGTGACCTGTTCTAGGAGGTCGTGGCGCCGTCATTTCGCTCACCCGTTGTCGGCGAAGATCTTCTGGGCGGCGGCGAGGCCGGCGCCGGGCTCGGCCTTGAAGCCGAGGTCGCGCAGGGCGAGCTCCAGCGCGGAGAGCGTCGGCAGCACGTAGTGCGGGCTCGCGGTCATGGCCATGGTGCCGATGCGCAGCGTGGTGGCGCGGATCTCGGCCAGCCCGGTGCCGATGAGCACACCGTAGCGATCGCGCATCGTCTGCACCACCGCGCCGGTATCCACGCCCTTCGGCGCCTTGATGGACGCCACCGTGTTGGACACGATCGAGGGGTCGGGGAACATCTCGAGCCCCATGGCGCCCACACCGGCGCGCAGCGCGGCGGCGGCCACCGCGTGGCGGCGGAAGCGCTGCGGCAGCCCCTCCTCGAGGATGAGCCCGGCGGCGACGCGCATCGCCGCGGTGAGATGCGTGGGGATCGACACCGGCTGCCGGCGCGGCGCGCCGTCGGGCACCTTGCCGCCGCGCGAGACGGGCATCCACTGCTCGCGCCAGCGGTTGAGGTCGTAGGCGTACGAGTGCGCCTTCGTCTTGCGCCGCTCCATCGCCTCCCACGCGCGCGGGCTCACCGACACCAGCGCCAGGCCGAGCGGCGCCGCCAGGCACTTCTGCGAGCCGGTCATGTTGAGGTCCACGCCCCACTCGTCGGTCCGCACGTCGATGCCGGCGATGGACGACACCGTGTCGAGCAGGAAGAGGCTTCCCGTCGCCCGCGCGATCTTCCCGACCTCGGCGGCCGGGTAGGTCGTGCCGGTGGACGTCTCGTTGTGCACGAGGGTGATGGCCTTGGGGCGCAGCCGCTCGGCCTCGCGGCCGAGCCGGTCGAGGTCCAGGCGCGCGCCCAGCTCCACCGGGAACTCGGTCAGGTCGCCGCCCACGCGGTTCATGATCTCGCGCATGAGCAGGCCGAACTGCCCGGCGCCGACGACGAGCACGCGGTCGCCCGGCTCGATGACCGACAGCGCGCCCGCCTCCAGCGCGGTGCGCCCCGACCCCGGCATGAGGAGGACCTCGTCCTTCGTCTGGAACACCTCGCGCAGGGCCCGCGTGGTCGGCTCCAGCACGTTCTCGTCGAAGTTGCGGTCGTACTGGATCGACGCCGGCTGGTTGAGCGCCTGCACGACGGGCCACGGCAGCTCGGTGGGGCCGGGGATCATCAGCATCGGGCGGGTCTGCACCTGGGTCCAGTTGATTGGGTCGCTCACGCGGGCCTCCTCGGATCGGTCGAGTGTATCACCGGGGCGCCTTCGTGTCGGCCGCGGCGAGCGCCGCTCCACACGCGGCGCAGAAGCTCGAGTCCGGCGCGCAGGAGCGGCGGCACCCCGGGCACTCGACGTGCGCCTCGGTGTGGCTGCGCTGGATCATGAGATTCCGGATGTAGGGGATCCAGGTGAAGACGTAGGCGAAGATGAAGACCGAGTCGCGCTGGTGGAGCGAGTAGACGAGCAGGAGCCCGGAGCCGAGCATGCTCAGCCACCAGAACGCCGTCGGCACCACGACGCGCCGCAGCTTCTCCGTCGCGTACCACTGCACGAAGAACCGCGTGAAGAACACGACGTTGCCCAGCCAGCCAATCGCCTTCCAGACGCTCCAGTCGATGCCGAACAGCTTGCCGTCCTGCCACACGACGCCGAGGGACCAGTCCATCGCGCGGGCTACGCGCCCGGCCCGAACATCGCCTGGAGGACCCGGTAGGCGCGCCGGAGGTCGCCGGGGCGGCGCCGGTGACTGACCAGCGCGAAGATCTTCTCGGCGTCCGGGGAAGGCACCGCCGCCGGCCGGGTGGCCCGGACGTCGGTGAGCTCACGCATCGGCGTGTCGAGGGCGACCGAGACGTGATAGAGGCTGTCGATGGAGATCGACTTCTCGCCGCGCTCGACCTCGCCGATGAACTTGCCGCTGAGCCCCGCGCGATCGCCGAGCCGCTCCTGGCTCAGCCCGTGCTGCTTGCGCAGCGCCCGCAGTCGTTGCCCCAGGAACGTGCGTACGTGCTTGACCGCTCGCTCTCCCATCAGGGCAGGTCCACCTCGACGTCGTCGCCGCGCAGGCGCACGGGGTAGACCGGCACCGCGAGGTCGGGATCGACCCCGCATCGCCCGGTGGTCAGGTCGAAGTCGAAGCCGTGCCAGGGACAGATCGCGGCGCCCCCCTCGACCCACCCTTCGCTCAGCGGCCCGTCCTCGTGCGGACAGACGGGGCCGGTCGCGTAGAAGCGGCCGCCGCCGGCGTTGAACACCGCCACGGCGAGGCCCTCGCGCTCGACGAACGCCCCCTGGCCGACGGGAATCTCGCTGGCGCGCGCCACCGCCACGAAGGCCATCAACGCTTGCTCCGCAGCGCCTCGTCGATGACGGTGCGAAAATCCTCGACGGGGTAGGCGCCGACCAGCGGCCGGCCGTTGATGATGAAGGTCGGCGTGGAGCGCACGCCGAGCGCGCGGGCCTGGCTCACGTCGGCCTCCACCGCCGCCGCGAAGCGGCGCGCGTCCAGACACGTCACGAACGGCTCGCGCGCCAGCCCGATCTCCGTCGCGTAGCGGATCAGGTCGGCGCGCTCGAACCTGGGCTGGGCGGCGAAGAGCCGGTCGTGGTACGCCCAGTAGCGGCCCAGCGCGCCGGCGCAGCGGGCCGCCTCGTGGGCGGGACGGGCGCGGTCGTGCGAGGGCAGCGGCAGGTCCTTGAAGATCAGCCGTACGCGCCCGTCGTACTCCTTCAGCACCTGGTCCAGCGACCGCTGGACACGCTGGCAGTACGGTCACTGGTAGTCCGAGAACTCCACGATGGTGACCGGCGCGGTGCGCGGGCCCTTCACCATCGCCGGCTCGATCGTGAGGTCCACCGGCGACTGCGCGAGCGCGGCGGGCGCTGTCACGGCGGCCAGCACCAGGAGGGCGATGGTGTTGTAGACTCGCGACCAGCGGACGATCGTGCTGCGAACGCGGTTCACCACGCGGAGAATACCATGGACAACACCCTCGATCTCCTCCTCGGGACGTACCCATCGTGGTCGCGCCTGATCGTGCGCCTCGGGCTGGGCGTCGTGTTCGTCGCCCACGGGGGCCAGAAGGCGTTCGGCTGGTTCGGCGGGTCGGGCTGGAAGGCGACGATCCAGACGTTCCAGCAGTACATGAAGGTGCCGCCGCCCGCCACCGCGCTGGCGATCCTCGTCGAGCTGCTCGGCGGCCTCGCGATGCTGGTGGGCTTCCTCGCGCGCCCCGCCGCGCTCGGGCTCATCACCGTCATGCTGGTGGCGATCGTCAAGGTCCACGCGCAACATGGGTTCTTCATCAACTATTCGAACACGCCCGGCAAGGGCCACGGCTTCGAGTTCAACTTCGCGCTGATCGCGATGGCGCTGGCGATCCTCGTCGGCGGCGCCGGCGCCCTGTCGGTGGACTACGCGCTGTGGCCGTACGGTGAGTGAGCGGTGGGCTTCCTCGTCCGCGTGCTGATCAACGCGGGGACGATCGCGCTGGCGGCGGTCATCGTGCCCGGCATCGCGGTGGACGGCGCGGCGACGGTGCTGCTGGCCGGCGTGGTGCTGGGGCTCGTCAACGCGCTCGTCCGCCCGGTGCTGGTGATCCTCACGCTGCCGCTGACGCTGCTGACGCTGGGCCTCTTCCTGCTGGTTCTCAACGGCATCTGCCTGGCGCTGACGGCGTGGCTGGTGCCCGGCCTGCACGTCACCGGCTTCGGCGCCGCCGTGCTGGGCGCGCTGGTCATCTCGGTGGTGAGCTGGGTGCTGACGCTGTTCGTGAGCGACCGCGGCCGGATCGAGCGGTATTAAGAACAATGGGGGGCCCCGAGATGGCCCCCCATTTCCCCCCCATTCGCGCAGCGCCCCGGCGGAACCGGGGCGTTCCACGATACGTACCGATCCCTACGCCGCCCGGCCGCCCTCCTCGCTCAGCGCGGTGATGATGTACGTCCCGCTCTTCTCGTCGCGCTCGAGCGTGACGATCTTCTGCTTGGCCGCCTCCTCGAGCAGCTTCGAGAAGGTCGAGTAGCCGTAGTAGGACTCGTTGAAAGCCGGGTTCTTGCGGATCATCGTCTGCTTGACCATCGAGCCCCAGAGCGTCTCCTTGTTCTCGCGCTGCAGGGCCTGGATGGCGTCGATGAGCTGGGCGATGGCCTCGGCCTTCTTCTCGGGCAGCCCGCTGAGCAGCCGCGTCTTCTTGGTGTCGCGGATGAGGTCCTCGTAGAAGATGAACTCGTCGCAGTTCGCGACGAGCAGATCCGACGAGGACGACTTGACGCCCAGCCCGATCACGTACCGGTCGTTCTCGCGCAGCTTGGACACGAGCGGCGAGAAGTCCGAGTCCCCCGACACCAGCACGAACGAGTCGATGTGGGTCTTGCCGTAGGCCAGGTCGAGGGCGTCCACGACCATGCGGATGTCTGCCGAGTTCTTGCCGCTGTAGCGGGACTGGGGCACGTCGATCAGCTCGATGGCCCACTCGTGGAAGGGGCGCTTGTACTCGGTGAACCGGTTCCAGTCGGCGTAGGCGCGGCGCACGATGATCTTGCCCTTCTCGAGCAGCCGCTCCAGGACCAGCTTGAGCTCGAACTGCTTGTACTGCGCTTCCTTGACTCCGCGGGCGATGTTCTCGAAGTCCATGAACATGGCCAGCTTGCGTTCTCCGTTCATCCGTCTCCTTTCGCGGGTGCCCCCTCCCCGGGGCGCCGCGCGCTTCCATTATATGGCCGCGGCGCGGCCGCCCCGCCCAGGTTTATAGTGAGCGGCATGGCCAAGGAGACCGATCCCGCGCTGGCGGCCCGGACCCCGCCCGGCCAGCAGCTCACCACCAAGTGGCCGGTGCTCACCTACGGGATGACGCCGCGCTTCGATCCCGCCCGCTGGACCTTCCGCTGCTTCGGTCTCGTCGAGCGCGAGGTGAGCCTCACATGGGAGCAGTTCCAGGCTCTCCCGCGGGTCACGGTGCGCTCCGACATCCATTGCGTCACGCGCTGGTCGCGGCTGGACAACGAGTGGGAGGGGGTGTCGGCCCGCACGATCCTGGATCTGGCGCGGCCGCGGCCGGAGGCGAAGTGGGTGCTCCAGCACGCCGACCCCGACTACACCACCAACACCGCGCTCGACGATCTGCGCGACGACGACGTGCTGCTGGCCCTCACGCACAACGGCCGCCCGCTCGACCCCGACCACGGCGGCCCGATGCGGCTGGTGCTGCCCAGGCTCTACTTCTGGAAGTCGAGCAAGTGGCTGCGCGCCTTCGAGTTCCTCGACGTGAACCCGCCCGGCTTCTGGGAGCAGAACGGCTACCACATGCACGCCGATCCGTGGACGGAGGAGCGGTACTCCGACCAGGAGACGCGCGCCATGCAGCAGATGCGCGCGGAGGCGGCCCGCACGCTGCGCGCGCGGTAGCGGCGTACGCGGTACCGCCGTCCCGCCGCCGTTGCGCTCGCCCTGCTGGCGCCGGCCCTCGCGGGCTGTCTCACCCTCGCCGCCGGCGGCGACGCCCCCCTCGAGCGCACCTGGCAGGCGGCGGTGGTCTGGCTGCCGACGCGGCTGCTGCCGCCGGGCGCGGTGAACGGCCGCCGGCTGCGCGAGTCCGAGGCCGCGCTCGCCGCCATCCCGGCCGGAGTGCGCGTGCCCCTCGTGCTCTACGCCCACGGGTGCGCCGGTCCCGACGCCGATCTCGCCGAATGGGGGCGCGTGCTCGCCGACGCCGGCTACGCGATGCTCGCGCCGGACGGCGCCGCGTCGGGCGGCCCCGCGCCGGCCTGCCGCGCCGACCGCCTGTACGGGCCGCGCGACCTGCCGCGGTTCGCGCAGCGCGAGGTCGAGCTGCGCTACGCGATCGGGCAGGCGGCCACGCTGCCGTGGGTGACGCCGGAGAGGATCGTGGTGCTCGGCTTCGACCACGGCGCCGTCGTCGCCGCCGGGTGGCGCGAGCCGCCCCTGGCCGGCTACATCGTCACCGGCTGGACATGCACGTCACCCGACGTGCGCCGCGGTCTCACCACGCCGCTCGACCGGGCGGTGCTGGCCATCCGCTGGGCGGAGGATCCGCTCTTCCGCGATCCGGCATGGAACGGCGACTGCGGGGCCACGCTGGATCCGCGCCCGGGGCGCTCGCTCGTGCTCGAGGGGCGCGGCCACTCGACGGCGCCCAGCCCCGAGGCGCGCGAGGCGGTGCTGCGTTTCTTGCAGGCCCACGCGCCCCATTAGCATGCTGGTTGCCTAGCAGATTGGCAGCAGTCGGGGAAAACCTGACCGGCGTCGGACTAAAACGTACATTGCTTTATCGAAACGTACATTGACGTGCCCCCCCCTACGCTCTTACGCTCGCGCACCGAGGGAGGCACGACCACCATGGCCACCGCAACATCCGCGCGCAATCTCATGTCCGGCTCCGGCACCGTCAGTGGCACGGCCGGCGAACGAAGGCTGACTTTCTCAGGGCACCAGGGCTTCAAGGAGGGCGCGACCATCGTCGTCGGCAGCCAGCAGTTCACGATCGACGTCGGTTCGGACATGTCGTGGCAGATCCTTCAGGCGATCGGGACGACGATCACGACCCAGTCGTTCTCGACGAGCGATACCAGCACCAACCGCGGCCGGGGCTCGACCGGCGTGATCGTCCCGGGCGCGATGCACTTCCTGTACCGCGCGCCGCTGGACTCCGGGGGCGCGCCGGACTGGTATTTCTACTTCGACACGCTGTTCCCCGAGAACGGGGTCCACCCCTATACGAAGGACCAGTACACGGGGACGTCCTGGCTCGGCTCGCTGACCAGCCCGGCACAGGCGCTCGTCCCGAACCTCGGTCTGCGCATCCGCGTGCTGGAGGGGACCCTCCGCGGCGACCCCGCCGCGAACAAGTACAACGGCGGCACATCGAAGCCGGACACGCGCCTCTCCGACCTCGTCAACCGCGTGACCCTGCTCGAGCAGTGGGCGGGCCGCGTGGGGACGAACTCGCCGCCAGCGGTTGGCCTCAGCGACACGTACACGGTCGACCAGCTCCAGTCGTTCGGCGACATCGCCTAGCCGGCGGAGAGAAGGAGGGATAGTCCGATGCCGAACGTCTCTTCGCTTCGCCCGCTGGTGACGGGCTCGGGCACCATCTCGTCGACCTCGTGGCTGAGCCCTGGCAACAACGTCATTGTCTTTTCCCAGCCCCAGAACTTCAAGGAGGGGGCGACCCTCGCCACCAACACCGGGGTTGTCACCGTCGACACCGGGTCGGGGACGACGTGGAAGATGCGCCAGACCGGGAACACGGGGAACCCGTCGGGCTCGTTCCACACCTCCGACACGAGCTCCACTCGCGCGCGGGGC
>JBGQFW010000042.1:0-33769 GCA_041497115.1 Methylomirabilia bacterium
ATCCTCCCGATCGGCGCCGCCGCCGGCCCGGGCCCGCGCGCCCGCTTCACCGAGATCCGCGGCAACACCGCCGTCTGGGCCGGCTGGATCCTCTCGGCGAGCGGCATGCTCGTGCAGGGCGCCGTCTTCACGTTCGTGCCCCTGCTCGCCCACGAGCGGGGCCGCTCGCCGGGGGCCATCGGCCTGCTCTTCCTCGTCCTGGGTCTCGCGAACACGCTCGCGCGGTTTCCCGCCGCGTGGCTGATCGACCGTAGCGGCCGCCGCGCGCCGTGCGCGTTCGGCGGAGTGCTCGTCGCCGCGCTGGCGACGGCGCTGCTTCCGCACGTCGGCGACGGACCCTCGTTGCTCGCGCTGGTGGCGGTGTTCGGCGCGGTGAGCGGCACCGGGTTCGTGGCGGTGAGCGTCGCCCTGGCGTCGGCGACGGCGCCCGCCACCCGCGGCCTCGTCATGGGCGGCTACAGCACGACCCTGTATCTCGGCCTCGCGCTCGGGTCGTTCGCCCTCGGTCCCGTCATCGCGCAGCATGGCTACGCGACGGGGTTTGCCGCGGGCGGCGCCGCCGGCGCGGCGGGCGCGCTGGTGGCGGCCGTCCTCTGGCGCCGGCGAGGGTCAGGGCCGTGACGCCAGCATGCTGGCCAGGAACGCCTTGACGCCCGGTCCGCCGGTGAGCTTCAGCCAGACGCGGTCGCCATCCGACCACTCCAGCCCCAGGGTGAGGAACGGGCAGCAGCGACGCTCTAGCGTGATCCACTGAGCGGATTGCTGGAACAACACCGGATCAGGCGTGAGACGGATCGCATAGCCGTCGGACAATTCTCGGGCTTCCTGCATCCCGGATCGCATGGCCCGCCTCAGCGTCTCGTACTGCGCCTTCTCGGCCCCCTCGAAGACATCGAGCCGGCACGCGAGCCCCACGTCCGTCATCTCGTCCTCCTCGCGCCGGCGGCGGCCGCGGCGACGATGGGGCAGTGACCGTTGCAGCGGCAGCGAACCATCGCCTGCAGCCGGCGCCGCACGGCCTGGAGCCGATCGATCTTCTCGTCGATCTCGCGCATCTTGGCACCGGCGCGCGCCCGCACCTGGGCCGCGCGCCCGCGCACGTGATCCCGCGGGATGCGGGCCAGCTCGCCGATCTCACGCAGCGTGAACCCGAGCCCCTGCGCCCATTTGATGAGGCGCACGCGTTCGACGGTCTCGAGGGGATAGGCGCGATAACCGGAGAATCGGCGCGGGGGCGGCGGAATCAGACCGCGCCGCTCGTAGTACCGGAGTGTCTCCCGGTGCACGCCGGCCCGACCGGCGACTTGGCCGGCGCGCAGGGTCCCTCGTTCCATCGGCGCCTCCATGCAGGAATCGTCAACCCGGTACCATGGTCCGGAGTCAAGCGCCGGTCCCGCGCGGCGGCGCCGCGTCAGGGCGCCAGGATCCGCTCCACCCGCCCGTACTCGCGGGCGGCGTCCATGAACCACTTGACGCAGTCGGGGTTGGCGCGCGGCGGCAGCTCGCAGGAGGTCGACAGCACGAAGCGCGAGCGCCGGCCGACGGTGTCGATGCAGCGCTTCACCTCCGCCTCGATCTCCGCCTTGGTCGCCCGTTCGAAGATCGTCACGTCCACGTTGCCGATCCCCACCACCCCGCGCGCGTTGCCGAGCGTCACCAGCCGATCGAGCTGGTCCACCTGGAGCGCGGGATCGGCCTGCTGGTCGAGGTCGATCGTGATGGCGACGAAGCCGACGTCCACCAGGTCCTCGTGGATCTGGTGCGTGGTGCCGCAGATGTGCACGGTGGTGCCGACCTTCTTGGCCTTGAAATAGTTCACCATGTCCTGGTGGTAAGGCTTGATGAACTCCCGGTAGGTGTCGGGCCCCACGAGCGAGCAGGACGCGGTCGGATCGGTGTAGCTCAGCCCGATCCGCGTCTTCAGCACGGCGTCGCCGAAGCGCTTGGCGTACTCGGTCGAGAAGCGCATGAGGTCGTGCACGAACGCGGGGTCGTCGATCGTGTCCAGGCACATCACCTCGGGGTTGCGCAGCAGCATGGCGATGGTCCACGGCCCCACCAGCACCGCGCCGAGCCCGCTCGGGAACTTCGCCGCCGACAGCGCCTCGCACTGCTCGAGGAACGCCGGCAGCCGGCCGTCCTTGTACGGGTCGGGCACCTCCAGCCGGGCGAGCACCCCCTTGTCGTCCTGCAGCACGTGCCGGTCGATCGACGGCACCACGTAATCCGAGTACTTCACGCGGCAGCCGAGCGCTTCCGCTTCCTTGGCCAGATCGTTGAACGCGATCATGATGTCCGGCTGGTAGCGCTCGTAATAGTTGAGCATCGCCTTCACGGCCTTCGTCGGATTCGTGCAGTACTCCTCGATCGACAGGCCGTCGAGGCAGCCGGCGAACGAGCCGGCGATCGGGTAGGCGGGCACGCAGTCGGCGAACTCGCCCTTGTAGGCGGCCACCACGCGGTCGCGTCCGGTCATGACTCCCTCCTCGTGGCCGCGGCCGGCCGCAGGGCGTTCAGCGTGAGCTCGAGCTCGTCGGGGCTCAGGTTGGGGCGCAGCAGGAGGATCGGCATGACGGCGCCGGCCGCGTGCCAGCGCGCCAGCCGCGCGCGCGCCTCGGCGGGCGTGCCGAAGACGACCAGCTCGTCCAGCAGCGGTTCGGCGTCGAGCGGCACCGCACCGGTGAACTTCAGTGCGTTGGCCGCCAGCACCGCCTCGACCTCCCGGCCGAAGCCCTGGCGGACCAGCGACTCGCGGTAGAGCGTGCCCATGCTGACCAGGTAGAACGCCACGAACCACGCCGCGCCCTCGCGCGCGGCGGCGCCGTCGGCGGCGACGACGGCGGGCACCGAGGGGCACACCAGCGGCAGCCGCTCGGGGTGGCCGCCGCGGGCGGCGCCCTCGCGCAGCTGCGCGATCCCGTCGGCCAGGCACCGCCGCGGATAGATGAACGGCACCCAGCCGTCGGCCAGCTCGCCGGCCAGCCGCACCGACTGTGGGCCGACCGCGGCGACGTAGATCGGCACCTCGGGCGCCGGCGGCACGTTCAGACGCAGCGCACGCGCGCCGGTGGTGACGGCCAGGGGAATGCGCTCGCCGCGCAGCAGCGCCCGCACCTGCTCGATCGTGCGCCGCATCCGCCCCAGCGGAAGATCGAACCGCACGTCGTGCAGCCCCTCGGTGAGCTGCGGCGTGCTCACGCCCAGCCCCAGCGTGAAGCGCCCGCCGGAGAGCGAGGCCAGCGTGGCGGCGGCCATCGCGATGGTGCCGGCGCTGCGGTTCCACACGCCGAGGATGCCGGTGCCCAGGCCGATGCGCGCCGTCTTCAGCGCGGCCTCGGCCAGCACGATCGTGGTGTCGTAGGCCCACGTCTCCGGCAGGTAGTAGCCGTCGTAGCCGAGGCGATCGGCCGCCACCGCCGTCGAGACGAGGACCTCCCGGCGGTTCTCGAGCGGCATGAGCGACACGGCGACGCGAGCGGCGGTGGTCACGGCCCGCGTATTCTACCGCGACCTCGCGCAGCGCCGCGTCCTGTGCTACGTGTTCTGCGTGTCCCCTCTCCGGCGCGCCTTCGGCCTCCTGGCGCTGCTCCTCGTCGTCAGCGCGCCGGCGGCGGTTGAGGCCCAGGTCTTCCTCGCCTCGCGGTCGCACCCGGACTTCGCGATCGGCCCGCTCTTCGTCGTCGTCAACGTCCGCCCCGACCTCGGTCCCGTCACCGTGACGATCTCGTGGAGCCTCACGCCGCAGCCCGGCCGGCGGGCGTCGGACATCAAGCAGGACCTGTTCCTGCTCTGGCCCGGCGAGCTCGCCGAGGCAACCGCGCCGGGGCCGGCCGACGCCGCGGTGCTGCGCGACATTCAGGACCGCGGCTTCGTGGTGACGACCAGCGGCCGGCTCGTGCTGCGCAGCCGCGACCGCATGCAGATGGGCACGGGCACGCCCGCCGAGCACGACCTCGAGATCGAGCTCGACGGCGGCCGCGTGAGCGCGGTGCTGCGCCGGCAGCGCGCGACCGGCTGAGATTCCGTGGCGGGCCCAGCACCGCTGCTCCGCGTCCGCGAGGTCGCGTTCTTCGAGCGCGACGTCCGCCTGCGCCTGCCGTTCCGGTTCGGCGTGGTCACGCTCACCGCCGCCGCCCAGGTGTTCGTGCGCGCGCGGATCACCCTCAAGGACGGCCGCTCGGCGTGGGGCGCCGCCGCCGAGATGCTGGCGCCGAAATGGTTCGACAAGGACCCCGCGCTGAGCGACGAGGACAACGCCGAGCAGCTGCGCGCGTCGCTCCGCGTGGCCCGTGCGCTCTACACCGAGGGGCGGATCGCCCACACCGCGTTCCGGCTCTTCGCCGACACCTACCACTTCCAGATCGCGCAGTGCCGCGCGCAGGGGCTCAACCCGCTCATCGCCTCCTTCGGCGCCGCCCTGCTCGACCGCGCGGTGCTCGACGCGCTCTGCCGGCTGCACGACGCGTCGTTCTACCAGGCGCTGCGGGCGAACCTGCCGGGCATGACGCCGGCGGCGTTCCTGCCCGAGTTCGCCGGCTTCGACTTCGACGCGTTCCTCGGCTCGCTTCGCCCCGCCGGGACCCTGCACGCGCGCCACACGGTCGGGCTGCTGGACCCGATCACCGCCGCCGACCAGCCGCCCGGCCGCCGCGTGGACGACGGGCTGCCGGAGACGCTGGAGGAGGTCGTGCAGGCCTACGGCCACACCTACTTCAAGGTGAAGGTCGGGGGCGACGTCGCCGCCGACGTGGCCCGCCTGACCGCGGTCGCCGGCGTGCTCGACCGCCTCGCCGCGCCGTACGCGGTCACGCTGGACGGCAACGAGCAGTACGCAACGGTGGAGGGCGTGCTCGAGCTGTGGCGGGCGATCGAGCGGACGCCGGCGCTGGGCCGCCTGAGCAGGTCCATCCTCTTCATCGAGCAGCCGATCGCCCGCGCGAGCGCGCTCGTGTACGACGTGAACGCGCTGGCGACGGCGCGCCCGGTGATCATCGACGAGTCCGACGCCGACTTCGACGCGTTCCCTGAGGCGCGCGCCCGCGGCTACCAGGGCGTCTCGAGCAAGGCCTGCAAGGGCTTCTACAAATCGCTCATCAACCGCGCCCGCTGCGCGCTCTGGAACCGCGAGGCGGGCGGCGAGACCTTCTTCATGTCGGCCGAGGACCTGACGACCCAGCCGGGCCTCGCCCTGCAGCAGGACCTGGCGCTCGTCTCCCTGCTCGGGCTCGGTCACGTCGAGCGCAACGGCCATCACTACGTGCGCGGGCTGGCCGCCCTGCCCGCCGCCGAGCAGCGCGCCTTCCTGGCCGCGCACCCCGACCTTTATATGGACGACGGCGGGCTCGTGCGGGTGCGCATCGTCGGGGGACGGCTCGCCATCGGCTCGCTGGCGTGCCCGGGGTTCGCGACCGCGGCCGAGCCCGACTGGTCCGGAATGCGGGAGGTCGGGGGAAGCACCGCCTGAGATCGGGCCCGTCAAGGCATAATGTCGGCGGTTTCGCCGGGGATGGTCGTCAGGCTGCCCTGCACACCGATTGTTCTGCGCTGGAAATCAAGGAGTTTTCGATGTGGCACGCCTCCTGCTAGATCCAGGTCACGACGGCTCGACGTCGACCTGACGGAGGGGAGGGGGCCATGGATCTCTGGTACGAGCTCGCGATCCGGGAGTGGGGCGATCTCAACGAAGCGGCGACCGAGATCCGTAAGGACGCGGAGGCAGCGCTACTGGTCCCGCCGTCCGAGGACGCGGACGAGGAAGACGAGTAGCGCCGCGATGGCGACGACGATCCAGACCGACCCCCGAGGCATCCGGTAGCGCTCGACTAGCGCCACGGCGAACGCGGCGACGATCACCACGCCGCCGCCCACGATCGACCTCCAGTGCGAGCGGCGCCGCCTCACCGGAGCAATCTCATCAGCCCGTCGACGACGGCGGCGAGGTCCCCCGACGTTACCTCGCCGAGAGTCACCGTCAGCACGCGCGCTCCCGGCCACCACGGCCGCCAGTCCAGGTGCCGCGCATCGAACAGGACGACCGAGGGAACGCCCAGCGCGGCGGCCAGGTGGCTCACGCCGGAGTCGTTGCCGAGGAACAGCGCGGCGTGCGCGAGCGCGCCGGCCAGCGCCGGCAGCGACGGCTCGACGAGCCATACGACGCCGGCGCCGATGTGACGCCGCAAACGCGCGGCGGCGCCGGCATCCGCCGGCCCCGGGTGGACGACGACGTTCATGCGCGCCCGCGTCGCCGCCGCCGTGACGGCGCGCGCGAACCCCTCCGCCGGCCACTGCTTGGCGGGACTGCCTGCGCCGGGATGCACGACGAGCCAGGGCGGCGGGCCGTCGCCGCCGGCGGCGACACGGGCGGCGAGGCCGAGGTCGCGCAGCGCGGCGGGCGCCGCGATCGGCGCGCGCCAGTCGCCCGCGGGCGCGCCGACGCTGGCGAGCAGGTGCTCCCAGACGACTCGCCCGGGCTCGACCGATGGCGCGATCACCACGCCGGGCACGAGCGCGCGCAGGCGCCGGGAAAAGGCGGGATCGCGAGCGCCGAGCCAGCAGACGACGCGCTCGGCCGCCGGCAGCCGCGGGCGGCGCGCGGCGTCGTCGGTGAAGAGCGCGTCGAGGCCGAGCGCGTCGAACGCGACAGCCGTGTCCACCACGCCGAGCCGTCGCAGCAGCTCGCCGATCCGCGGCTGGGCGGCCAGCGTGACCGGCCCGGCGCACGCGCGCAGGGCGCGCAGCGCCGGCACCGCCAGGAGCACGTCACCCAGCGCCCCGGGGTGCACGGCGAGGGCGCTCAACGCGCGCTCAGCCGCGCAGGAGGGCGAGGGCGGCCTCGTGCAGCCGGCCGTTGGTGGCGAGCGCGCTGCCGGAGTAGATCGTCGGCGCGCCGGCGAAGTCGGTGAAGCGCCCGCCGGCCTCCTCGACGATCAGCTTGCAGGGCGCCAGGTCCCAGGGCTTGAGGTCGGTTTCGAGGTAGATCTCCGCCTTGCCCTCGGCCACCAGCGCGTAGCCGAGATAGTCGCCGAAGCCGCGCTGGCGGCCGGTGGCGTCCACCAGCCGCACGAACCCGTCCCAGGCGCCGGCGGCGCGCAGGATCTTGAGCCCGGCGTGGAGCAGCGTCGCCTCGCCCAGGGCGGCGACGCTCGAGACGCGCACGGCCTCGCCGTTGAGGCGGGCGCCGGCGCCGCGCCGGGCGGTCAGCAGGTCGCCGGTGACGGGGTTGTGGATGACGCCGACCGTAAGCTCGCCGTCCTCCTCGAGGGCGATCAGCGTCGCCCAGATCGGGACGTGGCGGACGAAGTTCTTGGTGCCGTCGATCGGGTCGATGATCCAGCGCCGCCGCTGGTCGCCGACGGCGCCGAATTCCTCGCCGAGGAACCCGTGGTCGGCGAACGCGTGGCCGAGCACCTCGCGGATGGCCTCCTCGGCGCCGCGGTCGGCCTGGGTGACCGGCGTGGCGTCGGCCTTGAGCGTGACGTCGAAGCCGGTGCGGTAGTACTTCAGCGCGACCGCGCCGGCGGCGCGTGCCGCCTCCACCGCCACCGCCAGCGCGCGATCGAGATCGGTCATCCGCGCCGCCTCACGCCGTCTCTTCGTCCGGGAACGGCTCGCCGCGCTCGGCGAGCACGCGACCGTAGGTCTCGAGTGCGTCCACCACCACCGGCATGCCGCCGTAGACGGCCTGCTGGAAGATGACCTCGGCCACCTCCCGGCGCGTGGCGCCCACGTTGAGCGCGGCGTGGATGTGCACGTGCAGCTCCTTGGGGCGGTGCAGCGCGGTGAGCGAGGCCACCGCGCACAGCTCGCGCTGCTTCTGCGAGATCACCTCGCGGCTGTAGAGGACGCCGGTGTAGAAGAGCGACAGGTCGCGGGCCAGCCCCTTGTCGAAGCGCTTCCAGTGGTCGAAGCCGCTCTCCATCCGGACACCCTTGAACAGCGCGGCGCTGGTGCGCTTGGTCTTCTCGCGGATCACCGGGTCGTCGATCAGTCCCATGCGGGTCCCCTCTCTCAGAGTCGCGTCAGGATCCCGGCCAGCTCGTCCACGGCCGAGAGCATCGGGTTATGGGCGCAGTTCATGTCGATGGGCGTCACGCCCAGGCGCGCGGCGTACTCGGCGGCGCGCGCCGGTGGCACCGCGAGATCGCGCAGGCAGCGGATGTAGGTGCACGGCACGCGCAGCGTCGCGAACCCCCGCATGTCGGCGCGCTCGAGGAGCGGGCGGACGGGCTGCGACGTGAGGCGTGTCAGCGTCTCGCTCACGGCCGGATCGCCGAACGGCAGGTCGCCCATCCAGCGCGACCATTCGAGCAGCGCGGGGTACTGCACCGCACCGTCGCCGGCGCGGGCGAGCCCGCGCGCCATGCGGGCGCCGGCGGGAGTCAGGTGCGCCTCGAGGACGCTGCGGCCGTGCGGAAGCACCACCGCCGCCAGGAACACGAGGCGGCTCGCCCGGGCGGGAATGAGCTCGGCCACCCGCGGGATGACGATGCCCCCCATCGAGTGGCCGACGACGATCGCACGGCTGAGGCCGGCCTGGATCGCGGCGTCGGCCACCGCCCGCGCGTACGTCGCGACGCTGGCGCGCCGGCGCTCGTGGGCGCGCCGGCCGTGGCCGGGCAGGTCGGGCGCGACGACGGTGTGGCCGGCCCGCTCCAGCCGCGCGCGCAGCCGGTCCCAGGCCCAGCCGCCGTGACTCATGCCGTGGACGAGAACGAACTCTCGGGACACGGCGGGAATTCTCTCACACGACCGCGGCCGGGCAACGCCCGTGCTAGGCTGAGGGCCACGGGATCGCGCGATGCTCAACCCTCACATCTTCCGGGCCTACGACGTGCGCGGCCGGATCGGCAGCGACATCAACCCCGACGTCTTCCGTCAGATGGGGCGCGCCTACGGCACGCTGGTCCGCCGCAGGGGCGGCCGCACGATCGCCGCCGGCCGGGACAACCGCGAGTCGTCCGAGGCGCTGCACGCCGGCTTCGTGGACGGCGCCCGCGCGGCGGGCCTCGACGTGGTGGACATCGGCCAGGTCACGACGCCGATGCTCTACTTCGCGGTCGCCCACTGGAAGCTCGACGGCGGCGCCAACATCACCGGCAGCCACAACCCGGTGGACTACAACGGCGTCAAGATGGTGCACGCCGGCGCGGCGCCGCTGAGCGAGGACGAGATCCAGCTGCTGCGGCGGCTGATCGAGGCCGACGACCTCGAGCGCGGCGGCGGCGCGCTCACCGCGCGCAGCCCGCGTGACGACTACATCGACACCATCGCCGGGCTCGTCCACCCGCCCCGACGCCTGCGCGTGGTGGCCGACGCGGGCAACGGCGTGGCCGGCCTCTACGGCCCCGACCTGCTGCGGCGTATCGGCTGCGAGGTGATCGAGCTGCACTGCGAGTCGGACGGCCGCTTCCCCAATCACCTGCCCGACCCCGAGGATCCCGCCAACGTGGTCGATCTGCAGGCGAAGGTCGTGGAGGTCGGCGCCGACCTCGGCCTGGCCTGGGACGGCGACGCCGACCGCGTCGGCGTCATCGACGAGCGGGGCCAGCGCCACGAGGCCGACCTGATCCTGGTGCTGCTGGCGCGCGACCTGCTCGCGCGCCACCCGGGCGCCAGCATCATCTTCGACGTGAAATCCTCCCAGTCGCTGGTGGACGACATCCGGCAACACGGCGGCGTGCCGGTCATGTGGAAGACCGGCCACTCGCACCTCAAGCGCAAGATGCGCGACGACCGGATCCTGCTCGGCGGCGAGGTCAGCGGCCACATGTTCTTCGCCGAGGGCTACTACGGCGTGGACGACGGGATCCTCGCCGCCTGCAAGATCGTGGAGATCATCGCGCGCGCGGCCGGTCCCGCCTCGCGCCAGTTCGACTCGATCCCGCACCTGCACGCCACGCCCGAGCTGAAGGCGCTGTGCCCGGACGACAAGAAGTTCGCCCTCATCGACGAGCTGGCGCGCGAGCTCAAGGGGCGCTACGAGACGATCGACATCGACGGCGCCCGCGTCCTGTTCCCGGGCGGCGGCTGGGGGCTCGTGCGCGCCTCCAACACGAATCCCTACCTGACGCTGCGCTTCGAGGCGCGCACCGAGGCCGAGATCGACGCGATGAAGCACGTCCTCTACGACGCCCTCCGCCGCTACCCGTTCGTGAGGCTGCCTGATTGATTAGGGGGCCTCGAGAGGGCCCCCTAAGACCCCCATACGCTCGGGCCGCCCCGGCAAGGCCGTGGCGGCCCTCGATCACCCGCTATCCGTTCGTGACTCTACCGGCTTGGGGCCCCGGCGCGCGGTGCTACTCGCGCAGGCTTTTCAGGTAGGCGACGAGATCGATGAGGTCGGGGACCGAGAGGCTGTCGCGGTAGTCGGGCATCGTCGAGCGGCCGTCGCGGCCGGTGTAGCCCCGTCCCTCGATGATCACCGCGTTCGGATTCAGGACCGACTCGGCGAGATAGCCCGCCGGATGGTGCTCGCCCATGCCGGTGAGATCGGGGCCGGCGGCGGTCGGCGCCGGAAACCCCTCGCCGCTGACCGTGTGGCAGGCGTAGCACTGCAGCCGCCGGAACACCGCGCGCCCGCGCGCCGCGTCGCCGGCCGGCGGCGTGAAGAGCCATCGCGGCGGCACGCCGCCGCTCGCGTGCAGCGCCTCCATCGTCGTGCGCACCGGCGCGGCCGGCTCCTCGACGCGATGGTGGTCGAGGTGCGCGGCGTGGCGCGCCGGCGTCGACTCGCCGAGCACGGCCGTGCACGCGAAGACCGCGAGGGCGACCGCCGTCTCGGCGGCCAGATACGCCGTGAACCGTGAGGGCAGGCGCCGCCGCCGGCTCGCCGACGGTCCGATGAGGACGAGCCGCGCGCGACGGAACACCCGCGCGCCGCGGCTCCGGCGCCACCGGATGTCGAGCTCGGCCACGATGCCGTAGCGGTTGACGCCGCCCAGCACGGCCAGGGCGGAGACCAGCGCGAGCTTGAGCGCGAGGACGCGGCCATAGCCGGTCGTCCACAGCGCGGCCGGCCCCGGCAGCTGAACCCACGCGTTGTACCCGCCGGTGACGAGGACCACCGCCAGGCAGACGCCGGCCACGCGCGAGAAGCGGCGGGCCACCACCGCGAGCGTCTCGGGCGGCCACGTCGCGCGCGCGCAGCCGAGCGCGAGCGCGGCCAGCCCCCCAGTCCATACGCTCGCCGCCGCCACGTGCGCCCAGTCCAGGCCGACGCTCGGGGTGAGATCCCCCCAGTCGGCCAGGTGGCCGGTGAGCGCGGTGGTGAGGGCGACGCCGAGGCCGAGCCCGAGCGCGACGACCCGCGCGCGCCGGCCTCGGGCCGGCGACAGCGCGACGATCGCCACGATGAGGGCGATGCGGCCCAGCCAGATCCGGCCGAAGTGGGTTCGCGCGATGACGACGGGGACCGTCGTCATCAGCGTCCCCGCCGACGGGTCCAGCATCGCCTGCGTGCGCACCAGGAGCTCGGCCAGCGCGCCGAGCAGCAGCACCACCGCCGCGAGGGTGGCGCACCCGTGCAGCCGTCGGCGCACGGCCGCCGGCGCCGCCGGCGCCGCGGGCACGACGAGCGCGTCGAGTGCGAGCGCGCCGAGGAGCGCGGCCGTCGCCGACAGCGCGAGCCAGCGGACGATCGTCGCGACCAGGAAGAGCGACACCGGGCCGCCCGCCTAGCCCGTCACTTGACGCGGAAGGGAAAGTCGCCTTCCGTCCGGTGGCCGTCGCGCGCGATCACGCTCCAGTAGACGTGGTACTTCCCCGGGGCCAGCGGCGCCAGGGTGACCTCGAGCACCCGGGTGTCCTGGGGATTCACGCGCGCGTCCGCCCTGTCCACCCGTTGCTTGTCCTCGCTCTCCACGCGCATCGTGCTGAAGACCGGCTCGATCGCGCCGTCGAACCAGACCCTCACCTGGCCGGGAGCCTGCTCGAGCGTGCTGCCGACCCGCGGCTCCGAGTGGTCCGGAAAGGCGTGCGCGTCCGCCCGACCGGCCCCCAGCGCCAGCGCGGCCATCACGAGCAGCCATCGCATCAGCGCAGCTGGGTGGGGCCGAGCACGCCGTGGAAGGGCGTCCACGTGAAGACCTCCGGCAGGATGTCGTCGAGATAGAAGTGCAGCTGCCCCACCACACCGACGTTCTTGCCCGTCCGCTCGTTGAGGGGGATGACCGCCTCGACGCTGAGCTGCACGTACCGGCCGAACCAGATGATGCCGGGATTGATCGTCCCGGTCGTCCGGCCGTTCTTCTGGGGATTCGGGTCGTCGAGCGGCGTCTGCATCACGAACTCGACGAGGGGGATCATGCGGCTGAACGGCTGCGGCAGCCCGATGTCGCGCACGTAGCTCTGCAGATATTGCAGGTTGTATTGCACCGTGACGCCCCACTGGGCGACGCTCGGGTTGACTTCGCGATCGAACGACACCGTGCCGTCGTCCTCGACGGTCTTGGTGGCGGTGGCGTGCCGGGTCGGCATCGCCACGCCGAGCGAGCCGGTGAGCGCGAGCGGCTTGGCGAAGTCCAGCGCGTCGGGCAGGTCGCCGAACCCCTTGCCGAAGAAGAGCGCGGGGGTCACGGTGTCGAACGACTCGGCGCCGACTTTCCTGGCGCCGGTGCCGCCGACGTCCCAGCCGAGCCCCACGGACAGGAGCGTCTCGTGCTCGGGGCTCTTGAAGAGGACGTACTTGAGGGAGACCTCCATGTTGTCGAAGCCGTTGACCACCGGGCCCCGGTCGGGATCGATCACCGTGTCCGTGCCGCCGAGCGAGAGGCCGAAGTCGGGGGCGAGCCGCTTGGAGAATTCCGGGCTGAAGTCCGTCTCCCGCGTCGCCGGATCGCTCCCGTCGCCGCGGAGCTTGATGTGGGAGATCGTCGGCAGCGAGAGCTCGTCGGCGACGAACGGGTCGTCGATGCCCAGCGTCGCCGGAAAGAATCGTTTGCCGACGAGACCGTGGGCGTGCGCCGCCGTGGCGGTCAGCCCCAGCACCGCCAGGGCGGTGAGTGCAGCAAAGCGTCGGGACGTCATGGACGCCTCCATCCTGCGCCGGCGCGCCACGACCTGCGGCGCGCGGGCGCGATTCCGGGTTATCGCGCGGGACCGTGAACGGTGGTCAGGCGAGAGCCGGAGCGGGTGGAGCGCGCCCCTCGCGGGGCTGGATCGGCTGGAACGGGACGAGCCACGTCGGGCCGGGATCCGCGGCGCGCTCGCCCGTGTGGGCGGGCACGCCGATGTCGGTGACCGGCGCACAGGCGCCGCTCAGATGGAGTGTCGCGCCCACGACCGGGCACGAGCTGTCGGCGCCGGCCTCTCCGAGGTGATGCACGGAGTGCAGCGCGGTCTCGAACGCGAAGACGGTCAGGACGGCGATCAGCGACGCGACGGCGGCGCGCCGCCACCGGCGACGCGTCGCGCCGAGGACGGCCACGGCGCCGAGCGCGACCGCCAGCGCGGCCGGGATGACGCCGGCGGCGTGGGTGTGGGCCTCCGACGTCTCGTGCAGGTGCGGCGGCCGGGCCGCGAAACAGACGAGCGCTGCGGCGAGCGCGAGGCCGAGCATCGCCTTCCGGCTCGGCCGGCCGCCGGTGCGCACGGTCATGTTCGGTTGGCTCTGGTCGGCATCTGCGCAGCCCGCCGCATTGTTGCGCCCGGTGGCGCCCCGGTCAAGCAATCGCGACGGGCGCTCCCTGAACACCGGCCCGGCCCCGCGGGTTCCCGGTCGGCCGCGCCCTGACTATCGCCCGAGAACGAGCCGGACGGCGTGCAGCGCGCTCGGCGCGGTGGGGCAGTCCCGCACGCCCCAGCAGGCGCCGGGATCCATGAGGATGGCGCCCATGCCGGCGGCGCGGGCGCCCACGACGTCCACCGAGTAGAGGTCGCCGACGTACACGGCCTCCCCGGGGGCGAGCCCCGCGCGCTCGAGGGCGATCGCGAAGATCCGCGGGTCGGGCTTCTCGACGCCGACGTGGGAGGAGTCGATCACGAACTCCAGGTGCCGGGCCAGGCCGAGCACCTCTAAGATGGCGCCGACGGCGCCGTTGGAGTTGGAGATCACCGCGGTGCGCAGCCCCCCGTCCCGTGCGAGCCGCAGCGCCGCCTCGGCGTGCGGCTCGACGGCCGTCCACAACCCCATCGGCGGGTTGTATCCGCGCCGCCAGCGAGCCATCGCGGCGTGCGTGGCGTCGTCGCGCACGCCGAGCTCGTCCAGCACGAAGTGCAGATAGCGCTCACCGGTCGAGGGATGCTCGGTCGAGGCGCCGGGCTGGAGCGAGGCGTCCAGCCGCACGCGCGCGCGCCACTCGGCGCGCTCGATCTCCTCGAGGGTGGTCGGCCGGCCGTGGCGGGTCAGCTCGCCCACGATCACCGCGTAGTCCATCCGGATGAGCGTGTTGCCGGCGTCGAAGAAGATCGCCCGGACACCGCCGCTCATCGCGCGCCGCGTACGGTGAACGACAGCTGGGATTCGACGAGGTGGCCGTCCACCGAGAGCACGCGGAACTTCACGGTGTACGTCCCCGCCCCCAGCGCCGGCACGCCGACCGAGAGGCGCGTCGGCTCCGCCGGGTCCACCGCCGCGTCGGCCGCGTCCACCCGATGCCCGGCATCGTCCCAGACCGAGACGGTCGAGTACGCGGGCTCCAGCCGCTCGTTGAACCAGAGCTGCACGCGCTCGGGCGGACGCGCCAGCGCCGCCCGCGCGGCCGGCGCGGAGCGGACCAGGACGGCGTGCGCCCAGCCCTCGGTGGGAGCGAGCGGCAGCGCGACCAGCAGCGCCAGACCGAGCACGGCGCGGCGCACGACGAGCGGCGAGAGACGGCGGCGCACGAACACCACTCTATACACGGAGGCCGGTCGCCTCAACCGGTCGTACACTGGATGGGCTCGCGCGCCGTCGCCGGCCATCACGGTCCGGGACCCCCGGAGCGCGCCGGCGCGAAGGAGGAACGCTCGCATGAGCACTCGACGACTCGCCGTGGCCACGCTCGCCGCGCTCTCGCTCGGCGTCGCGGCGGCGGCATACGGACAGCACCAGCACGGCGGCGCCGACGCGCCGGCGGCGCCCGCGCCGGCCGCGTCCGCCCCGGCGGCGAAGAAGCCCCTGCGCGTCACGATGGAAGAGCTCCATGGCGCCGGCGGTGTGCCGGCCGGCTGGCGCTTCGCGTGGCCCGACGGCGACGCGACGAAGGGGCGCGAGGTCTTCGCCAAGCTCGAGTGCTACCAGTGTCACGAGATGCCCGGCGAGTCGTTTCCGCCGGTGGCGCAGGACCCGACGCGCAAGGGCCCGCCGCTGACCGGCATGGGCGGCCAGCACCCGGCCGAGTACTTCGCCGAGTCCGTCCTCAATCCCAACGCCGTCATCATCACCGGCCCCGGCTTCACCGGCGCCGACGGGCTGTCCATCATGCCGGACTTCCGCGACAGCCTCACGCTGGCCGAGACCATCGACCTGGTCGCCTACCTGCGCAGCCTCACCGGCGGCGCCCACGAGCACGGCCTGGCACCGGCCGCGCGCGGGGCGCCGCGCGAGCAGCTCGCCGGTGGGTACAAGGTCCGCGTGGCGTACGCGCCGCCGGCGGCGGCCCACGAGCACGAGCACATGCAGATGCACGGCGCCGCCGCGGGCGCGCCCGCCGGCCACTTCATGGTCTTCGTGACCGACGCGGGCAGCGGCGAGCCCATGCCCTACCTGCCCGTGAGCGCCGCGATCCAGGCGTGCAACGCGGCCGCCCGCACCGTGCGGCTGGCGCCGATGCTCGGCGACGGCGGCTTCCACTACGGCGCCACGCTGACCCTGCCGCCGGGGACCACGAAGATCACCGTCACGATCGGCAAGCCCACCATCGCCGTGATGCCGTCGGCCGCGGGCCGCCCCGCGCGCGCCGCCACGTCGGCGACGTTCGACTGGAGTCCGTGACGGGTCTCCTCGCGCGCTTCCTCCATCTGGCCGCGTCGGTCCTGCTCGTCGGTGGCGCCGGGGTCCTGCTGCTCGCGGGGCCGTCGGACCGTCCGACGGCGCGGCGCTGGGAGGCGGGGCTGCTCACCGCCTGCCGGGCGTTGATCCTGGTCGCGCTGGCCAGCGCGCTGGTCGCCGTCGGCGCGCAGACGGCGCTGCTCGAGGGGCGGGCGGGGGCGGCGCTGGAGCCGGCCGCGCTCGAGCGCTTCCTGCTGCACACGCAGGGCGGCACCGTCTGGCTCGTGCGCGCCGGCATCCTCTTCCTGCTCGGCGCGTTCCTGGCCCTCCGCATGGACGTGCGCGCTCGCGCCGATTGGCGGGCGGCGCGTGGCGAGGTGGTGCTGCTGGGCGCCCTGGCGCTGGGACTGAGCGCGGGAGCCGGTCACGCCGCGGCGGTGGAGCCGGGCACGGCGACGGCGTTGGCCGCCGACGTCGTCCACCTCGCCGCCGCCGGCCTCTGGATCGGCGGCCTGCTGCCCCTGGCGCTGCTGCTGCGGCTGGCCGCGCGCGCGGAGGGCGCCGACGCGCGCCCCTACGCGGTGGTGGCCGCGCGCCGCTTCTCGCGCGCGGCGCTGGCGATCGTGCTGGTGCTGATCGCCAGCGGCAGCTGGAACACGTGGCTGCAGGTCGGCAGCGTCCCGGGGCTGCTCGGCACGGCGCACGGCCGCTGGCTCCTCGCCAAGCTCGCGGTCTTCGCGGCGATGCTGGCGCTGGCCGCGCTCAACCGCCGCCTCGTCCCGCGTCTCGGGGGCGAGGCCGAGACGATCGGCCGCCCGGCGATGCGCCGCCTGAGCCGCCTGGTGACGGGCGAGGCGGCGCTGGCGCTGGCCGTGCTGGCGATCGTCGCGGTCATGAGCGTGACGCCGCCGGCGCGCCACGCCGAGCCGACCTGGCCCCTGTCCTTTCGCTTCTCGCTCGACACCCTGGCCGCGGCGCCGGATTTCAAGAGCCAGGTGCTGATCGGCAGCCAGGTGGCGGTGCTCGGCGCCGTGGCCGTGCTGGCGGCGGCGCTGCTGCCGTGGCTGCGGCTGCCGATCGCCGCCGGCGGCGTGGTCGTCGTCGCCGGCGGCCTCGCGATCGCCCTGCCGCCGCTGGTGAGCGACGCCTATCCCACGACGTACCAGCGCCCGGCCGTGCCCTACCAGGCCGGCGCGCTCGCCGAGGGGCGGGAGCTGTTCGCCGAGCACTGCGCCTCCTGTCACGGCGCGGGCGGCGCCGGCAACGGCCCCCGCGCGCCCTCGCTGACGCCCAAGCCGCCGGACCTGCGCGCGCACCACGTCGCGCTGCACACCGCCGGCGACCTCTTCTGGTGGATCACCCACGGCCGCCCGCCCATGCCGGCCTTCGGCGAGGTGCTGAGCGCGGACGCGCGCTGGAGCCTCGTCAACTACGTGCGCGCGCTGGCGGCGGCCGACGCCGCGCGCCGGCTGAGCCCGGTGGTCGAGCCCGATCGCCCCTCGCTGGTGGCGCCCGACTTCGCCTTCGCCGTCGGCCCCACGCCGCCCCGCGCGCTGAAGGACTACCGCGCCCGGAAGATCGTGCTGCTCGTCATCTACACGCTGCCGGCCTCGCGGGCGCGCCTCACGCAGCTGGCCGAGAACCAGGGACTGCTCGCCACGCTCGACGTCGAGATCGTCGCGGTGCCGGCCGACGCCGACCCCGACGCCATCCACCGGCTCGGCGCCGACCCGCCGATCTTCTTTCCAGTCGTCACCGAGGGGGCGCGGGACATCGTGGCGGCTTACCGGATGTTCTCGCCGGCGCCGCACGCGGAGTTCCTGATCGACCGCCGGGGCTTCCTGCGCGCGATCACCGCCGCCGCCGGCGCCCCGGGCGGCGACGTCAACGGCCTCCTGGCCGAGGTCCAGCAGCTCAACTCCGAGAAGGCGCCGCCCCCGCCGCCGGACGAGCACGTGCACTGATGCGGGTCTGGCGGGTCGTGATCCTGCTCGACCTGGCCCTGGCCCTCGGGCTGGGCTGGGGCTGGCTCTGGTGGGGCCAGCAGACGCAGCGCCTCGCGCGCGACCTGGCGGCGGCGCAGGCGGCGGCCGCCACCGCCGGCGGCGAGCGCGTCTACCACGGCACCGGCGTCGTGCGCGCCGAGATGCACGACATCGGCCTGGTCGTCATCACCCACGGCGAGATCCCCGGCTACATGCCGGCCATGACCATGGGCTTCCGCCTCGCCTCGCCGACGATTGTCGAGTCCGTCAAGCCGGGAGACGCGGTACGATTTACCTTGCGGGGAACGCCGCCCAATCTGGCGATCACCGCGATGGACAAGACGGCGCCGTGAGGGCGCCGGGAGGAGCCGTGCCGTGAGGTTGCTCGGAAGCCTGCTCGCCGCCGCGCTCGTGATCGGGGGCGCCCTGCCGGCCGCCGCCGCCACGCTGTTCGTCACCAACACCAAGTCCGACTCGATCTCGGTGATCGACACCGACACGCTGGAGGTCAGCGCCACCATCGCGCTCGGGCGCGGCAAGCCCAACCGCGTGGTCTTCCAGCCCGACGGCAAGGCGGCGTGGGTCGTCTACGACAGGAGCCACGATCTCGGCGTGGTGGACGCCGACACGAAGAAGCTCGTCCGCCGCGTGAAGATCGGCGGCAACCCCTACAACCTCAACTTCACCCCCGACGGCCGTCACCTGCTGGTGCTGGACTGGTCCAGCGACACCAGCAACGACGAGGTGATCTTCTACGACCTCGCCGCCGGGAAGATCGACGGGCGCGTGGAGGTCTCCACCTGGCCGGCTCACAGCGTCTTCTCGCGCGACGGCCGGCTGCTGTACGTCTCCGGCGAGACCGCCGGCGACGTCACCGTGATCGACGTCGCCAGCCACGAGGTGGTCGCCCGTCACGTGCACGGCGGGGGCGACGCCATGGGGCTGGCGGTGACCGCCGACGGCAAGACCCTCTTCGCGGCGGCCGGCGAGAACAAGGCCATCCTCAAGCTCGACACCGCCACCAACAAGCCGGTCGGCTCGATCGCGGTGCCGGGTGTGGTCCACGAGGCGACGCTGACGCTGGACGGCCGCTATCTCTACGCCACGCTGCGCAAGGTCAACAAGCTCGTGGTGATCGACACCACCGACGACCGGATCGTGGCGACGATCCCGCAGAAGGGCTATCCCGACCTGGTCACGATGGAGCCCACCGGCCGCTACGCGCTGGTGACCAACCGCTACGCCGACCTCGTGGCCGTCATCGATCTGAAAACCCACGCGCAGATCCGCACGATCCCCGTCGGCCGCGCGCCGCACGGGATGGCGCTGCGCCCGCGCTGACGTGCGGCTGACGGCGCCGCTCGCCGCGCTCACGGGCGCCGCGCTGGCCGCCGCGCCGGCGTGGGCCGATCACGGCGGCGCGTTGCGCGCCGAGGGGTGGAGCCCGCTGACGGCAGCACTCGTCTTCGGCGGCCTCACGCTGCTGGCGGGCGCCGTCGTGGTGATCGTCGTCACGGTCTTCACCCGCCGCAACGACTCGTCCCCGGAGTGAGCCCCGGCCCGCGCCTGCATCCCCGCGGCGTCCTCACGGTGGCGACCGCGTGCTTGCTCGCCTTCACCGCCGCCGTCGTGGTGCTGGGCTCCGTCCCTGCCGACACCGCCGTGCGCGAGGCGCTGCTGAGCGTCACGACGCCCGGCGTCCGCGCGGTCATGCGCGTCGTGAACCACCTGGGCGACTGGCGCGGGCTGCTGCCCGGCGCGCTGCTGCTCTTCGTCGTCTTTCCCCGCGCGCGCGCGCAGTGGTGGCTCTGGGTCGGGCTGATGGTGGCAGCACCGGTGACGGAGTGGGCGCTCAAGCATCTGGTGGGGCGCCACCGGCCCGAAGCGCTGTCGCTCTCCTTCCCCAGCGGTCACTCGACGGCGGCGGCGGCGTTCTTCGGCGCGCTCATCTACCTGGCGGGGGCGCTGCCGCCCGCGCTCTGCGCGTGGGTGCGCCGGCTGGCCGCGCTGATGATCGTGCTGGTGGGCGTGGCGCGCGTGATGCTGCGCGCCCACTGGCCCTCGGACGTGCTGGCCGGCTTCGCGCTGGGGCTGGCGCTGGCCGCCCTCGCCAGCCTGCTCAGCGAGCGCTGGTCGCCCTCGCCCGCCGCCGGCCCGCCGCCCCGGTGGGCGGCCCCGCCTCCGCCAGCGCCGCCCGCAGCGTCCTGAGCAGCCCCTGTGCCTCGGCGCCGAGCGGGCGCTGGCGCGGGTGGATCAGGTCGAGGCTCCGGCTGAGCGCCTCGCCGTCGCGCACGGTGATGGCCAGCAGCCGCCGGCGGCGGATCTCGCCCGACACCGCGATCCGGGGCAGGAACGCCAGGCCGATCCCGCGCTCGACCATGCGCTTGGCCGCCTCGATCGACTCGACCTCCAGCACGACGTTGGGCACCAGCCCCGCCCGGCGGAAGAGGCCGTGCGACAGTGTCCAGTCGCTCGAGCCCCGGTCGAAGAGGATCAGCGGCTGGGCGGCGACCTCCTCGAGCCGCGCTTTCCCCGCCCGCGCCATCGCCACCGCCGGCGCGCCGACCAGCACGAGCGGGTCGTCGCGCAGGCTGATCGTCTCGACCTCGGGATGGTGGAGCGAGCGCGCTAAACCAAGCTCGGCCTCGCCGGCCAGCACCATCTCGAGCACCTCCTTGGAGTGGCCCGAGCGCACGGTGATGAGCGTCTTGGGATGGGCGGTCTGGAAGCGCTTGAGGACATCCGGCAGCAGGTAGGTGCAGATGGACAGCGCGGCGGCGATGGTGATGGCGCCGCCGCTCGACGGTCTCAAATCGTGCACGGCCTGGCGGGCCAGGGCCACCGCGTGCAGGAGCTGCTCGGCGTGGGGGCGCAGCGCGCGCCCGGCCGCCGACAGGGCCGGCCCGGTCTTGCCCCGCTCGAACAGCCTCACCCCCAGCGAGCCCTCCAGCGCCTTGATGCGGGCGCTGATGGCGGGCTGGGTGACCCGCAGGGCGTCGGCCGCCCGGCGGAAACCGCCGAAGGTGCCGACAGCGAGGAAGGCTTCGACCTGGCCGATCTCCACCCCTGAAAGACTCCTTTATGGCTCGTCTGACCGCGATTCGTGGCGATTATAGCCCGCGTGAAAGATCTTTCCGATCGAGAAAGTTTATCGGCCCGATAAACACAATGAGTTGGCGTCGCAACGGTCGCCTCGGGCACAGTGGGAGGCGAGGAGGACCGCGCGATGACAGGCCAGTGCGACTGCGGAACTCAGGTGCGAAACTCGTTTCACAGCTTCGGGTGCTTCGACTGCGGCTCGGCCTGCTGCCCCGAGTGCGCCATCTCGATCGAGTCGTCCACCTACTGCCGGACGTGCGCGGCCGCGCTGCTCGACGCCGCCACCGTCCACGCCGGCGCGACCTTCGAGCTGCACTAGTCGTGCGTAATCCCGGCCGGCAGTTCCGCGACCTGCTCCGCACCGAGCCCTATCTCTTCACCGGCGGCGTCTACTCGCCGCTGGACGCCCAGATCGCCGAGCGCGTGGGCATGAAGTCCATCTATCTCAGCGGCTACTCGATGGCCCTGGCCAGCGGCTGGCCCGACATGGGCTTCCTGACCCAGACGGAAGTGAGCCGCATCGGCGCGCTGGTGGCGAGCGCGGTCGAGATCCCGGTCATCGCCGACGCCGACGACGGCTACGGCAACGCGCTCTCGACGATCCGCACGGTGCAGGAGTACGCGCGCAGCGGCGTGGCCGGCATCCACATCGAGGACCAGGTGTTCCCCAAGCGCTGCGGCCACATCGCCGGCAAGGTGATCGTGGGGATGGACGAGGCCGTCGGCAAGTATCGGGCCGCCGTGGACACGCGCAACCGACTCGACCCCGATTTCGTGATCATCGCGCGCACCGACGCCTTCGGCGCCGTCGGCGGCAGCCTCGAGGAGGCGATCCGTCGCGGCCGCGCCTATGCCGACGCCGGCGTGGATCTCGTGTGGCCCGAGCTGTCCAGCGCCGACCGCGCGCCGGCCGTGGCGTTCGCGAAGGCCCTGCGCGAGTCGCATCCGCACGTGCCGCTGGCCTTCAACTACTCCTCGTCCTTCAAGTGGCACAAGGACGCGAACCCGTTCACGTTCAGCGAGCTGGGCGAGCTGGGCTACAAGTTCATCTTCATCACCCTCTTCGCCGCCCACGCCGGCATGTACGCCGTCTGGAACGCGATGGAGGAGCTGGTGCGCGACCAGGAGCAGGCGCAGTGGCGGCTGGAGAAGACCAAGGACGGGCACCCGACCGAGAGCCATCACGTGATGGCCCGCGTGAGCCACTTCCAGGAGCTGGAGAAGCGCTACATCCCGGGCAGCGACGACCGCATTCGGTCGTCCGCCGGGTACGACGACAAGCGCATGCACTAGGCCGCGTGGGCGGGGCCACCGGCACCCCTGCCGGCGGTCCCGCCCCGAGCGTCGCCGTGCCGAGCCGCCGCGCCTTCCCAACTCGTGGGCGCTCGTCATCGGGATCAACGACTCCCAGCGCGCGCCGCGGCTGAACTACGCGGTCGCCGACGCGCTGTCGGTCGCCACGCTCCTGCCGCACCTGGGGTTCCCCCGCTCGACCCTGCGCGTGCTCTCGCGCCACTCGGTCGCCCGCAAGCCGCGCACCGTCTTCGAGAAGACGCTGGAGCTGGCGGCCGGCGCCCACCTGGTCAAGATCAACTTCCTCCTGCAGACGATCACGATCGACGGCGAGGACAGCCCGCTGAAGTTCTGACGGCGGGCGGCGACGCCCACGCCGGCCGACACGTCGCGGGCTGCTCACCGCAACGATCGCGAGGCGCTCCGCCCACCCGCCCGTGCAGTCCGCACCCCCGCGCCGCCGGCCCCACCCGCTAAACCCGCGCGGCGTCGAGCGCGGGCCGGGCGCCCGTCCTGGAACCGATCTTGCGCCGGATGCGGCGCATGCTTGCCCACCTCGCCCTGGCGATCGCCCCGATCTTGACGCCGGCGGCGACGCCGGCCGCCCACACGCTGACCGCGCTGGCGCCGATCGAGATCTGGGCCAGCGGCCTCGGCGACCCGCGCGGCATCGCCGTGGACGCTCACGGCCACGTCTGGGTCACCGACCACGCGCGCGGCCTCCTCCTGCGGCTGGACGGGCTCGGCGCCGCGCGCGTCGTGGCGCGCGGGCTGCGCGGCCCGCTCGGCGCGGCCGTCGACGGCGCGGGTCGCCTGCTGATCGCCGAGGAGACCGGCGGGCGCGTCGTGCGCGTCAGCGCGGCCGGCGCGGTGAGCGTCGTCGCCAGCGGCCTCGACGGGCCGCGCTGGCTCGCGGTCGCCGAGGACGACACGATCTACGTCTCGGTCAAGCGGGGCGTGCTGGCGCTGCGCGCCGCCGAGCGGCCGGCGCTCGTCGTCCACGGCCTGCGCGATCCCGAGGGGCTCGCGGTCCGCGACGGCGTCCTCTACGTCGCCACGCGCGGGCGCGAGCCCGGTCATCACGACCCGATCTTGCGGATCGCCCTCGCCGCCGACGGCCGCGCGCGCGTCACCGAGCACACCGACGGAACGCTGCGCAAGCCGGTCGGCCTGGCGCTCGACGCCACCGGCGCGGTGTTCGTCGCGGCGACGCGGCTGGTGCTGCCCGACGACCACGTCGCCGGTGTGATCGCCAAGCTCGATCCGACCGGCGCCTCCGACGTCTTCTCGGCCGGCGCCGAGGATCCCCAGGGGCTCGCGTTCGACGGCGACGGCCACCTCTACCTGGTCGATCGCCAGGCCGGGCGCGTCGTACGCTTCCTGGCGCCCGGCGCGCCGGCGCTGGACCCCGCGCCGGCGTGGACGCGCGCGCCGAGCGTGACGCTGTCGGGGCGGACCGAGCCCGAGGCGCGGATCGAAGCCGTGTCGGATCAGGTGACGGCCGAGGGCCCCGCCGATCGCGCGGGCCGCTTCGCCGTGACGCTCCCCCTCGCCGCGAACACGGTGAGCCGGTTCGCCGTCCGGGCGATCGGTCACGACGGCGCCGGGCTCGCCTCGCCGGCCGTGGCGGTGGCGATCGGCCACGATGCGGCGGCGCCGAGGCTGGCGCTGGACTCGCCGCCGTCGGGCGCGAGCGTGCGCGGGACGGTGGCGATCCATGCCACCGCCGCCGACGAGGGCAGCCACGTCGCGAGCCTCGAGCTGCTCGCGGCCGGGCAGCCGCTGACGCCGGCCGTCGCGCCGCCACTCCCGGCCGCCGCGGCCACGGCGAGCGCGGCCTGGGATTCCACCTCGGCGGCCGACGGAGTCCACACGCTGACCGCGCGCGCGAGCGATCGCGCCGGCAACGCCGCGAGCGTGAGCCGCGCGGTCACCGTGGACAACACCCCGCCCGAGACGCGGGTGAGCGGGCCCGACGACCGCCCGGAGGGGCTGCGCTTCTCCTTCGTGGGCAGCGACAACCTGACGCCCGCCGACGCCCTCGAGTTCGCGTGGCGGCTCGACGAGCGCGCGTGGTCGCCGTTCGCGCCGGTCACGACGACGACGCTGGCCGATCTGACGACGGGCACGCACCGGATCGAGGTCGCCGCCCGCGACCGCGCGGGCAACGTGGACCCGACGCCGGCCGCCCTCACCTTCGCGGTCGCGGGCGGAGGCCTCGGCGTCAGCATCCTCGAGCCCGCGCCCGGCGCGGTCGTCCCGGCAGGCACGGTTCTCGTCCGCGGCCGGCTCGACGCGGCGGGGGATGACGTCGGCGTCACGGTCAACGGGCTGCCGGGCTGGCTGCAGGGCGCGGCCTTCACCGCCCTGGCCATCATCGACCCGACCACGACGGCCATCGTCGCGACCGCCGTGGCGCCCGACGGCCGCACCGGGCACGCCTCGATTCCCGTCACGGTCGCCGAGGCGCCGCCGGTCATCCTGCTCGCCAGCCCCTGGAACGGCCCGGCGCCGCTCACCGTGCGGCTGTCGCTGCCACGCGACCCGGGGACGGCGCGCGTGGAGCTCGACGCCGACGGCGACGGGGTGACCGACTTCACCGGCGACACGCTGGACGAGTACGTCGCGACGTACGCGCAGCCCGGCGTCTACGTCGCGCGGGCGATCGTCACCGACACGGGCGGCGCCGCCGCCACCGCGACCGCCGTCGTCCAGGTCTTCGATGGCGCCGCTCTCGACGGCCAGCTTCGTGCAAAATGGGGCGCGATGAAGGACGCGCTGCGGCGCGGCGACATCGCGACCGGCGTCAGCCACATCGTCCAGCGCCGCCGGTCCGACTACGAGACCGCCTTTCGCCTGCTCGGTTCGAGCCTTCCCGCGATCGACACCCTTCTGACCGACATCACGCTCGAGCAGGTCCGCAACGCGGCGGCGCTCTACGAGATGCGCCGCACCGACGACGGCGTGCCGAAGTCGTTCCAGGTGCGCTTCGCCATCGACGGCGACGGCGTCTGGCGACTGGAGGCGTTCTGATGGCCCTGGTCCGCCGGCGCTTCTGGCTCGTCGGTGTGTTGCTCATCGCCGCCGCCGGTGTCGCCGCGTGGCTCCTGCAGCTGGATCCGGTTGCCGGCCCGTGGCGCGCCCAGATCGTGGACGCCGAGACCGGGCAGCCGCTGGAGGGCGTCATCGTCGTGGTGCACTGGGCGCTGCGCACGCTCGGCTGGCCCCACGCGGGCTACGAGTTCTACGACGCCGAGGAGATCGTCAGCGACGCCGACGGACGGATCGTCGTCACCGCCCGTCGCTTTCCGCGCGGCCCCTTCCGATTCGTCACAACCACAGACGTCAAGATGTTCAAGCCGGGCTACGGGATCTGGAGATTCCGCGACCACGAGGGGTGGAGCGTCAAGGACTGGCACCGGTTCGGCGGCGATGCGATGTTCGAGCTGCCCCCGATCAGGACGCTCGAGGAGCGTCGCCGGATGGTGAGACGGATCATGCCGCTCTCCGACGTCCCGAGGGAGAAGGTCCCGCTCACGCAGGCCGCCTACGACCGGGAGTACAGGACGCTCCCACCCGTGCCGCAGCCGCGGACCACCCGGACGCCGAGGGAGGGCAAGAGATGAGTTCCACCCACGTGCGGCTCGCCATCCTGATCGCGATCCTTCCCGGCGTCGCCTGCGCGTACGACGTGCCGACCCACCAGGCGCTCGCGGAGCGGGCGGCGACGGCCTCGGCGGGCCTGCAGGAGCGTCTCGTGCGTGATCTCGGCCTCCCCGACGGCCTCGATGCGCTCGTGCGAAACGGCGGCGTCGGCCTCACGGCAGCAGGATGGATCGAGCAAGGAGCGGCGGCCGAGGATCAGCCGTTCTGGCGGGTTCGCCACCACTTCCACGACCCGCTCCGGCCCTGGGACTCGGCCGGTCTCACGCTCGACACGGCGATCCCGCTCACACTCGGGCTCTCCTCGATCGTCCGAAGCCAGCAGACCTTCCAGGAGCATGCGCCGGGTGGCGGCACCTGGTCGTGGCCATTCGCTCGCACGCGCTTTCTCACGGCACTGACCGGTCGTACGCCGGCGGAGCGCGAGTCGGCTCTCGCCGACACGCTCAAGGCGCTCGGCCACCAAACGCACTTCGTCCAGGACGCGACGGTGCCGGCTCACGTCAGGAACGACATGCATCTCCTGGTTCCGCTCGGAAATGGCCGTTTCTACCCGATCGATCCCGACTGGTTCGAGGACTGGGTGGAAGACACCCGGGAGCGCCGGCCGCGGCAGTTCGAGGCCATCGCGTCGCTGCCGCCCCGGCGCCCCCTTGCGCTCGTCCTTCACTCCGAGCATCCGGAGGCGCCGATCCCGATCGCCGGGCTGATCGACACGGATCAGTTCACTGACGACGGTCCGGTGCCGCCGCTCCGGGGCCCGAACGCCTTCGGCGCAGCCGAGCTGACGAGCGGCAATTTCCTGAGCCGCGACACGATCTTCACGCGCGTGCGGCGCCCCGACCTCGGCGTGCTGGGCGCGCCGTTCCTCGAGGAGGTCGCCGAGGGCGCGGGGCGATTCCGCCTCTACTTCCCTCGCGTGGCGGGCGACGGCGCCGTCGAGATCAGGCACTTCGCGACCGAGGGCGCGCTGTATCGCGAGCTTCGCGCGGCCGAGACCGGGCCTCTCGTGCTCCCGATCCGGACGCTCGACGCCCGCGTCCACGAGGACTACGCGGGCGAGCTGCTGCCGCGCGCGATCGGCTATTCGGCCGGGCTGCTCGACTACTTCTTCCGCGGGCGGCTGGACGCCGATGTCGAGGTCGATCCGCTCGATCCCGCGCTGGTCCGGCTCACCGGCGTCAACGGCTCGTCCGAGCCCCTGTACGAGGGCACGCTGGCGCTCTACGCCGACACGCCCGCCGGCGAGCGCGTGCGCGCCGCCGCGCTCGACCCCCCGGTGGTGATCGGCATCGCGCCCGATCAGCCCCTGCCCCCGGCCCGCTTCCAGCCACCCGCGGACGCCGAGCGCTTCGTCGCCGTGTACGAGGGCACGCTGGGCCTCGAGCGCAAGCGCGACGACTTCCGCGGCGCGGTGATCGGCAAGGTCCTCGGCGGCGTCAGGGTCGAAGAGGTCTTCGCCGGGGGCGACCGGTGGCGGCTGCGGACGCCGCTCGGGGTGTTCGATCTTCCGCTCGCCACCGCGACGTTCGAGGACGTGAAGTGGGGGGACGGCGACGACGTGCTGGTGGCCCGCACACCGCTGCGCGCCGATCCGCCGGGGTTCGTCGCCACGTACGAGATCGTCCGGCGCCCCGGCTCGGTCGAGCCGATGGTCTCGGGGACACCGACGACGGTCGAGCTGCGCCCGCGGAACGTCGTCTCGCTGGCGTTCGCGTCGGCGCCGCTGGTGACGACGATCGTGCTCGACCAGACGATCGACCATCGCCAGCAGATCGGCCGCTGGCAGCAGACGCTGGCGGCGCAGTGGACGACGCCGGCGAACTTCTACGAGACGGTCTCGGTGACGCAGACGCCCATCGCATTCGAGACGCTGCACCAGCAGACGGTCGCGTTCGCCGCGAGCGTTCCCATCCGCCTGGACGCCGAGCACAACGTCGAGCTCGGCGGGGCGGACGAGCCGTACCTGTGGGACCTGGTGGACGTCGCCGCCGACCGCGACGGCCGTATCCTCGGCCTCGCCGTCGTCTATCTCACCCGGCCGCCGCTGGCCGCGGTCAGCGTGCCGTGGCTCCGGCTGGACGCCGCGGGGCAGCCGTTCGTGGCGACGACGCTGCCGCTGCAGCCCCGTTTCCCGGAGGACGCCAGCACGATCTGGGCCCTCGTGGACCTCGGCGCCGGCATCACCCTGGCCTCCACGGCGGAGCCGACCGTCACCATCGTCTCTCGCCAGGCCAGCGAAGCGCCCCCGTGGGGCAGCGGCGGATTCGGCACCGCCCAGTTCCCCGGCGCCTGGCGTCATTCGATCACGACATACTCCGGCGGGGGCCGCGACGGCCAGACCGACGAGATCTGGGAGCCCGCGAGCCTCGCGCTGCGCGCGAGCACGAGTGGCCTCGACGCGAGCCTCGACGCGCGCGTCGGCGACCTGACGCTCAGCGCGGCAGGCTGGTTCCAGCCGGAGATCCGCGACGCACTGGCGCGCGCGGGGCTGGGCAGCTTCGACGCCGGGGAGATCCAGCAGACGACGCAGCGGTGGAGCTACACGTGTCTCACCTCGCCCTGCAACACGGACGCGAACCTCGCCGGCTTCAGCGTGGTCACGCGCCGGGGCGCCGTGCTGCAGCCGCCGGCCCAGCTCGTGGACGCGCGCCGCGCACGGCCGGCGCCCAGCGGCGAGCGCCTGGTCCTGCTCGGCGACGCCTTCCGCGACGGCCCGCGGCCCATCGGAAGCGTGGTCGCGTGGGACGCCGCCGCGCGCCGGGCGCGCGAGGCCTTCCGAGTCCCGGAGAGCTTCCACGACCTCGGCCCGCACGCCGCGACGGGCGCCGTCCTCCTCTCGTTTCGGCCGCGTCTCGGACCGGCGGGCACGTTCGTCGTGGGCCTCGAGGAGGGGGCGGTCGAATCGTTCTTCGCGGGCGAAGACCTAGCGTTCGACTTTGCCGTGCTCGCGCCCGATCGCCTGTACAGCGTGCGCGACTTCCGCTTCTATCGGAGCGAGCCGCCGCTGCAGGCGACACCGCTGCCGGCTCGCCTCACCACGGTGGCCGGTAACCCGGTCGGCGACTACCACGCGATCCCGCTGCCGTAGCCGGCCTCCGCGGGCCGGATGCTAGTAGGATCGACCCATGAGACGCGCGCTGGCCATCGCCGTCATCGTGGCCGCCTGCACCGCCGCCGCCGCGGCCTCGCGCTACGACGGGCTCAAGCGGGTGATCAACCGCAACACCGGCTACGCCCACATGACGCGCGGCACGAACATGTACACGCTGATCGCGCTGCGCAGCTGCGTCGGCGACGCCGACATCCCCGTGCTGACGCAGATGCTGTTCGACCACGACTACGTCCTGCAGCTCGCGGCCGCCGGCGTCCTGGTGGACATGGGGGCGGCCGGGCGTCAGGCGCTGGCGGGCGCGCGGGTGGGCGCGACGGACGCGCGGACGAAGGGGCTGCTGGACGACTCGCTGAAGGAAGCGGACTCGCCGACGCGCAAGCCGCTGGCCGACTATCCCCATCTTGATCAGGGCGCGATGTACGCGTAGCCCTTGGCCTGGTAGCCGACCAGGGTGATCCAGCCGTTCTCCACGATCGTCATTTCGGGCAGGACCTTGGCCTTGTCCACCTTCTGGCCGCGCATGGCGATGCTGCACTGATCCATGCGCTCGATGCCGGCGGTGGCGCGCAGCGCCTTGAGCTTGGCGGCCACCTTGCCGGCGGTCTCGCGGTCCTCGGGCTTCAGCCTTGACAGATCGCTCTGGGTCAGCAGCGAGGCGGGGCCGCGGAAGGCCAGCACGAAGTGCGGCGCGATCCCCTGCTTCACGAAGCTCTCGCGCGTCTCCTCGATGGTGTTCAGGATCAGCAGCATGCGGCCGGGCTCGCCGGCGGTGATGTCGAAGGCGATGCGGACGTCCTTGAGGCCGGCCACCGGGTTGTCGTCGGCGGCGTGGGCAACGGCGCCCATCACCGGCGCGGCCAGGACCACGGCGGCGCCGAGCAGGATTGCCAGCGCCACTTTCCACGCGATGCTCACGGGCCTGTCCATGGCTTTCGTCCTCCCAGGGACTCAGTAGCTCTTGGGCAGTCCCAGCACGTGCTCGCTCAGGTAGTTGAGCACCATCTGCTGGGACACCGGGGCGATCTTGTAGAGGCGCACCTCGCGCCACAGCCGCTCGACGTGGAACTCCTTGGCGTAGCCGTAGCCGCCGTGGGTCTGCAGCGCCGCGTCGCACGCCTCGAAGCCCGCCTCGGCCGCCATCAGTTTCGCGGCGTTGCTCTCCGCCCCGCACGGCCGGCCGTTGTCGAAGAGCCAGGCGGCCTTGAGGCACATCAGCTCGGCCGTCTCCAGCTTGGCCCACGCCATCGCCAGCGGATGCGCCACCGCCTGGTTCTGGCCGATCGGCCGGTCGAAGACGATGCGCTCCTTGGCGTAGTCCACCGCGCGCGCCAGCGCGGCGCGCCCGATGCCCACCGCCTCGATGCCGGTGAAGATGCGCTCGGGGTTCAGCGAGTCGAGCAGGTGATAGAACCCCTGTCCCACCTCGCCGACGACGTCCTCGGCGGGCACGTCCAGGCCGTCGATGAAGATCTCGTTGCTGTCCACCGCGGCGCGGCCGAGCTTCTCGATCACCCGCACGGTGATCTTCGTGCGGTCGAACTCGGTGAAGAACAGCGTCAACCCCTTGAAGGGCTTCGTGTCGTCACGCGGCGATGTCCGCGCCAACAGCAAGATATGCGTGGCGTTCTGGGCGTTGGTGTTCCACACCTTGCGCCCGTCGACGACGAAGCGATCGCCCCGCCGCTCGGCCCGGGTCTGGATGCGCGAGGTGTCGGTACCGGCGTTGGGCTCGGTGACGCCGAACGACATGACGATCTCGCCGGTGGCCATGCGCGGCAGGTACTTCCGCCTCATCGCCTCGGTGCCGTGCTTGATCACCGGCATCGGCGGGAAGCAGTAGAAATGGATCGGCGAGCAGCCGCTGGTGCCCGCGCCGGAGGCGGCGATGTCGTGCAGCATCAGCGAGGCCTCGGTGACGCCGAGGCCGGAGCCGCCGTACGCCTCGGGGATGATCACCCCCAGCCAGCCGGCCGCCGCGAAGGCCTTGACGAACTCCCACGGGTACTCGGCCTTGCCGTCCTTCTCCAGCCAGTACTCCGGCGGGAAGGTGCGGGCCAGGGCGGAGACCTCCTTGCGGATCAGCTCCTGCTGCTCGGTCAGCGCGAAGTCCATGCCGGGATTCTACGCCAGTCGGCCCGGTGGCAAGAATCGCGTTGCGCGGGGCCGACGGCTGACGGAAGATCGCCGCGGTGCCGACATTGCGCATGGCGTTCGCGCTCGTCCTCGCACTCCTCGCCGCGGCGCCCGCCGCCGAGGCGCAGTCGTCCGGGAAGACCCCGCGGATCGGCCTTCTGTTCCTGAGCTCGACGGCCTCGGCGAGCGCGCCGCTCGAGCTATTGCGCGCGGCCTTGCGCGAACTGGGCTACGTCGAAGGCCGCTCGATCGTCATCGAGTATCGCTCGGCGGAGGGGCGGGCCGAGCGTCTGCCCGCCCTCGCCGCCGACCTCGTGGAGCGCAAGGTGGACCTCATCGTGACCGGCGGCGGGAATCCGGCGACGCTGGCGGCCCGCAAGGTCACCACGACGATCCCGATCGTCATGGGGGGGACCGCGGATGCGGTGGAGGCGGGGCTGGTCCAGAGCCTGGCGCGGCCCGGCGGCAACATCACGGGACTGAGCGTGCCGCAGGAGCTTGTCAGCAAGCAGCTCGAGCTGTTGCGCGAGCTCGTCCCGTCGCTCTCCCGCGTGGTGGTGTTCCTCCGGCGCAATCCGGCCGCGGCCGCCCGCCGGGCCCAGGCCAAGGCGCTGACCCTGGAGTTCTATCGCACGACGCTCGAATACGTCGAGGTGGAGAAGCCCGAGGACCTCGCGCCGGCCTTCGCGACGGCGCGGGCCGCGCGCCCACACGCGATGCTCCTGGCGCCCGATCCGCTGTTCTGGTCCGAGCGGGACCAGATCCTCGACTTCGCGCGCGCGGCCCGGCTCCCGGCGATGTACCCGTTCCCGGACTTCGTGGAGGCCGGTGGCCTCGTCTCCTACAGCGTGAACGCGCTCGAGGTGACCCGCGCGATCGCCCGCTACGTGGACAGGATCCTCAAGGGCGCGAAGCCCGCCGATCTTCCCGTCGAGCAGCCGACCACGTTCGAGCTCGTCATCAACGGCAAGACCGCCCGGGCGCTCGGCGTCGCAATCTCGCCGTCCCTGCGCCTGCGCGCGGACAAGGTGATCGACTGAGCGATGACGTTCGTCCAGCGGATGGTTGGCGCGGCCAGGCTCGACGCGCGGGTCTACGAGGAGGTCGAGGCCGATCGCGGCGCCACCGGCCAGGCGCTCGGCGTCGTGGTGCTCAGCGCCGCCGCCGCCGGGCTCGGCGCCGGCGCGGGCCTGGGCGGCCTGATCGGGTTCTCGCTGGCGTCGCTGGTGTCCTGGGTCGTCTGGGCGTGGCTGATCTGGCTCATCGGCGCCCGGCTGATGCCCGAGGCGGACACCCGCGCCGACGTCGGCGAGCTGCTGCGCACGCTGGGCTTCGCCGCCGCGCCGGGCATCGTGCGCGTGCTGGGAGTGCTGCCGTTCTTCGGCCGCCTCGCCTTCGTCGTGGCCGCGCTCTGGATGCTGGTCACGATGGTGGTCGCCGTGCGGCAGGCGCTGGACTATCGCTCGACCGGCCGCGCGATCGTCGTGTGCCTGCTCGGCTGGCTCGTCCACATCGCCGTCTTCGGCCTGCTGATCCGGGCGGCGCGCGTCGCCGCGTTCTAGGCCGCGTGCTAAAATTGCCGGCGCGATGGCGGTCGAGGCCCTCTACGCGCTGCAGAACGGCTTCATGGGTGCCCAGCGCTCGCTGCTCTTCTACGGCGAGTACGCCGAGGCGAAGACGCAGATCCCCATCGCCTGCTGGTTGATCAAGACCACCGACGGGCTCGTGCTCTTCGACACCGGCGTCTCCCCGCGCGCGGTGCCCGGCCTCATGCGCAACGACTCGTTCGCCCGCTTCACCGACGAGGACCTGCTGGTCCACCGGCTCGATTCCCTCGGCCTGGAGACCGACAACGTGGACCTGGTCGTCATGTCGCACCTGCACTACGACCACGCCGGCGGCGCCCAGCTCTTCCGCAAGTCCGAGCTGATCGTGCAGCGCGACGAGTACGCGTACGCGCAGTACCCGGCGTCGTTCTTCGAGCCGTTCTACTACCGGAAGAATTTCGACCTGCCCGGCTACCGCTGGCGGCTGCTCGACGGCGACACCGAGCTGGCACCCGGCCTCACCCTGCTGCGCACCGACGGCCACACCCCCGGCCACCAGTCGCTGCTGGTGCACCTGCCGCAATCGGGCCCCGTGCTGCTGACCGGCGACGCCTGCTACTGGCTCGAGCACGCCGAGAAGGAGCGCGTCCCCGGCGTGGTGTGGAACCCCACGCTGGCCCTGCACGCGATCAAGAAGATCAAGACGATCGCTCGCCTCACCGGAGCCCGGATCTTCCCCGGCCACGACCCGGTCTTCTGGAAGACGGTCCTCCAGCCACCCGACGCCTACCGCTGACCGTATAACAGAGGAGCGCCACGGCTCCGCCGGGCCGCGACGAACATCTGGGGGTTCGGGGGCCATCTCGGGGCCCCGCGCGACGGTAACCACTCCAGAGGAGCGCCACGGCTCCGCCGGGGCGCTGCGAACGTTTGGGGGGTTGGGGGCCATCTCGGGGCCCCCATGTGAGAAATGAACATCGCCGCCCGCCTGGCCGATCTCGACTGGACCGCGATCGAGCGGTCGCTG
>JBGQFW010000043.1:0-33163 GCA_041497115.1 Methylomirabilia bacterium
CCCAACGTCGCGCCGCGCAACACCGACAACGACATCTGGGCGTCGGACATCCACATGACGCCGGACGAGCGCTTCCTCTATATCGCGGAGCGCACGAGCAACTCGCTCGCCGCGTTCACGGTCGACGCCGCGACCGGCAAGCTCGCGTACGTGAGTAGCACGCCCACCGAGAAGCAGCCGCGCGGATTCGCGATCGATCCCAAGGGCAAGTTCCTCGTCGCCTCGGGCGAGAAGTCGCCGACGATCTCGGTCTACGCGATCGACCAGGCGAGCGGCGCGCTGCGGCTGCTCAAGCAATACCCGGTCGGCAAGGGCGCCAACTGGGTCGAGATCGTCGGGTTCGACTGAGGGAGCCCCCATGCCGCCCACGTCCGTCGACCAGCTGACCGACGCCATCCTGGCGCGCGACCAGGCCCGCACGACCGATCTCTTCTTCCGCATGGTGCGGCGCGAGGGCCGCTCGGTGGGCGACGCGCTCGGCGAGGTGACGGCGGCCGAGGCGCCGTTCGTCCAGGTGCCGAGCCACATCGACGTGCGCGACGGGCAGATCACGCTCATCAACAACGACCACACGATCCTCGGCCTGCGCGCCTCGCACGACCTGGCGCCGTTCCTGCCCGAGCCCTACCGGCTGCTGCCGCTGCTGCAGAGCGTCTGGTACATCCCGGCCGGCCTCGACATCTGGAACCAGCTCCGCGGCAAGTACCCCGGCCGCTACGCCACGATGAAGGGGATGAACGTGCCGCCGCCCGCCTACGGCCCGGTCGTGTGGAACCGCGAGGAGCCGCCCATCACCCAGGAAGGCTCGCTCGAGGAGCGGCTGCACGCGCACATGATCGCGTCGATGAGCGGCGACGTGCGCCGTTCCTACGGCCTGTTCCTGGGGTTGGCCGACGATGCGGCGGCCCGGCCGCGCCTGCGCGATCACATGCTCTTCCTGGGCCTCATCGACCTGCAAGACACGGTGGCCGGTCGCAAGGCGCGCAACACGGGGCACAAGGCGCTGCGGGCGCGCGCCATCGTGGATCTGGCGGAGGCCGTCGGCTGGGATCGCGCGCGCGGCGTGTTCTACATCGGCGTGCCCGACATGGCGATCGGCCCGCTCTACTACTCGGTCTACGACGCCGCCTGCGTGACCGTGACCGCCGAGTTCCCCGACGCCGGCAAGACGCTCAAGGCCAACAACCAGGGCTCGCTCACCCCGGCGGAGGTCGGGGCGCTGGTGCGCCTGCTCATGGAAGCCGACGGACCGACGGTGTGGAGCCAGGTCACCACGCATCTGAAGAACGGCGTGTCGCTCCGCAGCCTCGGCGACGCCATCCAGATCGGCGCCGCCGAGCTGATCTTGAGGACGACGGTGCCGCGCCAGTTCACCGACGGCCAGCACCCGTTCGACTACTGCAGCACGGCCAACTACTGGCTGCGCACCAGCGACAACCCCTACCAGCCGCGCGTGCTCTACCTGATGGCCAACTTCGTCAACGACGTGGCGCGCTCCAACAAGCTCACCCGCTCGGTGCTCGAGGAGGAGTGCGCCCGCTTCGACGGCAACGGCCGGCCGCCGGCCGCGCTGCTGGAGGAGCTGGACGAGGCGATCCTGGCCTACGACATCCCGCGCACCTGCGCGGTGGCCGACGCCTATCTTCGTTCCGGCGCCGACCGTCAGGCCTTCCAGGCCACTCTCGCGCTGACGGCCTGCAAGTTCCAGGACGACCCGCACAACCAGAAGATCACGCACTCCGCCTTCGAGGAGCACGCGCAGAACTCGACGCACCTGCGGGATCGCCTGCTGCTCGCCGCCGCGCGACTGCTGGCCGGCTGGCCGAAGATGCCGGGTGAGCGCGACTGCTACGCGCGGTTCATGGGGGAGTGGATCAAGAACTGACGCGGGGCGCGACCGCCCGCAGCGCGCGCAGGTAGGCGTCCTTGTCCGGCTCGTTGAAGACGAGCCGGACCTCCTGCACGCCGGCGTCGAAGAAGCGCTGCATCTGCTCGCGGCACTGGGCCGGGGTGCCGAGGATCGTCATCGCGTCGACCATCTCGTCGGTCACCAGCGTTGCCGCCCGCTCGCGCTCCTTGGCCAGGAACGCCTCGCGCACGCGGTCGGCCTCGGCCCCGAAGCCGATGCGGTGCATGTACTGGTGGTAGAAGACCCCCATGCCGCCGATGTAGAAGGCGATGTGCGGGCGCTCGCGATCGCGGGCCGCCTTCACGTCGTCCGTCACGTAGATCGACACTTGGGGCGAGATGGCGATGTCCCGCAGCGTCCGCCCGGCGGCCTCCGCGCCCGCCTTGACCTCGGCGACCGCCGCCGTCATCCGCGACGGCGCCAGGAAGATCGGCAGCCAGCCGTCGGCCAGCTCGCCGGTGAGGCGCAGGCTCGGCGGGCTCAGGGCCGCGATGTAGATGGGCAGGCTCGCCCGGAACGGCGTGAAGCGGAGCTGGAAGCGCCTGGTCTTGAAGAACTCGCCGTCGTGATCGAGGCGCTCGCCGCGCGCGGCCTTGCGGATGATGTCGATGTACTCGCGCATGCGCGTCAGCGGCTTGGCGAACGTCTCGCCGTGGAAGTCCTCGATCACCAGGCGGCCGCTCGTGCCGAGGCCGAGGAAGAACCGGCCCTCGCTCATGCGATCCAGGTTCAGCGCCGCCATGGCCAGGTTGGCGGGCGAGCGGGCGAAGACCGGCACGATGCTGGTGCCGATGCGGATGCGCGAGGTGACGGCCGCGAGCTGGGCCAGCGAGGTCAGGGCGTCCTCGCCCCACGACTCGCCCATCGAGAGGCAGCTGTAGCCGAGATCCTCGGCGAGGACGGCCGCCTCGCGCATCTCGAGCCACGACATCCCCGGCACGTGCATGCCCATGAGGCCGACGTCGCCCATCGTCAGTCCTTCACGTACGGCAGCACGCGCTCGCCGAAGAGACGGATCGCCCGCATGATCTGCTCGTGCGGCGGCCCGCCGGAGTGGGCGTGACGCAGGCGTAATAGGAACGTGCTCGCGCTCGTGGCCTTCTGCCAGCGCTGGAACTCGCGCACGCACGTCTCGGGGTCGCCGAGGATCAGCCGGTCGGGGGCCAGGTTGTCCAGCGTGAACTCTGTCCCCGGTGGCATATTCGCGAACTCGGCCAGGCGGTGCTCCCAGTAGTAGCGGTACGCCGTCATGACGTGCGGGCCGTACACGGCATCGGCCTCGGCCCGCGTCGACGCCACCCAGGCATCCCGCATCTGGACGACCTCGGCCGGGCGGCCCGCCTCGCGGGCTGCGTCCTTATAAGCGTCGGCCAGGCGCGTCGCGTTCGCCAGGCCGGTGCTGGGCGTCCCCACGAACCCGTCGGCGATGCGGCCGGCCCGGCGCGCCGCGGCCGTCACGCTGGCGCCGATCCACAGCGGCGGCCCCGGCGTGCGGAACGGCCGCGGGCGGACCTGCACGTCGTCGAGGGTGTAGTGGCTGCCCTTGAACGAGAACCGCTCGCCCGCCCAGCACAGGCGCAGGATCTCCACGCTCTCCTCGAAGATCGCGAGGCGGTGCTCGAAGGGCACTGAGAAAGCGCGGAAGTCGTCGGCCTGGTAGCCGATGCCAACGCCGAGAATCACGCGACCCTTCGAGACCAGATCCAGCGTGATCACGTCCTCCGCCACGTGCACGGGATGGTGGAGCGGCAGGAGGATGACCGAAGTGCCCACGCGCAGCGTCGTCGTGCGCGCGGCCACGGCGGTGGCGACGATGAGCGGCGAGGGGAGGAAGCCGTCGCGATCTTGATGATGCTCGCCGAAGAAGCAGGAGTCGAAGCCGCACGCCTCGGCCGCTTGGGCCTCGGCGATCACCTCGTCGATGCAGCGCTCCAGGTGCTCGCCCCGCGGCGGGTTGGCGATCGAGCTATAGAGACCGAATTTCATGGACGCTTTATACCTCACTTGACAATCGTTCGCGCCAGACTCATGGTCCGCCTCAAGTATCACGAGGAGTGACCCATGGCCGATGCCGAGAGTCTCGCGCTGCCCCTGCACTGCCCGCTGGTGATCAACGGTGACGAAGGCAAGGCCTCCGGCGGCCGGCAATTCAAGCGGGAGAACCCGGCCGACTTCCGCCAGGTCGCCACCGTCGCCGAGGAAGGCACGCAGGCGGACGCGCGGGCCGGCATCGACGCCGCCCGGACCGCGTTCGACACCAACGCCGGCAACTGGATCTACAACTACAAGCTCCGCGAGCAGGCGCTGACGCGCACCGCGCAGCTGATCCGCGCGAACGCCGACCGTCTGGCCAGGGTCGTCAGCCTGGAAGTCGGCATGCCGATGCGGCAGGCGGTGCCGCACATCGCGGCGGCCGCCGACATCTTCGACTTCTACGCCGGCCTGGCCGGCAAGATCTACGGCGAGAGCTTCACGCTGCCCAGCGGCTCGATGATCAACCTCGTGCGCGAGCCGGTGGGCGTGGTGGGGATGATCACGCCGTGGAACTTTCCGCTGACGCAGACCGCGCGGAAGGTCGCCCCCGCGCTCGCCGCCGGCTGCACCATCGTGATCAAGCCGGCCAGCTATACCCCGGCCGCCACCTACGAGCTGGTGCGGCTCATCCAGAGACCGGGCTGCCGAAGGGCGTGCTCAACCTGGTGCCGGGACCGGGGACGGTCGTCGGCAGCGAGATCATCGCCAGCCCCAAGGTGAACAAGATCTCGTTCACCGGCGAGACCGGCACCGGCAAGCGGATCGGCGCCCAGGCGGGCATGGCCGTGAAGCGGATGAGCCTGGAGCTGGGCGGCAAGGCCCCCTACCTGATCTTCGACGACGCCGAGGTGGAGGGCGCCGCGCGCGCCGCCGTCTTCGGCATGTTCCGCAACGCCGGCCAGGCGTGCGGCGCCACCACGCGGCTGCTCGTGCAGGAGGGGATCCACGCGCGCTTCCTGGATCGCGTCGTCGAGCTGACGCGCACGATCGAGGTCGGCCATCCCTCCAAGCCCACCACCGACATGGGCCCGCTGATCTCGAGCAACCAGGAGCGTGTGGTGCAGGACTACATCAAGTACGGCGTGGATCAGGGGTTCCGCCTGGTCACCGGCGGCCACAAGCTCTCCGGCGAGACCTGGGAACACGGCTACTACGTGGAGCCCACCATCTTCGACGGCGTCGACAACGCCTCCCGCCTGGGCCAGGAGGAGATCTTCGGCCCCGTGGTGACAGTGACCACGTTCCGCGACGAGGCGGAGGCCATCGAGCTGGCCAACGCCGTGGACTTCGGCCTGGTGGCCGGCGTCTGGACCGCCGACTACCCGCGCGCGATGCGGGTGGCCCGCCGCATCCGCGCCGGCACGATCTGGATCTGGGACAACTACGCCCAGCCGGTGGAAGGCATCTGGGGCGGCTACAAGCAGAGCGGCATGGGGCGGGAGCTCGGCTACCACGGGCTCGACGACTTCCTCGAGGTCAAGCAGATCTTCACCGATGGCACCGGCCTGGCGATGAAGCCGGCGTACGGCCAGGTCATCAAGGGATAAATGCTCTACGCGAAGCTGGAAGAGCGGATCCTCGCGCGCGACCAGATCGGCGCCAGCGCCGTGTACTACGATCTCGCCCGCGTCGGGCGGCCGCGCACGGAGATCGTGCGCGAGACGGTGCGCATCCACGCGCCGTACACGCACGTGCCGTATCACCAGCGCATCGACGACGGCTTCGTGCGCTTCGTCAACAACGACCACTGCCTGCTGAGCGCGCGCACGAGCTTGCGCCTGCCGAAGCTGCTGGCCCCGGCGCTCGAGTACCTGCCGCTGGCGCAGACGATCTGGTATGTGCCGACGGGGCTCGATCCGTGGAACCAGCTCCTGGGCCGGATGCCCGGCCACTACGGCGGCCGCGGCCAGAAGCGCGATCCGAACGCGCCGATCGCGCCGCCCGAGCGCCACTGGCCGGACCAGGAGCCCGTCACCCTCGACGGCCCGTTCGAGGAGCGGCTGAACCACTGGCTGACGCTCGTGCAGCGCGGCGAGGTGGTCGAGGCGTATCGCGTGTTCCTGGGGTTGTTCGCCGAGCGTGAGCGCCGCAGCGAGCTGCTCGCGCACCTGGCCTTCGCCGGGCTCATCGACGTGCAGGACCGCATGCTCTACAACCGCTCCTACACCACCGGCCACAAGGCCCACCGCGCGCGCGCGACGATCGAGATCGGCGAGGCGATCGGCTGGGACGACGCCCACGACGTGCTGTACGCCGGCGCGCTCGACATGGCCGTGGGCCCGCGCTGGCACTCGGCCTACGAGATGGCCTGCCAGGTGAGCTGGATGCACCTGGCCGAGGACGACACGAAGCCGAAGTCCTCGATGGAGCCCTCGCCGAAGCGCCTCGCCGAGGCACGCCTGCTCGCCAACGCGGCGCCGCTGGCACCCAACGAGGCGCACCGCCTCCAGCGCGCAATCCTGGACGATCCCGAGCCCGCCTACATCCACGCGATCACCGCGCTGCTCCTGGCCGGCAAGGATCCGCGCCAGATCCTCGACGCGATCCAGGTGGCGGCGGCGCGCGTGGTGCTGGCGGTCGGGAGCCCGGCGAACTTCTCGATGCCGCATCACGGCTTCGAGTACACGAACACGCTGCGGTGGTTCTACGACACGTTCGCTCACCCGCACCGCCTGAAGCTGTTGTACGTCGCCGGCTCGTTCATCAACCAGGCCTCGCACTGGACGCGCAGCACTCCCGGCAACGGCGCCTCGGACGCGCGGCCGCCCTCGAGCGCGCGCGGGCTGGCGGCGGGCGCGCTGCTCGAGCGGCTGGACGCTGCGCAGGTGGCGCTCAAGCCGGACGAGAGCGTGGCGTGGACGCGCGCGTATCTGGACGCGGGCCACGATCGCGCGCCGCTCGCCGCGGCGCTGGCGCTGTGCGCGGTCAAGGAGGGCAATGATCCCCACAACCAGGAGATCGGCCTCGGCCTGGTCGAGGACTGGGCCACCAGCACCGCGGAGGACCGTGACACGCTGCTGCTGGCGTGCGCCCACCACACCGCCGGTCACCAGAAATTCGGCGACCCGCTCGAGGCCTATCGCCGGTTCACGGACGCGTTCGCGTGAGCGTGCTGGCGGAGTACGAGCGCTACGATGGCCTCGGCCTCGCCGAGCTGGTCCGCCGTCGCGAGGTGACCGCGGCCGAGGTCCTGGAAGCGGCCATCGAGCGGATCGAGGCGCGCAATCCCGTGGTCAACGCCGTCGTCGCGCGCCTGTACGACGAGGCGCGCAAGGCGATCACGGCCGGGCTCCCGAGCGGGCCGTTCACCGGAGTGCCCTATCTGCTGAAGGACATCGGCGTCCTTTACACGGGCGCCGTCACGGCCAACGGCAGCGCGCTCTTCGCCAACGACGTCGCGAATCACGACAGCGAGATCACGGCACGGCTGCGCCGGGCCGGCCTCGTCATCGCCGGCAAGTCGAACACCCCCGAGATGGGGCTGGCCCCGTCCACCGAGCCGCGGCTCTTCGGTCCCACGCGCAATCCGTGGAAGCTCTCGCACAGCGCCGGCGGCTCCAGCGGCGGCGCCGCCGCGGTTGTCGCCTCCGGCATGCTGCCGATGGCCCACGGCACCGACGGCGGCGGCTCGATCCGCATCCCGGCCTCGTGCTGCGGCCTCTTCGGTCTCAAGCCCACCCGCGCGCGCAACCCGATGGGCCCCGACGCGGGCGAGGGCTGGGGCGGCGCGTCTGTCGGCCACGCGCTGACACGGAGCGTGCGCGACAGCGCCGCCCTCCTCGACGCGACGTCCGGCCCCGACGTCGGCGATCCCTACTGGGCGCCCCCTCCGGCGCGCCCGTTCCTGGACGAGGTCGGCCGCGACCCGGGCCGGCTGCGGATCGCGCTGAACGTGACGCCGTGGATTCCCTCGCCGGTCGATCCGGAGTGCGCCGAGGCCGCACGTGACGCCGCCCGCCTGTGCGCCAGCCTCGGCCACGACGTCGAGGAGGCGCGCCCGCAGATCGACGAGGCGAAATGGCGCCAGGCCACGCGCGTGATCGTCGCCGCCAACGTGGCCGCCAGTCTCGAGGCGCGCGCCGCCGCGCTGGGCCGCCCGCTGGCCGAGGGCGACGTCGAGCGCATGACGTGGGACCGCGTACTCGACGCACGCACCTTCTCGGCGACGGAATACGCCGCGTCCATCCGCGTCATGCACGCCGTCGGCCGCATCGTCGCCCGCTTCCTGGAGCGCTACGACATCATCCTGACGCCGACCATGTGCGCGCCGCCGCAGCCGCTGGGCGTGCTCGACATGATGACGACCGACGCCAACGCCTACCTGGTCGCGGTCTTCGCGAGCATCGGGTTCACGTCGCTGTTCAACTCGTCGGGGAACCCGGCGATGTCAGTGCCGCTGGCGTGGTCGGCGAGCGGGCTGCCGCTCGGCGTGCAGTTCGCCGGGCGGTTCGGGGAGGAGGGCCTGTTGTATCGGCTGGCGGCGCAGCTCGAGGGCGCACGCCCCTGGGTAGGCCGACGGGCTCCGCTCGAAGGGACGCAATGAAGGGCGGTCAGGCTGGGGCAGATTGACGGCGGAAGTCATTGTGGAAATGCCGGGGAGTTACAGCGCATGGCGATCTTAGGGGACGACTTATGATGCGTTCCAACGACCCCCCGGCAGGCCTTGTGGCGATCCGCGAGGAAGATGCTTGGCACACAGGCTTGCGTATGAGGCGTCTCCGCTAGCGCCAGCTGGCGGGCGAAGATGCTCACCCGCCGGCGAGCGGTAGTGAGGACGCGGCCGCGGTCTTTTTGGCGCGCCCAGTTCAGTTTGCAGATCGCGTAGCCATCCGTCGCGGGTCGTGTCAGCGGTAGCGCCTTGACGCGCCGCCCCGCGGCGATTCTCGACCATCGGATTGCTCTCCAGGTCCCCGGCCTGCGAGCGGCGTGCGCCGGCATGATCCGACGGTGCCCCATATGAGTTGACCTGTAGGTTCTCGCCGCGAAAAATCGAGACTATTGGCCTACCCTGAGAAGTCGCCCCTACAAGATTGTACCGAGGACGATCGAATTGGGCCTGTCGGAGGTCCCGTCTAGGCCGCTTGGCACCGGTGGATGCCGGAGGCCTTATACCGCTGGACACAGGGGCCCAAGCCAACGGTGTGACTCTAAAACGTAGTGGTAAGAAGTTTATGCTCCTAAAAGCGATATATATTAACTATATATACGTTAGTAACATCCCTACCGTGTCGTGTCTAAATACGGGACCCGAACCGCCGCCCCGCGGCGATTCTCGACCATCGGATTGCTCCCCCGGTCCCCGGCCTGCGAGCGGCGTGCGCCGTCTTCATCCGGCGGCGCCCCGCATGAGGTTCCATTTACTTCGCCCATATGATATTGAACCACTGGGATGCGCAGGGCCCTCGGAAGCTGAATCGGGCGTGGTCAAGCGGGCTTGGCTGAACCCGGCGAGTACCCTCTGGACGGCGTCGCGGCCGAAGTCCTGGGAGCTCTGTGACACAGGAACGACTTAGTCGAAGTGTTTATGGTTGCGAAATTATGGGTCCTTTGGTATGGTCTCAGGGAGAGGGAGTAGGGAAGGAGACCTCAATGGCGTCGGACGTTGATCCTCTAGCGAAGCTCGTTGTCGACGAAATGGGAGTGAACCGGGAGCTGCTCGCGAACGTGCTCCAGGACAAGGTCCGTCTTGACCCTCGTCGTGGCACGTTCGGTCTTCTCCATGGGGTTCGCGACGCGCTCAGCGCACGGGATCTGGTCCTCACTGCGCTTTTGGCCCAGGAAGCGCTCCATCTCCTGGAACAGCGCCACGCCGAAGGTCTCGCCCCCCGGGACATCGAAGCGCGCATGGGAATGAACGGTGGAACTCTGCGACCAATCCTGAAGCGATTCGCCGACCAGGGTCTCATTCGTAAGGACGACGAAAGCGGCACGTACAGCATTCCGGGTTATGCCCTCAAGGACGTGGCCCGCGAGCTCAACAAGGAGGAGTGAGGATGACGGTACCGAAGACGTCCGACCCTCTCGTGCGGCTTGTCGTTTCCGAGGTGGACCCCGTCGAAGTAGCCAGTCCAGTCTCGACCGATGAATCTGGTGCGACGCAGCTGCCTCGACGTGGTGGTCAAGCTATCCAACCGGCCAAGCGTTCGAGGCGGCAACGCCGTGCGAGTGATGTTGCTCGTGATCAGCGTGCTCACCGTAGCGTCCCTGATACGGCCGATGTGGAGACCGACGACGTCGTTAGTGGGACTGAGTTCGCGGGCCCCGACGCTTCGCGGGAAGTGATTGCGGCTTCTAAACTAAGCGCCGTAAGTGCGAAGGACCGCGTTCTCGACGAGCTAACCTCAGTCATCGAATATGCGGTCGCTTTTTCAGAGCGGTGGGATGAGCGCTACCGCTCCGACGTATTCCGTGTCGCCCTCGATCGCTTGTCTGCGATTCACCCAGGCGCGGTGGAGGTGCCGCGCGCGTCAGGCGGACGAACGGCGAGGACAGTCGCGGGTCAGGGCGGGCCAGGCGCGATGGCGACTGCTGTAGACGGTGCAGAAGGCTATCAGAAGCTAGCACGGGCGCTCGATCTGGACATCGACTCCCTCGAGCGCTTGGTGGCGTTCGACGACAAGGGCAAGCTTCATATTCTCGCGCGGGTAGAGGGGAAGACGAGACGGGAACTTCAAACGAAATACAGCCTCGCATACCTTTACGTGAAGGAGGTTGGGTTCGGAGATCGCCTCGTGGACGTCGAGGAGCTGCGTGATCTCTGCGTTGAGCATGCCTGCTATGACATGGCGAATTTCACTGGGAACTTCGCCAAAGATGCGACGGCCGGTCTTATCAGACAGCACGGTGAGAAGGGGACCCGGACGCGCAAGTTCTTGCTGTCTAAGAAGGGGCTGGATCGGGCAGCAGAGCTGCTGCGCGAATTGGCGACAGAGTGAGTGCTATGGGAGACAACTCACCGGGGCTAATTCAAGCAACAGCGCACAGACCATTGAGCCGAAACAGGCGCCGAGCCTGTCCCGTGATAGGTGCCTGACGCGAGACGTATGCCAGTGTGGAGGAGACCGATTTTGGCTGAGAAGAGGGAAAATACATCGCGGTCGCTCGCCAAGCCGCCGGCGTCACTGCCGCCTCGGGAGACGCTCTTGAAGCTGACCGCTGAGGCGATGATGGCGGCTGGCACCGCCAAGAAGCACGGTCAATCGCTGAGCGGCAATAATTTCTACGCCGACAAAATGGCAACGCTGCGTGCCGACGCCACGATTGCATTCAGGAAACTGGCGCCTAGGGCCGCCGGAAATAGCCCTGGCCTGGCAGACTTGTTGCGGATCATATTCTCTGCGAACTCGTCCACTAGAGAGAGACAGAACGCGGTCCGTGAACTTCAGTTCGATCTCAAGACGGCGTTTGCCGAGACCAGCGCCGATCAAAGCCACCTTGAGGCCGCCGGAATATTCCCGCTTGCGATACTGCAGGAGACGCGTCGTGGCTATCTCACGGCTATCGGGCGGCAGATGAACGGGGCCTACGCTTCCGAATGGTATGACGCGTCGGCAGTTATGATGAGGCGACTACTCGAATCGTCGATCATCGAGGCCTTTGAAGCGAAAAAGGTCGACCACAAGATAAAGGATCCGACTACCGGTGACTTCCTTCAGCTAACTGGACTTATCAACGCTGCCCTGGCCGAGGGAGTCTGGAACCTTCCGCGAAATGTCCGAAAGGATTTGCAGAGCCTTCGTGATGTCGGCCACCGCTCCGCACACAACCGATACTATTTGGCGAGGAAACCAGACATCGATAAGGTGGCGGGTGTGTACAGAGAGGCAGTGGAGGCATTCCTTCACGTCGCCGATCTGCTCAAGTGCGACTGAGGCACTCTTTCAGGCAACCTCGCTGTTGGATGTCAATTCGATGTCGTGCAAGATCGCATCGTGTGCTCTACAAACTTCGTTTTCAAGGAGTTGACCGCACGCCGGGCAGCAGAACTGGCGGAACTGCACGACGTCCTCGATGAAGCGCTGCGGGTCGCCGATCAGCGTGTTGGCGGCCTGGATCGGGCGGTCCACGCGGTGGCAGTGGGTCTTGTAGTTCTCGCGCGCGGAGCCGAGTGGCTGGCCGCAGCGGGAGCAGGCGAGCCAGTGAGTGCCGTCCCGATTGACCAGGTCGAGATTGTCGGTGATATGACGGATGACCGAGAGGTGCGGCCCGGCGTACGGGCGCGGCTCGTGGCCCAGGCGCTCGGTCAGCACCTGGCGGCGTAGCGCCGCGGTCGCCTCGACATCCACGCGGAGATCCTCATCCGAGCCCGTCAGCACGACCTTGAAGAGCTCCCGCGCGGCACGCAGCGAGATGTCCTCCAGGTAGACGTCCTTGCGCACCGCCTCCGGGTCGCGCTCGATCGGATCGCCGTACCCCGCGCCCGCCGCGAACGCCACCTCGTAGACGTCGCTCGGCCCCTGGTGGATGTCGATCTGACGGAGCTGCAGTAGCTCCTCCTGGCCCTGGACCTCGCTGATGTCCGCCGGCATCCGGCGCTGCGCGAACTGCTGGAGCACGTCGGTGTCGCGCTTGAACAGGTAGTAGTTCGTGTTGGCCGGATAGCCGCCGGCCAGGCCGGGCGCGGTCGGGATCGCGGCGCCGGAGGACTCCGTGTCCTGTGTGATGTGGGTCGTCCCGTGGGGGATGAACGCGACCGAGGCGGAGTTGCCGCCGCGGTACTTCCCGGCGCCGCCGGAGTCGGTGTTCTCCCGGCGGTGCAGGATCAGCAGCGGGAAGGACTGCTCGTTGTGCTCGACGTTGCCGATGCGGCAGATGGGGCTGCGCACCTGGCCGCCGGTGGCGATGCCGTCGCGGAAGGAGAAGGCGCCGATCGCGCCCACCATGGGGTCCAGCAGCAGGTAGCCGAACTTCTCGCCCCACTGGTCGATGCCGCGGAAGACCGTCAGCGGGAACTGCGACGTGCCGCCGATGGTCATCACGTCCTTCTTCAGCTCGGGGTCGCACGAGAGCATCTTGCTGATGGTGTTGTAGGCTGGATAAAGCGAGATCTCCATCGCTTGCACGGGCGCCGTCGAAACCGAGGCCGGATGTGTCGCCGACGTGAAGCAACCCAGCGCGGGCCGAAATTCTATGTGTCTCAATGCCCCACCGATGGCGTAGAGCTGGTCCCAGCACAGTAGCTCGTTGATCGCGGTCATCAGCGAGCCGCGCCAGCCGGAATACGTCGTGTTGATGGCGCCGACCTGATCGGCGGTGCCGGCGTTGTCGAAGATCAGCTTGTCGCCTTCCTTCTTCATCGTGAGCATGACCTGGTAGGTCTTGCGATCGCCGACGTAGGCGACCTCCACGTACGAGCGCTCGCGCCAGGTGCCGTCGGGGACTTTGGCGAGCTTGGCGAGGAAGGCCGTCTCGGCGTTGTCGATGATCTTGCGCATCACGCCCTTGACGACGTCGGCGCCGTAGCGGCGGATCAGCGTGAGGATGCGGCTCTTGGCCGTGTTGTTGCCGGCGATCTGCGCGCGCAGGTCCAGCGCGACGAGATACGGTTTCCGGGAGGATCTCAGATAAACGGCCTCGATGTCCTTGCGCAGCTCGCCCCGCTCGACGATCTTCACCGGCGGGATCAGGATGCCCTCGTCGAAGGAGTCGCGCGCGTTGGGGCAGAAGGAGCCCGGCGTGATGCCGCCCACGTCGTACTGATGCAGGACGTTGGTGATCCAGCAGAAGAGCTTGCCCTCCCAGAACACGGGCGACAGCAGCGTCACGTCCATCTGGTGCGCGGCGCCCACCCACGGGTCGTTCGAGAGAAACATGTCGTCCTCGAAGATCCCGGGGTTCTTGGAGCGGTGCTCGAGCGTCCACTTCACCTGCACGTCGGAGACCCCCGACATGTAGAGCTGGTAGGGACCGTAGTAGATGAACTCGCCGTCCTCGGTGAAGATGGACGAGTTGAGGTCGAAGGCGTACATCGCCACCGGCGAGCCGGAGATGCGCTGGATCGTCATCCCCAGCTCTTCGTTGATGTTCCAGAGGTTGTGGCGGATGACCTCGTAGGTGATCGGGTCGAGCTTGTCCGTCCACTCGCGGTGCAGCGTCAGGCTCGGATCGATCGCGAGCGTCGGCCCCGGGATGTAGGAGAACGTCGTCCCGTCGTACGGCCCGCCGGTGATCGAGGTCGGATGCGGCCGGTCCGCCATCTCAGTGTCCTTTCACGATTGAACCGCGGAGTCGAAGACGGCGCACAGGATGAAGAGGCCCGTCGTCTCGAAGATTCTGCCGGCGCGCCGCGCGATCGCCATCTCCAAGCGCTCCACCTCGTCCTCGGAGAGATCGGCAGGCGGGAAGACGTCCACCCTCCCGTCCTCGTCCTCGTACTGAATGGCAGCGGCTTCAACCCGCGCCGCGGGGCAGAGCTCCTTGGCGAGCAGGAGCAACTCCGTGAGCTTGGCGTCGAGCAGCGCGCGCCGGTCAGACGTCCTAACGGTCGGATCCACGCGTGGTGCCCTCCTGGACAATCGAGACGAACGTGGCGGCCCGCCGGACCTTGCTTCGGCGGATTAGCCCGGTAGTGAAGGCGGCCTGGAGGGCGGCATGGCTCCACTGGACGCGGCCGGCGCCCGCGGCTTCCAGCGCGACTTGAGCGGCCTGGAACATCGCGTAGTACGCGCGGCTGGCTGCGCCCATTCTAACGGAGCAGATCGCCGGCATCGCTGTCGCTAAATCAATACAGTGCGCTTCAGCGACGGTTGCGCAGGCCATCACTTGACCTTCCTCGTGTTCAGCCATCGCCTGAGTGATTGCCGCGTTTCTCCCGACCGCCGGCCCGCGAGCAGGCCCTCCAGGCTGATGTCCTCGTCGAGATCCGGCCAGTGAATACCCATGCCCCGACCGATCAATTGCCAGCGACTCCGCTCCTCGGCGCTCCCATGGGCCAGACGGGGATACCACGCCGTCGGGACCACGAGCGTCCGGCCGTCGGCCAGCTCGACGCGCATACGCTTGTCCGTTACGCCGACATCGATCGCCTGCGCCGCCATCACTTGCCGCCCAAATCGATCAAGATGTTGCCGTACGGATCGAGGCGCGCGCTCTGGAACGGGTGGACGACGATCGTCGTGTCGGGCACCTGGATGATCGCCGGCCCCGGCACGACGTTGCCGGGCAGCAGCCGATCGCCCCAGAGGACGGGCGTGGCCTCGAAGTCGCCCAGCTCCGACCAGTAGACGGGGCGCGTGCCGGCGTGGGCCTCGCGCGACGGCGCGCGGTCGCCCTCGGGCGCGGCGACGATGCGGGGCTTGGCGCTCACCGCCGAGGCGCGCACGCGGTAGGTGACGATCTCCACGCGCGCCTCCTGGAACCCGGCGCCGCGGCCGTACACGGTCTCGTAGCGCCGGTGGAAATCGGCGACGAGCTGGGCCAGCGCCGCCGCGTCGAGCGCGCCGGCCGTCACTGGCACCTCGACCTCGTTGATCTGCCCCTTGTAGCGAATGTCCGCCGAGCGCGCCAGTCGCGCCGTCGCCGGGTCCACGCCGTCGGCGTGAAGCTGCTCGCGGCCACGGTCTTCGAGTTCAGCAAAGTGCTGCGCCACGCGTGCGGGATCGAACGGGCTCGGCCGGATGTCCACCGCCTCGTATATATGGAGGAGGTCCGCCGAGGCGGCGCCCAGCGCTGACCAGAGCGAGCAGAGGCCGCCGAGCGGCACGACCACGCCCTGCGCCCCCAGCTCGCGCGCGTAGACGCCGGCGTGCACGGGGCCGGCGCCGCCGTAGGCGTAGACGACGCAGTCGCGCGGGTCGTAGCCCTTCTGCACGGTGGCCTTGCGGATGAGATCGGCCATCTGGTGCTCGACGACGCGCACGGCGCCGGCCGCCGTCTCGACCAGCCCCAGCCCCACCCGCGTGGCGATCGCCTCGAAGCTCGCGCGCGCCTTCTCGCGATCGAGGCGCAGCCGGCCGCCGAGGAAATAGTCGGCGTCCACGTAACCGAGGACGAGATCCGCGTCGGTGATCGTCGGCTGCGCGCCGCCGCGGCCGTAGCAGGCGGGGCCGGGGGTGGCGCCGGCGGAGATCGGCCCCACGCGCATGGTGCCGCTCACGTCGTCCACCCAGACGATCGAGCCGCCGCCGCTGCCGATCGAGCGGATGTCGATGCGCGGCACGAAGTACTCGTACTGGTGGACCACGCTCTGGTAGGAGGCCACCGGCTCGCCGTCCCAGACGAGGCCGACGTCGAACGAGGTGCCGCCCATGTCGGTGGCGATCACGTGCTTGTGGCCGATGAGGGCGCCGAGGTACTGCGAGGCGAGCACGCCCGCCACCGGACCGGAGTCCAGCGTGAGGAACGCGCGGCGCGCGGACTCGGCGGCGGGGATCACGCCGCCGCCGCACTGCATCACTTGCAGGGGATAGCGGAGTCCTGCCGCCTGAGCAAGCGACTCGAGGCGGCCGAGGTAGCGCGACATCACCGGGCCCAGGTAGGCGTTGAGCACCGTCGCCACCGTGCGCTCGTACTCGCCCCAGCGCGGGATGAGGTCGGCCGAGCAGCAGACGAACACGTCGGGCGCCAGCCGCTCGACCATCGCCTTCACGCGCCGCTCGTGGTCCGCGTGCTTGAACGACCACAGGAAGCAGATGGCGATCGCCTCCACGCCCTTGGCCACGAGTCGGTGGATCGCCGCTTCCGCCTCCTCCTCGTTGAGCTCGACGACGACCTGGCCCTTGCAGTCCACCCGCTCGCTCACCTCGGCGATGAAGGGCTTGGGCACGATCGGGTCGGGCTTGCCGCTCTCCGGGAAGTGCAGCACCTGGACGTTGTTGAGGCCGGGCACGCCCCGGGCGCCGCGCATGATGTGGATGACGTCGCGGTGGCCGCGGGTGGTGATGAGCCCGACCTTCGCGCCGCGCCGCTGCAGCATCGCGTTGGTGCCGACCGTGGTGCCCAGCGCCAGCCGCGCGGTGTCGCTCAGCAGCGTTTCGGTGCTGACGCCCAGCCGCTCGGCGGCCAGTCGCAGCGACTCCATCACGCCCTCGGAGAAGTCCGCCGGCGTCGAGGGCGCCTTGGCGGTGACGATCCGCCCGCCCGCGTCCATCACGACGCAGTCGGTGAAGGTGCCGCCGGTGTCGATGCCGATGATGTGCGCCATCGCCCGCCTATCTTACCCGGCCGCGCACCCTATAATGGGCGCCATGAACATAGCCCGCCCGCTCCCGGTGCTCGTGCTGTCGCTGGCCCTCGCCGCCTGCTCGATGCAGCAGCCCCAGACCGCCCAGGCGCCGGCTCACGACATGGCCCACGGCCAGCCCGCCGCCGGCGGCGGGCCGGTGCTCTACGACTCGCTGGGCGACTACGCCTACCGGATCACGACGGCGTCGCCCCAGGCGCAGCGCTGGTTCGACCAGGGGCTGCGGCTGGTCTACGCCTTCAACCATAACGAAGCGCAGCGGGCGTTTCAGGAGGCGGCGCGCCTGGATCCGAAGTGCGCGATGTGCTTCTGGGGCATCGCGCTCACCGAGGGGTCGAACTACAACGCCCCGACCGACGCCGACCGCGAGGGGCGGGCGCTGGCCGCCGTGCGGCAGGCGCAGGCGCTCGCCGCCGGCGCGTCCCCCGTCGAGCGCGCGCTGATCGCCGCCGTCGCGAAGCGCCACTCGGCCGACCCGGCGGCGAAGCGGGCGGACCTCGACCGCGCCTACGCCGACGCCATGCGCGAGGTGGCGCGGCAGTTCCCCGACGACCTCGAGGCGGCGACGTTCTTCGCCGACGCCATGATGAACCTGCGGCCGTGGAACCTCTGGATGCCGGACGGCGCGCCGCAGCCGGGCACCGAGGAGCTGGTGCAGACGCTCGAGCGCGTGCTGGCGAAGAATCCCGACCATCCGGGGGCGCTGCACCTCTACATCCACGCGGTGGAGGCAAGCGCGCGCCCCGGCCGCGGCGAGAAGGCGGCCGACCGGCTGGCCGGGAAGATGCCCGGCGCCGGCCATCTCGTGCACATGCCCTCGCACATCTACTGGCGGGTGGGGCGGTACGCCGACGCGGTGCGGGTGAACACCGACGCGGTGGCCGCCGACCGCGGCTACTTCCAGACGGCGCAGCCGAGCCCGATCTACCGCGGCCTCTACTATCCGCACAACATCGACTTCATCTGGCAGTCGGCCGCCATGCAGGGGCGCAGCGCGGAGACGCTGCGGGCCGCCCGCGAGTTCGCCGGCAACGCGCCCCCCGAGATGATCCGGATGATGCCCGACATGGAGACGGCGCCGGTCGCGCCGATCGTCGCCCTCGTGCGCTTCGGCAAGTGGGACGAGGTGCTGCAGGCGCCGGCGCCCCCGCGCGAATGGGCGTACACGAGCGGCGTCTGGCACTACGCGCGCGGGATCGCGTTCAACCGCAAGGGGCAGGCCGCCGAGGCGGCGAAGGAGCTCGGCGAGCTGGAGACGATCCTGGCGGCGGTGCCGGCCGAGCGCACCGTCGCGTTCTTCTTCCGCGCGAAGAACGTCCTGGGACTCGCCGCCAACGTGTTGGGCGGCGAGATCGCCGCGAAGGCCGGCGACTGGGCGACGGCCGAGCGGCTGCTGCGTTCGGCGGTGGCCGAGCAGGACACGCACTGGTTCAGCGAGCCGCCGCCGTGGTATTTCCCGGTGCGCCAGGCGCTCGGCGCCGTGCTGCTGCAGGCCGGCCGCCCCGCCGACGCCGAGGCGGTCTATCGCGAGGACCTGCGCCGCAATCCCGGCAACGGCTGGTCGCTCTTCGGCCTCGCGCAAAGCTTGAAAGCGCGGGGGCGGGCGTCGGAGGCCGCCCGGGTCGAGGCGAGCTTCCAGAGCGCGTGGAGCCAGGCCGACGTGACGCTGACCGCGTCGCGCTTCTAGCGGCCCTTCGCGATCGCCTCGGCCAGCTCGCGGGCGCGCCCCGGGTCCAGCGGACGCAGCCGGTCCAGCACCCGGCGCGCGTCCTCGACCCGGCCCATCTTCACGTAGGCCTCGCCCAGGTACTCGAGCGCCTCGGGAAAGTCCGGGCGCAGCCGCAGCGCCTCGTCGTAGGCCGCCAGCGACTCGGGGTAGCGCCCCTGGTGGCGCAGCGCGAAGCCGAGCTCGTTCCACGCGTCGGGAAACGCGGCGCGCAGCGCCAGCGCCCGGCGCATCGCCGCCTCGGCCGCCGGCCAGTCGCCCACGAGGCGCGCGCGCACGCCGCGGTCGTACTCGCTGTCGGCGTCGGCGGTCGCGGGCGGCTGGCGCCGCTCCTCGACGGCGGGCGAGCTGGGACAGGCGGGTACGGCGGCGGGGGCCAGCGCGCACGCTCCCGCGAGGACGGCGACGCCGAGCCGGAGCAGTCGTGAGATCATCGCGGGGCCAGCATACCGCGGCGCGAGAGGGGGCGGCGATGGGCGAGGTGGCGTTCAATCCGATGGATCCCGAGTTCGTCGCGGATCCCTATCCGACCTACCATCGCCTGCGCGCCGAGGAGCCGGTGCACCACAACCCGCTCGGCTTCTGGGTCCTCACGCGCTACGAGGACGTGGTGGCGACGCTGCGCGACCCGCGCGCCATCAAGGAGCCGATCGCGGCGTTCGTGGCGGCGCGCTTCGGCGCCCCGGTGCCGTCGGTCGGCTTCTCGATGCTCGACCGCGACCCGCCCGATCACACGCGGCTGCGCGGCCTCGTGAGCAAGGCGTTCACCCCCAAGATGGTCGAGCAGCTCCGCCCCGACGTGCAGGCGCTCGTGGACGGCCTGCTCGACCGGGTCGAGGGCGCCGGCACGATGGATCTGATCGAGGAGTTCGCGTATCCGATCCCGGTGACGGTGATCTGCCTGATGCTGGGCGTGCCGGTGGAGGACCGCGAGCGGTTCAAGCAGTGGGGGCTGGACATCGCGCGCGGCCTGGACGCGATCATGCTGCCGCCGGACTCCGAGGTGGCGCGCCGCAGCATGGCCTCGCGCCTCGCGCTGGCCGGGTACTTCCGCGAGCTGATCGCCGAGCGGCGGGCGTCGCCGCGCGCCGACGTGCTGTCCGGCCTCATCGCCGCCGAGGAGGCGGGCGACCGGCTGAGCGAGCACGAGCTGCTGGCCACCTGCATCCTGCTGCTCATCGCCGGCCACGAGACGACCGTCAACCTGATCGGCAACGGCACGCTGGCGCTGCTGCGCCACCCCGACCAGCTCCGCTTGCTGCGCGAGCGTCCCGCCCTCATCGGCGGCGCGGTGGAGGAGCTGCTGCGCTTCGACGGTCCCGTGCAGCGCACCGCGCGGATCCCGAGCGCGGACATCACGATCGACGGCCGCACCATCCCCAAGGGCGACCTGGTGATGCCGTTCATCGGCGCCGCCGACCGCGACCCCGCGCAGTTCCCCGACCCCGACCGCCTGGACATCACCCGCGCCGACAATCGCCACATCGCCTTCGGCCTGGGCATCCACTTCTGCCTCGGCGCGCCGCTCGCGCGGGTGGAGGGACAGATCGCCATCAACACGCTCCTGCGGCGGCTGCCCCGGCTGGCGCTGGCCACCGAGCGGCCGGCGTTCCGCCAGAGCCTCACGCTGCGCGGTCTCGAGTCGCTGCGCGTGTCCTTCTGAGCGGCGCGATGCCGGGACGGCTGCACGACAGGATCGCGATCGTCACCGGGGCCGGCTCGTCCGGGCCCGGCTGGGGCAACGGCAAGGCGACGGCGGTGCTGTTCGCGCGCGAGGGGGCCCACGTCGTCGCGGTGGACGTCAATCGCGAGGCGGTCGAGGAGACCGTCGGGATCATCCGCGGCGAGGGCCATCGCGGCGAGGCCCACGTCGCCGACGTCACCAGCGCGGCCGACGTCGAGCGGCTCGTGCGTCACTGCGTCGCCACCCACGGGCGGATCGACATCCTGCACAACAATGTCGGCATCGTCGAGGTCGCCGGCTGCGCGGACGTGAGCGAGGAGTCGTGGGACCGCGTGGTGGCCGTGAACCTCAAGAGCATGTACCTCACGTGCAAGGCGGTGCTGCCGCACATGGCGCGCCAGGGGCGGGGCGCCATCGTCAACATCTCGTCCATCTCCGGCATCCGCTGGGCCGGCGTGCCGTACGTCTCCTACGCGGCGACCAAGGCGGGGATCCTCGGCCTCACCCGGTCCATCGCGATGGAGTACGCGCCCAAGGGCGTGCGCGCGAACTCGATCCTGCCCGGGCTGATGAACACGCCGATGATCGTCAAGCCGCTGGCCGGCGTCTACGGCCAGGGTGACGTCGAGAAGATGATGGCGGTGCGCGCGGCCCAGTGCCCGACCGGCGCGATGGGCGACGCCTGGGACGTGGCCTATGCGGCGCTCTACCTGGCCTCCGACGAGGCCAAGTACGTCACCGGCGCCGAGCTCGTCGTGGACGGCGGGCTGTCCTGCAAGGTGGTGTGATGGCCGACGCCCGGAGCGCGCTGATCACCGGCGGGGCCAGCGGCATCGGCCGCGCGACGGCCGAGCGCTTCCTCGCCGCCGGCTGGTCCGTCGTCGTCGCCGACTTCAACGCGGACTCCGGCCGGGCCGTGCTGGCGCAGTGGGGCGACCGCTACCGCGACCGCGTGCGCTTCGTCCGCGCCGACGTCTCGCGCGAGGCGGACGTGGAGGCGGCCGTGCGCCACGCGGTGGAGGCGTTCGGCCGGCTCGACTGCGTCTTCAACAACGCCGGCGTCGGCGGCGCCTTCGGCCCCCTCACCGAGCTCGGGGCGGAGGACTGGGACTACACGTTCGCCGTCCTCGTGCGCGGGGTCTTCCTCGGCACCAAGCACGGCGCCCGCGCGATGCAGGCGCAGGGGACGGGCGGCGCGATCGTCAACACCGGCTCGATCGCCGGCCTCGCGGGCTGCGCCGGCCCGCAGGCGTACTCCGCCGCCAAGGCCGCGGTGATCCACTTCACGCGGGTGGCGGCGGCCGAGCTGGCCCCGCACCGGATCCGCGTCAACAGCGTGTCGCCCGGCGTGATCCACACGCCGCTGGTGGACACCGGCAAGCGCGACGTCAAGGCCGCGATCGCCGGCCTCCAGCCGTGGTCGGACGTGGGCCAGCCCGACGACATCGCCCGCGTGGTCGAGTTCCTCGCGGGCGACGGCGCCCGCTTCGTCACCGGCGAGAACGTCGTGATCGACGGCGGGCTGATGGCCGCCGGCGTCCGCCTCGACGATCGCCTGGGCGGCAGCCCGGGGCTGCGCGGGCGCGCCGGCGTCAATCGCGGCACGACCGGCGAGGCCCACACCGTCAGGCGGGTCGATCCCGCCGGGGCTCCACCACCGCGAACATGAGGGGGAAGTCGTCGAGCAGGCTGAACAGCTCGACGACGCGGGCCGGATCGCCGTCGATCGTTACCAGCCCGTCGCGGACTACATCAGCGAACGAGAGCTCGCGCAGCACCAGCCGCGTCAGCACGGACCGCTCCAGCGTGACGGTGGCGTCGGCGTCGTCGCGGTGGCGGTCGGCCAGCCACGTCAGCGCGCAGTGGTCCAGGCTCACCACGAAGCGGCGGCCGAGGTCGTCGAAGCCCCAGTTGATCACCAGGCGGCGCCCCTCGGCCCGGGCGCTGTCGAGCCGGACGCCGAGGTAGTCGAAGAAGAGCTCCGGGCTCATCGCGCGCACGATGTCGGGGCTGACCGGCGCCCGCGCGCCGCCGGTGCCGATGCCCTCGCGCAGCTCGCGCGCCCCCAGGAGATACGCGTTGCGCCAGATGGCCGACTCGGCGGCGTAGCCGAGCTGCTCGAGGGCGTCGGCGCCGAGCCGGCGCGCCTCCACGTTGGCGGGGTCGGCGAAGACCACGTGGCTCATCGCCTCGGCGACGAAGCGGTACTCGCCCCGGTCGTAGTCCTCGCGCGCGCGCGCGATCGCCGCCGGAGCACCGCCCATGTACTCGACGTACTTGCGCCCGCGCTCGACCGGCGGCAGCGGATTCAGGTTGGCCGGGTTGGCGTCGTACCAGCCGAGGTAGCGCTGGTAGACCGCCTTGGCGTTGTGGCTGAGCGTGCCGTAGTAGCCGCGCGTGTGCCAGGAGGAGGCCAGGCTCGCGGGCAGGCGCAGCTGCTCGGCGATCTCGGCCGCCTTGAGGCCGTGGTTCATGAGGCGCACCGTCTGGTCGTGCAGGAACTTGTAGAGGTCGCGCTGCCGGCCGAGGAAATCCAGCGCGCGCGCCCGGCCCCAGATGGGCCAGTGGTGCTGGGCGAACACCACGTCGGTCTCGGCGCCGAACCGGTCGAGCGCCTCGTTGAGGTAACGCGCCCACGCGTTGGCGTCGCGCACCTGGGCGCCGCGGATCGGATAGAGGTTGTGCAGGTTGTGGGTGGCGTTCTCGGCCACGTCCAGCGCGCGGAAGGCCGGAAAGAACATGTTCATCTCGGCGGGGGCCTCCGTGTCCGGCACGAGCTGGAAGACGATCTCGACGCCGTCGACGACGTGGGTCTCCACCGGCGCCGTCACCACGCGCGTGGGCGGGATGAGGGTGACCGTCCCGCGCGAGGTGGCCTTGCCGATCCCGGCATCCACCTGCCCACGCGCCCCCTTCGCCAGGGTGGCGCCGAACTGGAACTGCGCGCGGCGCATCATCGCCGTCCCCGCCAGCACGCTCTCCGAGACGACCTCAGGCATGAAGCGGTCGGGCGCCCAGATCTCCACGCGGCGCGCCGTCACGTCGGCCTCGTCCACGACGCCCCGCACGCCGCCGTAGTGGTCGGTGTGGCTGTGCGTGTAGATCACCGCGGTGACCGGCCGCTCGCCGCGGTGGTGCACGTACAGGTCGAGGCCGGCCCGTGCCACCTCGGTCGAGATCAGCGGATCGATGACGATCACGCCGCGATCGCCCTCGATCAGCGTCATGTTGGAGAGGTCGAAGCCGCGCACCTGGTAGATCCCCTCGGTCACCTCGAACAGCCCGTGGTGCATGTTGAGGCGGGCCTGGCGCCAGAGGCTCGGGTGGACGGTGGGCGGCGCCGTCTCCCCGGCCAGGAACGCGTAGTCGCGCAGGCTCCACACCACGCGCCCCTGCGCGTTGCGGATCTCCACCTCGGGCAGCGTGCCGAGCAGCCCGCGCGCGGCGTCCTCGAAGTCCTGCCGGTCGGCGAACGGCAGCGCCTCGAGGGCCGCGCGGTTCAGCGCGCGCGTGATCGCGGTGGCGTCGTTGGGCTCCGGCCCGGCGACCGTCATGGCGCCGTGAGCACGTCGGCCATTTCGCACCTCCTGGATTTTGGTGGTATGGTACGGCACCTTTCACTTTCGTCGGAGGTCGATCGATCATGAGGCTTCGAGTGACCTGGGTCGTCGTGCTTCTCGCGCTCGGTATCGCCGCGGTTGCCGCCGCGCAGGACACGCCGCGCCATGGCGGCGAGCTGATCTTCGTCGTGGCGGCGGAGCCGCCGAGCTTCGACGGCCATCAGGAAGAGACCTTCGCGATGCTCCACCCGGGCGCGCCGCAGTACAACACCCTGATGCGCGTGGACCCCACCGACCGGACGGGGACGAAGGTGATCGGCGACCTCGCGGAGTCGTGGACGATCTCGCCGGACCGCCGCACGTACACGTTCAGGGTCCGCCAGGGCGTCAAGTTCCACGACGGCAGCGTGATGACCGCGAAAGACGTGAAGGCCTCCTACGACCACATCGTCTTCCCGCCCGCCGATGTCGTGTCGAGCCGCAAGGCCACCTACCAGGCGGTGGAGTCGGTGGAGGCGCCCACGCCGGACACGGTCGTCTTCCGGCTGAAGCACCCCGAGGCCTCGTTCATGGCCAACCTCGCGCAGCCGTGGAACTGGATCTACAAGGCCGACATCCTGGCCAAGGACCCGAACTGGTACAAGACCCACGTCATGGGCACCGGGCCGTTCAAGTTCGTGGAGTACGTGCGCGGCTCGCACTGGATCGCCAGGAAGAACCCCGATTACTGGGACAAGGGCAAGCCCTACCTCGACGGCTATCGCGCGATCTTCATCAAGGCGTCGTCCGCCCAGGTGGCGGCCATCCGCGGCGAGCGCGCCATGATCCAGTTCCGCGGGTTCACGCCGGCCGACCGCGACAACCTCGTCAACGCGCTCGGCAGCAAGATCACGGTGCAGGAGAGCCCGTGGAACTGCTCGATCGGCGTCACGCCCAACGAGCAGAAGAAGCCGTTCGACGACAAGCGCGTGCGTCGGGCGCTCACGCTGGCGCTCGACCGCTGGGAGGGGTCGAAGGCGCTCTCGCGCATCGCGCTGGTCAAGGAGGTGGCCGGCATCCAGGTGCCGGGCACGCCGTGGGCCACGCCGCCCGAGGAGCTCACCAAGCTGGCGGGTTACGGCCACGACATCACCGCCGCCCGCGCCGAGGCGCGGCGCCTGCTGAAGGAGGCGGGCGCCGAGGGGCTGTCGTTCACGCTGCTCAACCGCGCGGTGCCGCAGCCCTACGAGCCGTTCGGTATCTGGGTCATCGACCAGTGGCGGCAGATCGGCATCACGGTCAAGCACGATCCGCGCGAGACGTCCGCCTGGTTCCAGGCGCTCCGCAACGGCGACTTCGAGGTGGCCGTCACCGCGCCGTGCAACTCGATCGTGGAGCCCGATCTCGACATCCACTGGTTCCTCACGACCTCCCCCGTGAACTACGGCAAGCACAAGGACACCGTGATGGACGATCTCTACTCCCGGCAATCCCGCACGCTCGACCCCGAGGAGCGGCGGCGGCTGCTGCGGCAGTACGAGAAGCGGCTGTACGAGGAGGAAGTGCACTTCATCATGGGCTTCCAGTGGCACCGGATCGTGCCGCATCTCGCCAAGGTGCGGGGCTGGACGATCACGCCGAGCCACTTCCTGAACCAGCAGCTCGACGCCGTCTGGCTCAGCGAGTAGGCGAGTAGGGACGATGCGCTTCGGGATCTTCGGCAGCGCCCAGGCCCGGCGGGGCGGCCCCGACGTGGACAGCGGGGCGGGCTTCCGGGAGTTCGTCGACACCAACGTCGAGGCGGAGGCGCTCGGGTTCCACAGCTCCTTTCTCGTCGAGCACCACTTCACCGGCTTCGGCCAGGTGTCGGCGACCCTGAATCTCCTCACATGGGTCGGCGCGCGCACCACGACGCTGCGGCTGGGCACCGCGGTCATCACGCTGCCGTGGCACCATCCGGTGCTGCTGGCCGAGCAGGCGGCGACGATCGACCTGCTCTCGAACGGCCGCCTCGACTTCGGCGTCGGCCAGGGGTACCGCCACAACGAGTTCGCCGGCTTCTGCATTCCCATGGACGAAGCCGACGCGCGCTTCGAGGAGGCGCTGGCCATCCTGCTGCGGGCCTGGACCTCCGACGCCCCGTGGTCGCACCACGGCAAGTTCTGGCGGTTCGAGAACGTCATCGTCGAGCCGCCGACGGCGCAGAAGCCCCATCCACCCCTGTGGATGGGCGGCGGGCGGGCGGTGTCCATCAAGCGCGTTGCCGCGCACGGGTGCAACCTGCTGCTCGATCAGTTCGCGCCGATCGAGCAGATCGGCGAGCGGATCGCCCTGTTCAAGTCGGAGGTGGAGGCGCGCGGCCGCCCGTTCGATCCGATGAGCGTGGCCGTCACCCGCTCGGTCCACGTGGCCATGACCGCGGCCGAGCGGGAGAAGGCGCTCGAGAGCCGCCTGGCGGCGCGGCGGCGGGTGGCGCGGCTGGCGCAGACGCCGGACGGGCAGAACCCGTCCAGCATCCTGTCCTATGCCGACACGCTGGAGTTGAGCGAGGCCGGCGCCCTCTACGGCACTCCCGACGAGATCGCGGTCAAGCTCCAGGCGCTGCGCGACGTCGGGGCCGAGTACGTGCTCGTCAACAGCACCGGCGGCGTGGCGACGCTGCGGCGATTCGCCAGGGAGATCGCCCCCGCGTTCACCGGCGCGCGCCGGGGCTGAGCGCCGTGCGATCCCGCCGCGCGTCGCTCGCCGTCGCTCTCCTTCTGCTGATCGTCGCCTTCGCCGTGGTACCAGCCGCCGCAGCGCCGGAGGGGACGCTGACGTGGGCGGTGCACGTCTCGCTGGCGCCGACGTGGTTCGATCCGGCCGAGACGCCCGCCGTCATCACCCCGTTCATGCTCCTCTACGCGCTGCACGACGCGCTGGTGAAGCCGATGCCGGGCAACCCGGCGGCGCCCAGCCTGGCCGAGTCGTGGAGCGTGTCGAAGGACGGGCTGGCCTACGAGTTCGTCCTGCGCAAGGGGGTCCGGTTCCACAACGGCGACCCGGTGACGGCCGAGGACGTGAAGTTCTCCCTCGAGCGCTACAAGGGCGCCGCCGCCTCCACGCTGAAGGCGCGCGTGGCCGGGGTGGACGTCCTCGACCCGCTGCACGTGCGCATCCGGCTCAAGCAGCCGTGGCCCGACTTCATGACCTTCTACGCGACGCCGGCGACGGGCGCCGCCTGGATCGTCCCCAAGCGCTACGTCGAGCGGGTGGGCGACGACGGCTTCAAGAAGGCGCCCGTCGGCGCCGGCCCCTACCGCTTCGTGTCCTTCACGCCGGGGATCGAGCTGGTGCTGGAGGCCAACGAGCAGTACTGGCGCAAGATGCCGGGCGTCAAGCGGCTCGTCTTTCGCTCGGTGCCGGACGAGTCCACGCGGCTGGCCATGCTCAAGCGCGGCGAGGCCGACATCGCCTACTCGATCCGTGGCGCGCTGGCCGAGGAGATCCGCCGCACGCCGGGTCTCACCCTCACGGCCTCCTCGCCGACCTTCACCGAGTGGGTCGTCTTCACCGAGCAGTGGGACCCCAAGTCGCCCTGGCACGATCGCCGCGTGCGGCTGGCCGCCAACCTCGCCATCGACCGCCAGACGCTGAACGACGCCGAGTACCTGGGGCTCGCCCGGATCAGCGCGAGCATCGTGCCCCACGCGTTCCAGTTCTACTGGCCGGCGCCGCCCTATCCTTACGACCCCGCCCGCGCGCGGCAGCTCCTCGCGGAGGCCGGCTACCCGCGCGGCTTCGACGCCGGCGAGCTCGTCACCGACGCGGTGTACGCGGGGACCGGCGAGGCGGTGGTCAACAACCTCGTCACCGTCGGCATCCGCCTCAAGCTGCAGCCGCTCGAGCGGGCGGGCTTCTACAAGGGCGACCAGGAGAAGGCCTTCAAGCACCTCGTCCGCGTCGGCAGCGCGGCGGCGGGCAACGCCGCCACGCGCATCGACGCATTCGTGATCACCGGCGGCATCCGCTCCTACGGCGGCTACCCCGACATCGACGGGCTGTTCCGCGAGCAGGCGGTGGAAGTGGACCCCCGGAAGCGCGAGGCGCTGCTGCACAAGATGCAGCAGCTCATGCACGAGCGGGCGATGTTCGCGCCGATCGTGGAGCCGGCGTTCCTGAGCGGCGTGGGGCCGCGCGTCGAGCAGTCGCTGCTCGGCGCGATCGCCGGCCACCCCTACTCGTCGCCCTACGAGGACATCCGCCTCAAGCCCGCCCGGTAGCGACGAGGATCTTGCCGGTGCGCGCGCCGCGCTGGGCGTGGGCGAGCGCGGCCTTGATCTGCTCGATCGGGTAGACCTTCTCGACGGGCGCCGTCAGCGTGCCGTCCGCCACCCCGCGGCCGAGGTCGGCGTACATCGCGCGGATTTCGGCGAGCGAGCGGGTGGCCAGCCCGCGGCCGAGGATGAACCCCACCAGCGTCTGGCCCCCGCCGATGAGCCCCGCGCGCGGCATCACCGGGTCCTCGCCGCTCATCGAGCCGTAGTTGCAGACGACGCCGCCGTCGGCGAGGCACGCCGACAGCCGCGCCGTCGCCCGGCCGGAGACGGCATCGAGCGCCAGGCGGATCGGCGCGCCGCCGGTCTGGGCCTTCACCGTCTCGGCCATCTCGGGGCCGTCCACCACGCAGGCGTCGGCGCCGAGCGGCCTGAGCTCGGCGAACAGCGAGTCGCGCCTGACGACGTTCATCGTCTTGACGCCCCGGGCGCGGGCGAGGCGGATGACGAGCCGGCCGACCGCGGAGTTGGCCACGTTCTGGATCACCCAGTCGCCCGGCTTCAGCGCCACGATGTCGCTCAGCAGCAGCCGCGCGGTCGGCGGGTTGATGCGCAGCATCGCCGCCTGCTGCAGGTCCATCCCGGCCGGCACCGCGATGACGTCGTCGCCCCGCACGCGCCGGCGCTCGGCCCAGTTCTCGCGCTGCAGGGTGATGACGAGATCGCCCGGCCGCACGTGCGTCACCCCGGCGCCGACGGCGGCGACGCGCCCCACGCACTCGGCGCCCGGCGTGGCGGGCAGCGGCGGGCGCAGGCGGTAGGTGCCGCGGCAGAACGAGACGTCGGCGGGGTTGATCGGAAAGAGCAGGACGTCGAAGACGACCTCGCCCGCCGCCGGCGCGCCGACGTCGGGCGCCTCCGCGCACCGGGCGACCTCCTCGGGCGGGCCGTAACGATCGATCAGGACCTGCTTCATCGGGCTTACCGGCCTCAGTCGAAGGTCAGCACGGTGCGCGCGACCTCGCCGGCTTTCATCGCCCGGAACGCCTCGTTGATGTCGGACAAACGTCCACGGCGCGTGACCATCTCGTCGAGCAGCAGCCGCCCCTGCCGGTAGAACTCGAGGTAGAGGGGGATGTCCAGGCGGAAGCGGTTGGAGCCCATGCGGGAGGTCTGCACGCGGCACTCCGGGCGGATCGCCATCCACGGGAACTCGATCATCGCGTCGGGCGGCAGCACCCCCACGATGGTCGCGGTGCCGCGGATGGCCAGGCTCTCGATGGCCTGGCGCACGAGCGTGGCGTTGCCGACGGCCTCGAACGCGTGGTCCACGCCCGCGCCGCCGGTGAGCGCGCGCACGGCCTTGACCGGATCGTCCTGACCGCTGTTGATGGTGTGCGTGGCGCCCACGCGCCGGGCCATCTCGAGCTTGGTGTCGAAGACGTCCACCGCGATGATCTGGCGGGCGCCGCCGATGCGCGCGCCTTGCACGATGGACAGCCCCACGCCGCCGCAGCCGAAGACCGCCACCGTCTGCCCGGCCTGCAGCCCCGAGGTGCGTAGCGCGGCGCCCACGCCGGTGAGCACGCCGCAGCCGACCAGCGCGGCCCGGTCGAGGGGCAGCGTCGGATCGATCTTCACCACCGAGTTCTCGTGCAGCAGCATCCGCTCGGCGTAGGAGGAGATGCCGATGAACTGGCGCACCGGCGCGCCCCGCTGCGACAGCCGCGGCGCGGCGGACTCCGGGCGGGTGACGAGGCCGCCGGTGCAGAGGTTGGGATGGCCGCCCAGGCACTGCGGGCAGCTCCCGCAGAACCCCGACAGGCACGCCACCACGTGATCGCCGGCCTCGAGCGTCGTGACGTCGGCGCCGACCGCCTCCACGACGCCGGCGCCCTCGTGGCCGAGGACGATCGGGCGGTCGAGCGGGAAGCGCCCGAGGCCGTCCACCACGTGCAGGTCGCTGTGGCAGACGCCGGTCGCCGCCGTGCGGACGAGAACCTCGCGCCCCCACGGCTTGTCGATCTCCACCGACTCGATCGTCAGCGGTGTCTGCACCTTGCGGAAGACCGCGGCCGTCGTCTCCATGCGTCGCCCTCCTCAGCGGGGGATCGTCCAGCCGAGCCACGCGCAGACGGCCCGGCCCATCACCTTGTCCTGGTCGCGCGCCGACAGCCACGGCAGCTCCTCGGTGAACATCGTCACGCACTGCCGCCACGTGCACGGCATGCGCGTGATGTCGGTCCCCCAGAACATCCGGTCGGGGCCGAAGGCGTCGTAGATCCGCCGCAGGTGGTCGTGGGTGTTGCGATACGGATAGGGCGCGCTCGAATAGCTCGGCGCGCCGGTGGCCTTGACGGCGACGTTGGGGAGGCCGGCGAGCGCGAGCATCTCGGGCAGGCTCGCCCACGCCGCGTCGTCCTTGGTGCCGGAGGGGCGCCCGAGGTGGTCGATGATCAGCCGCAGGCGCGGGTGCCGCTCGGCCACGCGCTTGACGTTGGGCATGAACCCGGCGGCGAGCAGCGCGACGGGCAGGCCGGCGCGCTCGGCCGCCGGCCACAGCCAGTCGATGGTGCCGTCGGTCCACCACGCCCGCTGGTGCGGCTGCAGCAGCGCGAAGCGCAGCCCGAGCATGCCCGGCCGCTGCTTCCAGCCGTCGATCAGCCCGCGGCTCTCCGGGCGGTCGAGCGGGAAGTTGCCGAGGATCGCGAGCCGGTCGGGGTGCGCGCGCGCCGCCTCGACGGCGAGCTCGTTGGAGTTGGGATCCCACGACGCCGGCGGATGGATCACCGCGGCGTCCACGCCGGCGGCGTCCATCTCGCGGAGCAGGTCGTCCTTCGTGAACCGCTCGACCTGGCGGTGGTTCGGATTGGTCGGCTTGCCGCCGGACCAGATGTGGACCTGCGCATCCACGATGAGCATGGGCTTACACCGCCAGCACGTCGGCACCCGGCGCGGCCTCCAGCTCGCAGGCGTTCACCGTCATCGCCAGCATGCTGTAGTAGCCGATCGCGCCGGTGAGCTGCAGCAGCCCGTCGTTGCCGAGGCGGTGGGCCAGCGCGGTGAAGCGCGCGGCGTCCACCCGATGGCGGCGCAGGAGCTGCTGGGTGAACTCCACGATCTCGGCGTCCTCGGGCGGCACGCCGCGCGCGTGCTTGTCGCGGATGGCCGCGATCGTCGTCTCCGGCACGCCCAGCTTGCGGGCCTGCCCGGTCTGGGCGCCCCACACGTAGACCGCGTCCAGCTCGCGGGCGACCGTCATCGCCGCCAGCACGCGCACGCGCATGTCGAGCGTTCCCTCGAAGCGCACGAACGCGCCCAGGTGCGCGACGCGGCCGGCCAGCTCGGGGCAGTGCAGGAACATCGTGAACGGCCCCTGCAGCGCGCCGCGGCTGCGGACGATGCCCTCCACGATCGTGCGGTCCTCGGCGGCCACCTGCTCCTTGCTGGTGATCGGGCTGAGTCGGGCCATGTCAGCCTCTCACCCAGCCGCCGTGCACGGGGTGGTGCGAGCAGATGAACTCCAGGAAGGCCGGCCGCCCCTTGGCGTTCTCGTCGAGCGCGCGCTTGAGCGCCGGGATGATCTCGGCGGGCTGCGTCACGTCCTCGGCGTGGAAGCCGACGGCCCTGGCCATCGAGGCCATGCACGCCGAGGCGTGGTCGGACACCTTCCACGTGTAGGGATCGTGGCCGCCGCCCCAGAAGCCGGGGCCGTAGCCGGAGTAGCCGCCGTTGTTGATGTGCAGCGTGGTGATGCCGATCCGGTAGCGGGCGGCCGCCTCGAAGTTGCCCATCATGTAGCAGACGCCGGCATCCCCGGTGACGTGCACGCACTGGCGGTTGGGATAGGCGAGCTTGGCGGCCAGCGCGCCGGCCAGGCTGAAGCCGAGCGTGGAGACGTTGCCCCATCCGAGGAACCCGCGCGGGATCTGCGCCTCGTAGACGGTGCTGGTCTGATCGCGCGTGTTGCCCGAGTCGGCGGTGACGAACGAGTTCTTCGGGTCGAGGACCTTCATGAGGTCGCCGATGACGCGATAGGGGTTGATCGGCGTCTCGTTCGCCTGAAGCCACGGCTGGAACTTCGCCTGGAACTCGGCGCGCGCCCCGCGGATCTCCTCCAGCACGGTCGCGCTCTTCCGCCCGCCGCGCCGGGCCAGCTCCTCGGTCAGCGCGGCCAGCGTGAGCTTGGCGTCGCCGATCACCGCGTGGCGCGTCTCGTAGGAGCGGTTGATGTCGAGCAGGTCCACCGTGCACTGCACGATCGTCTTGCGCGCGGCGTCGGGCACCGCGTGGCTGAAGCGGCCGGGGAAGAGGCTCGAGCCGATCGAGAAGAGCAGGTCGCACTTCTTCAGGAAGTGCTCGGCGTGCGAGCCGCGCACGCCGACGGAGAGCGGGTGGTTCTCGGGGAACGCGCCCTTGGCCTTGAGCGTCGTGAGCACCGGCACCTGGGCCGCCTCGGCGAAGCGCAGCAGCTCGGCGGTGGCGTCGGCGTAGAGCACGCCCTCGCCGACGTGGAGCAGGGGATCCCGGGCGTCGAGCAGCGCCCGCACGGCGTCCCGGACGTCGTCGGGATCGGGGCCGGTCCGCCACCCCTTCACCGTCGCGTAGGGGTGCTCGGCCTCGTCGTACTCGCCGAGGTCGCGGGGGATCAGCAGCAGCACCGGCCCCGGGCGTCCCGAGCGCAGGTGGGTGAAGGCGCGGCGCAGGTAGTCGGGCACCAGCTCGGCGCGGTCGATCTCGCCGACCCACTTGGTGATGGGCCGGAACGCCCCCGCCATGTCGAAGTGGGTGTGGCGGGTGGCGCCGCGTCCCACGCCCTCGGCGAGGACGAGCAG
>JBGQFW010000044.1:0-31675 GCA_041497115.1 Methylomirabilia bacterium
CCTCGGTCACGGTGTGCGCGATGTCGGGGGCCCCGAAATGGCCCCCAGACCCCCACACACTCGGCACCGCGCCGGCGGAGCCGTCGCGGTCCTCGGTCACGGTGTGCGCGATGTCGGGGGCCCCGAGATGGCCCCTAGACCGCCACGCGTTCGTCGCGCCCCGGCGCAGCCGCGGCGCTCCTCTGGACCGGCACGAGGCGCTCACGCCGGGGCGGCCAGCCAGGCGGGGCTCGCGTAGCGGTCGCGGACCAGCGCCGCCACGCGGTCGGTCTCGTCGTCGGACAGCCCGCCCGGCCGCAGGCGCAGCCCGTGCTCCGCCTCGAAGGCGTCGCCGAGCGCCTGCGCGACCGCCTCGAACGGAGGCCGGCGACCGAGCACCGCCTCGAGCGTCGTCAGCGTGGCGAGCGGATCGCACGTGGTCGGGAACAGCGCGCGCAGCCGCGGCGCGTCCACCCCGAGGAGGACGGCGCCGTGCTGCAGGAACGAGTCGCCCTGCCGCCGCTGGGCGCTGCCGACGAGCTTGCGGCCGCCCACCTCGATCTCGTACACGCCGGTGCGCGCGAAGCAGAACGCCGGCGCGGGGCCCTCCCCGGGCCGCTCCGGCACCAGCGCCGCCGGCGCGCCGAGCGCCTGCAATCCCCGCAGCAGCGCGCGGCCGATCCACTGATACGTCTCTATGAGATCAGGACCGATGCCGAGGTCGGCGGCGGTGGCCGCCACGCTGTAGGTCAGCTCGCGCGCGGGGCCGTCGTGGTAGATCGCGCTGCCGCCGGTCGGGCGCCGCACGAGGCCGACGCCGAGCGCGCGGCAGGCCTCGACGTCCACGTCACGGCCGGGCGGCTGGCCGTAGCCGAGCGAGACGGTCGGCGGTGCCCACGCGAAGAAGCGCAGCGTCGGCGGCGCCGCGCCGGCCAGGCGCCCGCGCCACAGCGTCTCGTCGATCGCCATGTTGGTGGCGCCGTCGGCCGGCTCGGTCACGAGCAGTCGCCACGCGCGTTCGGTCATGCGGTTACCTTCGGCGACGACGATACCACCGGGGCGCGGCGGATGAGGGCGAACAGCAGCAGGCCGATCACCACCCACGTCAGCTCGCGTAACCGGCGCACGAGGCCGAACGAGACGGCGGCGGCGCCGCCCAGCCCCAGCGCCAGGAAGATCACGAGCAGGCCGCCCTCCTGGGCGCCGAGGCTGCCCGGCACCACGAACGTCGCGAAGCGGACGCCGGTGGCGAACGCCTCGATCACGGTCGCGGTCAGCAGCGAGACCGGCACGCCGAGGAACGAGAGGACCAGCCACGTCTCCAGCGCGCCGAGGATCCAGGCGGCGAGGTGGAACGCGATCGAGAGCGCCAGCCGCCGCGGCTCGCCGCGGTAGAAGTCGGCCAGCGCCTGGTCCACGCGGGCGGCGGTGGCGCCCCCGCCCATCGCCCGGAGGCCGAGCCGGTCCAGCAGCCGCGCGCTCGAGCCGACGAGGCCGCGCGTCTGCATGAGGATGAAGATCGCCAGCGCGACCACCTCCAGCGCGAGCAGCCACTGCATGGCGCGCAGCAGCGCGGAGCCGGCCAGCACGATCTCGGCGAGCGCGATGCCGAGGAGCAGGAAGAGCCCCTGGGCCAGCGTGATGGTGGTCTTGGCGATGATCACCGAAGGCACGCTCTCGTCCAGGGGCACGCGGTCGCGCAGCAGCCACGCCTTGACCGCCTCGCCGCCCAGCGACGCGGTCGGCGTGACGACGTTGAACGCCTCGCCGGCCAGCCGCGTCGCCAGCAGCGTGCCGAACGACAGGCGGTCGCGCAGGAATGCGTAGCGCCATCCCAGCGCGTCGAGCGCCATCACCGCCGCCATCGGAAAGGCGAGGATCACGAGCAGCCGCCACGACAGCCGGCCGATGGAGGCGAAGATCGCGGCGGGATCGTGCTCGAGGACGAGCACCACCAGGAACCCGAGCCCCACCAGCAGCAGGACGACACGCAGGACCCTCACGGCGCCCGGCCGGATCAGCTCTCGCGATAGAGCAGCAGCAGGACGCCGACCGCCGCCATCGCGCCGGCGGAGAGGCGCGCGGGCAGCCGGTTCTGGAGACCCGGCAGCCGCAGCTCGAGCCAGCGCCCCCAGCCGACCAGCAGGCCCAGCAGGCCGAGCGGCGCGTGGGTCACCTCGATGAGGAACTCGGTCTTCAGATTCAGGCTCGCGTGCGAGTGCGTGAGGAGCATGCCGCCGCCGACCACGCACAGCAGCGGGAAGAGCAGCGCCGCCCGGGGCGCCCGCAGCCGGCCGCTGCGCACCAGCCACTCGAAGAGGCCGAACACGATCACCACCATGACGAAGATGCGGTGCTGGAACACCGAGAGATCGGCGAACCCCTCCCAGAACCCCTGCGGGCCGAGCGGCCACGCGCCGGGATCGTTCCGGACGAGCATGAAGCCGGCGAGGCCGAGGAACACCAGCGGCCAGTGGCGGGCCCAGCGCACGCGGCCGCCCGCCTGCAGCAGCGAGAGCAGCCCCATCGCCAGCACGAAGAGACCGGAGATGTGATGGTTGAACTCCGACCACGCGCGGTCGGCGTCGGTGCGCGGCGCCTCCTTGTCGTCGATCGGCAGCGCCTCGATCGGCGGCGACGACAGCGTGGGCCAGCGCGGGGTGAAGCGCCCGACGACCTCGGCGGGCGTCGCGCGATCGGTGACGACGTCCGCCGCGGGCGGCAGCGACGTCAGCGACGCCGCCGCGAAGAACACGGTGAGCCCGATCCCCAGCTCGACCTCGACGAAGCGCCGCAGCCGCAGCGGCGCCTGCGCGTCGCCGGGCGGCAGCCGCCGGACCGCCAGGCGGTTGAGGCCGCCGAGCAGCAGGAGCCCGCCGAGCATCACGATCTTGGTGGACACCATCAGGCCGTAGGCGGTGCCGACGAGACCGCGGAGGCCGTCCACGTAGCCCAGCGTGAGCCCGGTGCCCGCCGCGACCAGCGTCACCACCGCGACGAGCGCCAGCGCCGAGAAGCGGCGCAGCAGCGCGGCCGGATCGGCGACGGGCGCGCGGCGGAAGGCGGCCAGGATCAGGTGGAACAGGCCGCCGATCCAGACCGCGGCGGCGAGCTGGTGGAGGGCGTCGAGCGCCAGCAGCACCGCGCGATGGTCGAGGCGCGCCGCCGCGTGACTCGTCCACGCCGCGCTGGCCACCAGCGCCACGACGCCGCCGAGCAGGAGCGGCCACCACGTGCCCACCCGCGGCGCCCGGCGCACCGCGAGGGCGCCGAGGACGATGACCACCGCCGCCAGCATCCGCGCCAGCGTCGCCCGGAAGTACTGGGTCGCCGCCAGGCGGGGCAGCACGACGCCGGCCGGCGCGTCGAGCGCGCCGGTCAGGATCAGCAGGCCGAGGACCTGGGCCACGACCACGGCGGCGGCGCCGGCGGCGACGAGCGTCCAGCACCGCCGGGCGACGGCGTCGGCCTCGCGGTGGATCAGCAACGCGAAGAGGACGCCGCCGATCGCGACCGCCTGGCCCGACAGGGCCAGGCCGCGCAGGATCACGTCAAGAAACGCGGCCATCATCGTCCCGGAAGAGCAGCGCCATGAGCAGGAAGGCCGGTGTGCCGACGGCGGCCGCCACCAGGACCCAGTGGGCCCGGCCGAACGCCGACAGCGCCACCACGATGTAGATGAAGTCGCGGTTGGACAGCGCGCGGACGAGCCGCGCGGTCCAGGCGCCGGCCACCCGGTCCTCGGCGGTGCGGCGGAACATCAGCGCGGCCGAGCCGAGCGTGGCGACGACGGCGACGGCGCCCAGCGCCAGCGGCCACGCCGAGCCCGTGCGCAGGGCCCACCCCAGCGCGACGGCGGTGAACACCGCGACGTGCACCACGTTGTCACCCCAGAAGTCGAGCACCGCGCCCCAGCGCGACTCGAGGAACTTCAGGCGGGCCAGCTCGCCGTCGCAGCCGTCGAGGATCGAGTGGGCGAGGAACAGCAGCGCCCCGGTGAGCTGCCAGGCGGGCGCCGCCGAGAGGAAGCACGGCGCCCCCGCCAGACCGACGGCGATGCTGAACAGCGTCATCGCGTTGGGCGTGATCGGGGTGGTGACCAGCCGGCGCGTCACCGCCAGCGAGATCCGCCGCTCGAAGTGGCGCGACATGAACCCCTCGTTCTGCTTGATGAGGCTGCGCAGGAGCCACCGCTCCGCGCGCGGCCGGTCGCCGGCCGAGCCGAGCGGCAGCGCCCCGTCCGGGTCGGGCGGCAGCGCGGCCTCGTCGAACTGCGCGCGCAGGCGGTCGAGTGCGTCCTCGGCGCCGGCCACCGCGGTGATCGCCTCCGGCCGGTCCGTCTCGACGACCGCCGCGCGCGAGGCGTCCACGTAGAGGCGGTCGCGCTCGAGCGGAAGCTCCAGCAGCGCGCGCAGCCACCGGCGCTGGGGCAGGACGTTGACCGGCACCAGCACCACGCGGTGCCAGGTGCCGGGCGGCGGCGCCGCCGCCGGGCCCGCCGCGGCGGTGCCCTCCAGCGCCGCGCGGTCGGCCGCGACGCCCTCGCCGACGAGCACCCGCGCGTACCCCGCCGACGCGGCGGCCAGCACCAGCCGGCGGACGAGGGGCAGCCCGGCGACGCGCAGCGAGCCGATCGCGCGGTCGGCGCCGCGCGCGGGCGGCAGGACGACGAAGAGGCCGGCGGCGCGCGAAGTCGCGGGGGCGGCGGTGGTCCTCAGACCGACGGCTCCGGCACGGCCAGCGGCCGGCCGCCACGCTCGCTCGACTCGCGCGCGAGGCTCTCGAGCACGACGCAGAGTGACGCCTCGGCCAGGTTGGCGCCATCGCCGGCGCCGCCGACCTCGGCGACGAACTGGCCGGCCACCGGCGCGAACCAGTCGGGATGCACCGAGCCGTTGGACAGCGCGGGCGGACACGGCCAGCGCTCGGTGCGGCCGTCGCGCGTGAGGACGAGCGTGTCGTCGGCCAGCGTCAGCGTGCCGCCGTCGCCGACGACCTCCGCCCAGTTGCGTCGCTCGTCGGCCGCCCACGTCAGGAGGATCTCGGCGGTGGCGTCGGGAAAGGTCAGCTCGACGGTGGCGGTGTCCTCCACCGCCAGCGTCGCGTGGCGGCGCTTCTCCAGGCGCGCGGCGACGGTGCGCGGGCGGGCGCCGATCCAGCGCTGGACGACGTAGAAGACGTGCCAGCCGTGGTCGGTGAGGATCCCGCCGCCGGCCACCTCGGGGTCCAGCCGCCAGTTGCTCCCCTGCCCGTCGCGCGTCACCGCCGGGCGCACGCGCAGCGTGTGCCAGGCGACCCGGCGCACGCGGCCGACGGCGCCGGCGGCGATCAGCTCGGCGGTGCGCCGCACGATCGGCGCGTGGTGCCAGTTGTGGACCGTGTGCAGCACGCGCCGGCGGTCGGCGGCCAGCCGGCGCACCGTGCGGAGCTCGCCGGTCGAGCTCACGAGCGGTTTTTCGCAGAGCACGTGCAGCCCGTGGCCCAGCGCCAGCTCGATGAGCGGCGCGTGGCTGGAGGGCGGCGTGCAGATGTCCACGAAGTCGAGGCCGGGGGCGGCCAGCAGCGCGTCGGCGGCGGCGTACCAGCGGGCGCCGGGCACCCGGGCGGCGGCCTCGGCGCAGCGGGCGGGCTCGAGGTCGGTGACGGCGACGATCTCGACGCCCTCCCGCGAGACCCAGCCCGGCAGATGCCCGTCGAGCGCGACGTTGCCGAGCCCGATGATCGCGCCCCGCAGCATCCTACTGGAGCCCGTGCTCCCGGGCGATCGCCTCCAGCGCCTCGTCGAGGATGGCCAGCCCGGCGAGCGCCTCCTCCTCGCGGATGACCAGCGGCGGGTTGATGCGGATCGTCGGCGAGTAGGTCATGGCCACGAGGCCGCGCCGCAGGCACTCCTGGTAGAGGGCCCGGGTCACCTCCTTGCCGAGCGGCTCCTTCGTGCGGCGGTCCTTCACGAGCTCGACGCCGAGCAGGAGCCCCCGGCCGCGCACCTCGCCGACGACGCGATGCTTCTCCTTCATCGCCTCGAGGCGGGCCAGCATCACCGTGCCGACCCGCTCGGCGTTCTTCACGAGGTCCTCCTTGAGGACGATCTCGAGCGCGGCCAGTCCGGCCGCCGCGGCGAGCGGGTTGCCTCCGTAGCTCGACGAGCTGAAGCTCGGGTTCGACCACGGCTTGGCGGCGGTGACGACGTCGCTCGAGACGACACCGCTCAGCGGGAAGCCGCCGCCGATACCCTTGCCGACCGTCATGATGTCGGGCACCACACCCTCGTGCTCGGCGCCCCACATGAGACCGGTGCGGCCGAACCCCGTGATCATCTCGTCGGCGATCAGCAGGGCGCCCTGCTCCCGGGCGATCTCCTGGATCGCGCGCAGGAAGCCCGGCGGCGGCACGATGTTGCCGGCGGTGCCCTGGATCGGCTCGACGATGATCGCGGCGATCTCGCCGGCCGTCTGGTTGCGGATCACGTCGCGGACGTAGTCCGCGCAGGCGACGCCGCACTCGGGATACGTCAGCCGCAGCGGGCAGCGATAGCAGTCGGCGTACGGCGTGGAGTGCTGGCCGGGCAGGAACGGTCCCAGGTGATGCTTGAAGTCGCTGCCGAGCAGCCCGAGCACGCCGCCGGTCTTGCCGTGGAAGCCGCCCCAGAAGCCGACGATCTCGTGCTTGCCGGTCTTGGCCCGGGCCAGCCGCAGCGCCGCCTCCACCGCCTCGGCGCCGCCGGAGAAGAGCTGGATGCGGGTGAGGCCGTCGGGCGTGATGGACGCCAGCAGGTCGAGGAAGCGCGCGCGCGTCTCGGTCGTGAAGCTGCCGAACGTCAGCGTCTCGAGCTGGCGCTTGAGCGACTCCACGTAGTGCGGGTGGCAGTGGCCGACGCTGCCGATGCCGACGCCGGCGATGAAGTCGATGTACTCGTTGCCGTCCTCGTCGATGAGCGTGCAGCCCCGTCCGCGCGCCATGGCGAGACCGGAGTAGAGCGAGAACGACTGCGAGCCGGGGGCGATGTGCTTCTGCTCGCGGGCGACGATCTCACGCGAGCGCGGGCCCTGGTTTGGAGCGGGGCCCGCGAGGCCGGCTTGGGACGCAGGTGGCCTGTTCGAGATGGGCGTGGCTCCGTCGCCCGGCTTCATCGTGGGTCTCCGAATCGACGGGTGAGGTGGTCCGCGATGGCGGCGGATGCCTCGTCGCGGTAGAGGGCGAAGCTGGGCCACGCGTTGACGTCGAGCAGCACGAGGCGCGCGTCGGCGGTGGCGATGGCGTCGCCGCCGTAGACCTCGAGGCCGAGCGCCGCCGCCGCCCGCCGCACCGCGCGGCCGAGCGCGACGGGATCGAGCGGGTGCCCGGCCACCGTCTGGTTCTTGTGATAGAACCAGCGGAACCACGCCGGCGTCCCGTCGGCGCGCGCGTTGCCGCCGATGCCGTAGAACTTCACGAGATCGCCCTCGACGTGCGGCTGGAGCACCGCCTGGGTGAAGCCGCGCGCCGCCAGCCCGGCCAGCGCGGCGGCGGCGGCGGCGGCGGTGGCGGCGAACGTCACGTCGCCCTCCTGGGTGTTGTGCACGTCGGCGCGCTTCACCCACAGCGGCAGCGCGCCGACGTCGGCCACGCCCGCCGTCGGCACCAGGCGGCTGGGGACGAACGAGACGGCCGCCTCCTCCAGCAGCGCGATCATCCGGTCGCGATACGTGTTGAGGACGGCCTGGGGCGTGTTGACGTGCGGCACGCCGCGGGCGGCCAGCTCGCGCAGGTGGGCGAGGATCGCGCGCTGCTCGCACATCATGAACACGCCGCGCGGGCGGTCGGCGGGCAGGCCGGTGATGTCCTCGGGGCTCTGGATCAGGACGCGGAAGCCGCGCGCCTCGAGATGCTTGCCGGTCAGTCGCAAGATCTCGGTGTCGTCGGTCTCGCGGCCGGGCGAGTGCGCCTGCTCCCGGAAGATGCCCCACAGCCAGGACGATTCCTTCACCGGTCACCTCCCACGCGAATCACGGCTCGCGCTCCTTCGGCTCGAGCGCCTCCGCCAAGGCTACGTCGTCGGGCCGGTCCACGTCCACAACTTGATGGATGACCTCCCCATGGAGCGGCAGCCGCTCGTGCAGCCACACCAGGTAGTCCCGCAGGCGGGCGAGCCCCGGCGGCGGCGCCAGCGCGCGCGCGCCCGCCGAGAGCAGGTAGACGCCGGCCGTCACCAGCGGGCCGGCGCCCGCGCCGAGGCGCGTGATGCGCCCGGCGGCGTCCATCGACACCCACAGCGGCTTCTCGTCGGCGACGAGCGGGGTGACGCCCAGCACGGAGCCCTCGGGGAGCCGCCGGCGACCGCCGTCCACGAAGCGCGCGAAGTCGGCGGGGCGGCACCACGCGTCCACCGTCGAGACCAGCGCCGGCCCCTCGCCGAGCCGCGCGCCGACCTCCAGGAAGCTCTCGAGCGACGAGCGGGTGGTCTTGACGATGAACTCCACGTCGAGCGCGGGGAAGCGGCCGCGCACCCAGTCCACGCACGCGCGCGACTGCTCGTTGACGATGACCACGAGCGAGTCGATGCCGGCGGCGCCGAAGTTGCGGATCACCGTCTCGATCAGCGGGACGCCGCCGACCGGCACCAGCGCCTTCGGCATCGCGTAGCCGCCCGCCCGCAGCCGCGTCCCGTCGCCCGCCGCAATGATCCCGCCTTTCATTTCACGTGGGGGGCCCCGAGATGGCCCCCCACACCCCCCATCGCTCGGAGCGCCCCGGGGAACCCGTGGCGCTCCTCGATCACCCGTCCACTCATGCGAGCACCCCGTGGCGCTCCTCGATCACCCGTCCACTCATGCGAGCACCCCGTGGCGCTCCTCGATCACCCGCGTATTCATGCGAGCACCCCGTGGCGCCCCTCGATCACCCGCGCGCTCATGCGAGCAGCCGCTCGAGCTCGTCGAGGGCGTGGATCATCGGGTCGCCCGGGCAGCACGGCGCCGCCGGCGGCGCCGCCGGCTCCACCAGCCAGACGTGGGGCATGCCCAGCGCGCGGGCGCCCTCCATGTCGCGCGGCCGCGAGTCGCCGACGAACGTCGCCTCGGCCGGCGCCACGCCGAGCGCGTCGAGAGCGTGCTGGAAGATCCTCGGGTCGGGCTTGCCGGCGCCGACGACGGTGGAATCGGCGATCGCGCCGAGCAGCGGCGTCAGCCCGGCCTCGGCGCAGACGGCGCCGAGATTGCCGTAGAAGTTGGAGACGACCCCGAGACGGTAGCGGCGGCCGAGGCGGTCCAGCACCGCCGCGCTCGCGCGGCAGCCGGCCAGCGCGTCCTGCACGAAGCGCGCGGTCAGCCGCCCGGTCATCCCGGCGTCGGCCACGCCGAGGCCCGCGCTGACGGCGGTGAAGACGCGATGGACGGTCTCCGCCAGCGACAGCGTGGCGGGCACGGCGCCGACGAGCGCGTCGTCGGCCGCGTAGAAGAGGGGGTCGAAGACGGCCGGCTCGGCGACGGCGCCGGCGGCGCGGTAGAGACGGAAGGCGCGCTCCCGCCAGGTCACGCCGGGGGCGTCGAGGGTGCCGCCGAAGTCGAAGAGGACGGCGCGGGGACGCCGCCCTAGGACGTCCCGCGCCACTTCAGATTCGGCTCGCGGGCGGCCTTGGTCTGGTCCAGGCGGCGCACCGGCGTCGTCACCGGCGCCGCGTGGATCGGCTCGGGGCCGCTCTCCGCCTCGCGGGCGATGCGGATCATCGCCTCGCAGAACGCATCGAGCGTCTCCTTGGACTCGGTCTCGGTCGGCTCGATCATCAGCGCCTCGTCGACGATCATCGGGAAGTAAGTAGATGGCGCGTAAAATCCCAGATCGAGAAGGCGCTTCGCAATATCCATCGCCGTGACGCCCAGCTTCTTCTGCCGGCGCGCCGAGACCACGCACTCGTGCATGCAGGGACCGGGCGCGGCGAGGTCGTAGTGGTCCTCCAGCCGCTTCATGATGTAGTTGGCGTTGAGCACGGCGTTCTCGCTCACCGCGCGCAGCCCGTCGGCGCCCATCGTGCGGATGTAGGTGTAGGCCCGCACGTGCATGCCGAAGTTGCCCCAGAACGCCTGCAGCTTGCCGATGGACTGCGGCCGCTTGAAGTCCAGCGCGTAGCCGCCGTCGCCGTGCGCGATCACCGGCAGCGGCAGGAACGGCTCGAGGTGCGCCTTGACGCCGACCGGGCCGGCGCCCGGCCCGCCGCCGCCGTGCGGCGTCGTGAACGTCTTGTGCAGGTTGAAGTGGCAGACGTCGAAGCCGAGGTCGCCGGGGCGCGTGAGGCCGAGGATCGCGTTGAGGTTGGCGCCGTCCATGTAGACCTGGGCGCCCCGGGCGTGGCAGAGGTCGGCGATCTCGGTCACCCGCGGCTCGAAGTTGCCCAGCGTGTTCGGCACCGTGATCATGAACGCCGCGACGTCGGCGCCCAGATGACGCTCGAGGTCGGCGAGATCCACCCGCCCCTCGGCGTCGGACTTCACCTCGATCACCTCGTACCCCGCCAGCGCGGTGGACGCCGGATTGGTGCCGTGCGCGGAGTCGGGGATCAGCACCTTCGTGCGCTTCTCGCCCCGCGCCGCGTGGTAGGCGCGGATCATGAGCACGCCGGCGAGCTCGCCCTGGGCGCCGGCGGCCGGCTGCAGGGAGACGGCGTCCATGCCGGCGATCTCCGCCAGCATGCGGCCGAGGTCGTACATGAGCTGCAGCGCCCCCTGCGCGAGCGCCGCCGGCACCAGCGGGTGCAGGCGGGCGAACCCGGCGATGCGCGCGGCGTCCTCGTTGATCTTGGGGTTGTACTTCATCGTGCACGAGCCGAGCGGGTAGAAGTGCGTGTCGACGCCGTAGTTCATCTGGGACAGGCGCGAGTAGTGGCGCACCACGTCCAGCTCGGAGACCTCGGGGAGCGCGGCGGGCCGGCGGCGGCGATACTTCGCGGGCAGCGCGCTCAGCGCCGGCTCCACCGGCACGTCGGCGGGGGCCAGCGAGAACGCCAGCCGGCCCGGCGAGGAGAGCTCGAAGACCAACCGGTCGTAGGCGCGCTGGTTGTCGTACGGCATCACGCCACCGCCTTGGCCAGCGCGTCGGCGAACGCGTCGATCTCGTCCTTCGTCCGCTGCTCGGTCACCGCCACCAGCAGGCAGTCGCCGTGGCGGCGGTCGAGCGTCTTGAGCGGCAGGCCGGCGAGGATCTTCTGCTTCGCCAGCTTCGCCGCCACGCGCTCCGGCGACTTCGGCAGCCGCAGCGTGAACTCCTTGAAGAACGGCTGGGCGAAGCGCAGCGAGACGCCCGGCACCGCGCCGAGGCGCTCCGCCGCGTAGTGGGCCTTGGCGGTGGACAGCTCGCCCACCCGCACCAGCCCCTGCCGGCCGACCGTCGCGAGGTAGATGGTCGCCATCAGCGCGCACAGCGCGACGTTCGTGCAGATGTTGGAGGTCGCCTTGGCGCGGCGGATGTGCTGCTCGCGCGTCTGCAGCGTCAGCGCGAAGCCGCGGGCGCCGTCGAGGTCCACGGTGGCGCCGACCAGCCGCCCCGGCATGCGCCGCACGAACTCCTGCTTGGCGGCGAAGACGCCGAGATAGGGGCCGCCGAACGAGAGCGGCACGCCGAGCCCCTGCCCCTCGCCGACGACGATGTCGGCGCCCTGGCTTCCCGGCGCCTCCAGCACGCCGAGGTTCACCGGGTCGCTCACCACGACGAGCAGCGCGCCGGCGGCGTGGGCGATCTCGGCGGCGGCGGCCACGTCCTCCAGGCAGCCGTAGAAGTTCGGCGACTGCACGACCAGCGCCGCCGTCTTGCCGCTCACGACGCGGCGGGCCGCGTCGAGGTCCACCACGCCCTCGGGCGCCGGCGCCTCGCGCAGGCGCAGCCCGGGGCCGTCCACGTAGGTCTCGACCACCTGCCGGTAGAGCGGGTTGAGCGTTCCCGCCAGCACGATCTCGTTGCGGCCGGTGACGGCGTGGGCCATCAGCGCCGCCTCGGCCAGCGACGAGGCGCCGTCGTAGATCGAGGCGTTGGCCACGTCCATGCCGGTGAGCTCGGCGATCATCGTCTGGTACTCGTAGATCGAGCGCAGCGTCCCCTGGCTCGCCTCCGGCTGGTAGGGCGTGTAGGCGGTGAGGAACTCGCCGCGCAGGATCATGTGGTTGATCGGGCTCGGCACGTAGTGGTCGTAGGCCCCGGCGCCGAGGAAGCAGACGAACCCGTCGGCGTCGGCGTTGCGGCCGGCCAGCTCGCGCAGGTGGCGAACGAGGTCGGTCTCGGCCAGCGGTCCCGGCAGCGCGAGCGGCCGCGCCAGCCGCGCCTTGGCGGGGATGCGGACGAGCAGGTCCTCGATCGTGCGCACGCCGATCGTGTCGAGCATCGCCCGCTGGTTCTGGGCCGTGTTGGGCAGGTAGCGCATCAGTGGCCGCCCTGGGCCAGGAACTCCTCGTACTGCGCGGCGGTCAGCAGCGCGCCCCACTGCCCGGCGTCGGCGGGCGTGACGACGATCATCCACCCCTTGCCGTACGGATCCTGGTTGACGACCTCGGGCGCTTTACCAAGGTCCGCGTTGGCTTCCACGACCTCGCCGGTCACCGGCGCGAAGAGATCGGACACCGCCTTCACCGACTCCACCACGCCGAACGCCTGCTTGGCGGTGACGCGCGCGCCCACCTTGGGCAGCTCCACGAACACGACGTCGCCGAGCTGCTCCTGGGCGTAGGCGGTGATGCCGACGCGCACGCGGCCGCCCTCCTGCCGGGCCCACTCGTGGTCGCGCGTGTACTTGAGCTCCGCGGGAACGTTCGACATCGCTCAGCCTTTCTTGACCTTCGAGGGATGGAAGGGCGTCGTCACCACGCGCGCCGCCTTCGCCTGGCCGCGGATCTCGACGCCGAGCTCGGTGCCGACGGCGGCGTGCGGCGTGGCGACGTAGGCCATCGCGATCGAGCGGTCCACCGACGGGCCGTAGGTGCCCGACGTCACGATGCCGATCGGCGCGCCGTCCTTGACGACCGGGTAGCCGTGGCGCGCGACCGAGCGGTCGGCCATCTCGAGACCGACCAGCCGCCGCGCCGGCCCCGCCGCCCGCACGCGCTCGATCGCCGCCCGGCCGATGAACTCGCCCTTGGCCGGCTTCACGACCCAGCCGAGCCCCGCCTCCAGCGGGTTCGTCGTCTCGTCGATGTCGTTGCCGTAGAGGGCGTAGCGCATCTCCAGCCGCAGCGTGTCGCGGGCGCCCAGGCCGATCGGGGCGACGCCGTCCGCGCGGCCGCGCTCGAGCAGCGCGTTCCAGAGCCGCTCGGTGTCGCCGGCGGGGGCGTAGAGCTCGAAGCCGTCCTCGCCGGTGTAGCCGGTGCGCGAGATCAGCGCGCGCACGCCGGCCACCTTGCCCTCGGCGACGCGGTAGTAGCCGATCCGCGTGACGTCCTGGTCGGCGAGCCGGCCCACCAGCGCCTCCGCCCGCGGCCCCTGCACCGCGATCAGCCCGGTGGCGTCGGAGACGTCGCGCCAGCGGGCGCCGACGGCGGGCGCCCCCGTCGTCACGTGGCGCCAGTCCTTGGCGATGTTGGAGGCGTTGACGGTCAGCAGGAAGCGATCGGCGGCCAGGCGATAGAGGGTGAGGTCGTCCACGATGCCGCCGTCGGGGAGGCAGAGCAGCGAGTACTGCACCTGCCCGATCGCGAGCGCGGCCGCGTCGTTGGTGGTGAGCGTCTGCAGCGCGGCGAGCGCGCCGGCCCCCTCGACCTCGAACTCGCCCATGTGGCTCACGTCGAAGCAGCCGACGGCGGCGCGCACCGTGCGGTGCTCCTCGATGATGCCGCGGTACTGCACCGGCATCTCCCAGCCGCCGAACGGGACCATCCGCGCGCCGGCCTTGACGTGCGCAGCGAACAGCGGCGTGCGCTTCAACGAGGTGTCCACGGGCCCCTCAGTAGACCATCGGGACCGGGGACGGTCAAGACTAGCGGCTGGTGCTGTAGCCCCGCCCCGCCATGCAGGCGGCGTACGCGCGATCGTAGCCGTCCCGGTTGTGGCTGTAGCCGTAGCCGGCGCCGACCGCGGTGCCGCCGACGCCGCCGATCACCGCGCCCGTCGCCGCGCCCCGGCCCGCGCCGGTGCCGGTCGCCGCCCCGACCGCCGCGCCCGTCGCCGCGCCCGCGAGCGCGCCGACGGCCAGCCCGATGCCCGCGCCCTTGGCGGTGTCCGTCGCCGGGTCGTACTGCGACTGCTGCCGCGCCCAGCCTTGACACTCCCCCGCGTCGCGCGCCTGCTGCTGCGGGCTCTGGCCGCGCGCGGGGTAGGCCGCCACCGACGGTTGCTCGCTCGAGGCACAGCCGGCCAGCGCCGCCGTGACCAGGATCACACCCACGACTCTCTTCATGGTCCGCTTCTCCTTATTGACTACCTAGGCTTTCGGAAGCCAGTCGCGCAGCGGCGTGACCTGGCACCCCGCCTTGTCCAGCGCCTCGCGCACGGTGCGGACGATGTGCTGGGCGCCGGGCGTGTCGCCGTGGCAGCAGATCGTCTGCACGGCGATGTCCACGTCCACGCCGTCGAGCGTCTTCACCTTGCCCTCGAGCGCCATCCGCACGGCCTGCTCGGCCGCCCGCTTGGGATCGGTGATGAGCGAGCCGGCGAGCTTGCGGGAGACGAGGCTGAGATCCACGTTGTAGCTTCGGTCGGCAAACCCCTCGGAGGCGACGCGCACGCCCATCTTGCGCACCGTGCGGTCGTAGGCGCCCGAGGCGAGCGCCATCAGGATGAGGTCCTTGCCCGACTCCTTCGACGCCTCGCCGATGGCCGTCGACCACGACTGGTCCGGCTGCTTCTCGATCATCGTGTAGAGGATGCCGTGCGGCTTCATGTGCTGCAGCTCGGCGCCGGCCGCCCGGCAGTACTCGCGCAGCGCGCCGGTCTGGTAGCAGAGGTAGTCCTTCAACTCGGCCGGCGAGACGTCCATGGTGCGGCGCCCGAAGCCGATCAGGTCGGGCAGCGAGGGGTGCGAGCCGATCGCCACGCCGTGCCGGAGCGCCAGCGCCACCGTCGTGCGCATCACGTGGGGATCGCCGCCGTGGAAGCCGCACGCGACGTTGGCGGAGGTGATGAACGGCATGATCTCCTCGTCGGCGCCGAGCGTCCAGCGGCCGTACGACTCGCCCATGTCGCAGTTGAGGTCGATGTGCTTGGCCATCGCGGCTCCCCTATTGCCGCGCCAGCACGCGGGCCAGCGCGTTCACGAAGCGGTCCACGTCCTCGTCGCTCATGGCCAGCGAGCAGGCGCCGAGCCCGCGCTGGGTCATGAGGATGCCCTCGTTCAGCATGCCCATGAACACGCGCGGCGGCATCTCGGCGTCCTTGGGCTTGGTCGAGCGGTAGTCGGTCAGCGTCTCCGACGTCCAGTGCAGCCAGAACAGCGAGCCCACGCCGGTGACCTGGCCGCGGCGCCGGGTGTTGGCGAACAGCCGGCTGACCCCGCCGCTGAGCCGCTGTCCAAGCGCTTCGAGTCGGGTATACGCCTCGGGCGTCAGCGCGTTGAGCGTGGCGACGCCCGCCGCCATCGTCACCGGGTTGGCGTTGAACGTCCCGCCCTGGCTGATGCGGGCGCCACCCTTGCGCGGATCGTAGAACGCCATGATGTCACGCCGGCCGCCGAAGGCGCCGACCGGCAGGCCGCCGCCGATGATCTTGCCGAACGTCGTGAGGTCGGGGCGCAGGCCGAGCCGCTCCTGAGCGCCGCCCCACGAGGTCCGGAACGAGATGACCTCGTCCAGGATCAGCAAGATGCCGTGGCGCTCGGTCACCTCGCGCAGCCGCGCCATGAAGCCGTCGGCCGGCGGCACCAGGCCGCCGTTGCACAGGTAGGGATCCACGATGAGGGCGGCCAGGTTGCCGGCCTCGGCGGTGAGGATCTCCTCGCACGCCTCGGGATCGTTCCAGGGGAGTACAACGACGTGCTTCAGAACTGCAGGTGGAATACCCGCTGACCACGCGGTGGCCTTCGGCTTGCGGCGGTTGCCCCACGATTTTGTATCGCCGCTGACGCTCACCATCACCCAGTCGTGGGTGCCGTGGAAGGCGCCCTCGAACTTGGCGATCTTCGGCCGCCCGGTGAACGCGCGGGCCAGCCGCACCGCGTTCATCGTCGCCTCGGTGCCGGAGTTGGTGAAGCGCAGGCTCTCCACCGAGGGGACGCGGCGGACGAGCATCTCGGCCAGCCGCACCTCGTGCTCGGTCGGCCCCGGGAACGACAGGCCGGACTCGGCCACCGCCTGCACGGCCTTCACCACGTCGGGGATCGCGTGGCCGAGGACGAGGCTCGTGTAGTTGCCGTTGAAGTCCACCCGCTCGACGCCGTCGGCGTCCCAGACGTGGGCGCCCTGCCCGCGCTGGAAATAGAACGGATACGGATCGAAGAACGTCGTCGTGCGGCTGTTGCCGCCCGGCATCACCGCCGCCGCCTCCTCGTGCAGCGCGCGCGAGCGGCTCGTCTTCGCCGCGTACTCCGCGATTTCCTTCTCCAGACTCATCAGCCCAGTCTCCTCTCAGGCGGCAATGGGGCCGCCGATCGCGACGGCCAGCGATGCCGCCCATTGTCGGCGCAAGCGGTGGGCGTCCGCCACGTCCACCGCGCGGAACCGCACGCGCTGCCCCGGCTTGACCTGGCCGAAGCGGCCGATATCGAACGAGCCGACGGTGGCGATCTTCGTGTAGCCGCCGGTGGACTGGCGGTCCACCAGCAGCACGATCGGCTGGCCGTCGCCCGGCACCTGGATGCCGCCGAGCGGAATGCCGTCCGAGATGATGTCGTGACCGCGGCGGTGCGCGATGCGCGCGCCCGACAGCCGCGCCCCCATCCGGTCGGACTGGGGCAGCATCTCCCAGGCGCCGCCCAGCAGCGTGGCCACGCCCTCGTCGGTGAAGCGGTCGGCCTGCGGGCCCAGCACCACGCGGATCTCCGGCTCCGCCTCGAAGGCCGCGATCTCGGCGGCGGCCGCCCGCCGCGCCGCCGGCGCCGGCGCCGGGCGCACCCCCAGCGCGTCGCCGCGCTTGAGGCTGCGCCCCTCGAGGCCGCCGAGCCGCCCGCGCAGGTACGTCGCGCGCGAGCCGAGCGCCGGCGGCACGTCGAGGCCGCCCGCGAACGCCACGTACATCCGCACGCCGCGCGTGGCCGCGCCGATCCGCACGGTGTCCCCCGCCGCCAGCGCCAGCGTGGCCCACGCCGGCGCCGGCGCGTCGTTGACCGTCACCGGCGCCTCGGCGCCGGTCACCGCGATCGCGCACGCCGTCTCCAGCGTGAACCGCGGCCCCACCACCGTGCACTCGAGGCCGGCCGCGTTGTCGGGGTTGCCGACGAGCCGGTTGGCGATCACGAAGGACCGCGCGTCCATCGGCCCCGACGGCGGGATGCCCGCGCTCAGGTGGCCGAAGCGGCCGAGGTCCTGCACGGTGGTCTGCGGCCCGGGATCGGCGACGCGGATCATCGGATGACCGGCCGCCAGGCGCGCGCCGCCACCCGCGCGGCGATCGCGTCGTACTCCGCGCGCGCGACCGGGCGCATCCGCACGCGGTCGCCGGCGCGCAGCAGCGTGGGGTCCGCCGCCTCGGGATCGTAGAGGCGCGCCGGGGTGCGGCCGAGCAGCCAGTAGCCGCCGGGGCTCTCCACCGAGTAGATGCAGAACTGGGCGCCGCCGAGGCCGACGCTGCCGGCGGGCACCTTCACGCGCGGGGTCGTCAGCCGCGGGAGCTGGATGCGCTCGGGCACGCCGGCCATGTACGGCAGCCCCGGCGTGAAGCCGACGAAGTACACGAGGTACTCGACGTCGCTGTGCAGGGCCACCAGCTCGTCGGTCGTCATCCCGAGGCGCTCGGCGGCGGCGACGAGGTCGGGGCCCAGCTCGGGGTCGTAGCAGCACGGCAGCTCGACCCGCCGCGCCGGCGGCAGCACCGCGCGGCCGGCCTGCTCGGCGAGGTCGGCGAGCGACGCGCACAGCGGCTCGTAGCCGACCCGGGCGGGATCGTAGTACACGAGCAGCGAGCGGAAGCTCGGCACCGTCTCGACGACGCCGGTCACGCCCTTGCTCTGGATCAGGAACTCGAGGCTGCGGACCTGCGTGTTGACCTCCACGCTGATCTCGTCGCCGAGCTCGACGCAGAGGGCCACGTCACCCGCGGGCAGAAATCGCAGACGGCCGCCTCAGAGCGCCGCCAGCGACGAGTTCGGCAGGTCGGTGACGAACATGTGGCCGGGGCTGTGCGTGAGCATGAAGGGCGGCTTGCTGGCCAGCGCCACCGCCTGCGGCGTGACGCCGCACGCCCAGAAGACCGGCACGTCGCCCGGCGCGAACGCCTGGGCGTCGCCCCAGTCGGGCCGGGTGATGTCGGCGATGCCGAGGGCGGCGGGATCGCCGATGTGCACCGGCGCGCCGTGGGCGTTGGGGAACCGCGCGCTGGCGGTCACCGCCTTGGCGAGCTGGCTCGACGGGATCGGCCGCATGGACACGACCATGGGGCCGTGGAAGACGCCGGCCGGCCGGCACTCGATGGACGTCCGCCACATCGCGACGTTCTTGTCGTGCTCGACGTGCCAGAGGCGGATGCCCGCCTCCAGCAGCGCCCACTCGAACGTGAACGAGCAGCCGAGCAGGAACGCGACTAGATCGTCGCGCCAGTACGGCGTCGCGTCGGTCACCTCGTCGGCGAGCGCCCCGTCCTTGTAGATCCGGTAGCGCGGGAGATCCGTGCGCAGATCCGCGCCGGGGGCCACCCCCACCGGCTCCGGCGATCCGGCGTCGGTGACCTCGATGAGCGGGCACGGCCGCGGGTTGCGCTGGCAGAACAGCAGGAAGTCGTACGCGTGGTCGCGCGGGAGCACGGCGAGGTTGGCCTGCACGTGGCCGGCGCCGAGCCCGGCGGTCACGCCGGTGATCTTGCCGCGCCGGATGTCGGCTCGAATCTCCCGCGGGTGACGGGCGTCGATGGCCATGAGGGGATTCTACCTGAGTCCGAGGCGGGGCCCCACCTCCGGGTTGACGAGCACGTCGGGCTTCTCGCCGCGCAGCACGCGCAGCATCTCGCTCGTGACCTGCACGGAGGCGCGCGCGGTGGCCTCCTTCGTCACGCCCGCCATGTGGGTGGAAAGCACGACGTTGTCGAGGTTCAGCAGCGGGTTGTCCATCCCGGTCGGCTCCTCCTCGAACACGTCGATGCCGGCGGCGCCGAGCCGGCCGCGCGTGAGCGCCTCGAAGAGCGCCCGCTCCTCCTGCACGCCCCCGCGCGAGGTGTTCACGTAGATGGCCCCGCGCTTCATGAGGCCGAGCGTCTTGTCGTTGATCATGTGCTTCGTCTCGGGTGTGAGCGGCGTGTGGCAGGTGAGGACGTCCACCTGGGGCAGGAGCGCCTCGAGACTGTCCACCGGCTCCGCGCCGCGCTGCCGGATCTCGGCCGCCGGAACGTACTTGTCGTACGCCAGCACCTTCATGCCGAGGGCGCCGCAGAACTTGGCGATACGCCGGCCGACGTTGCCGATGCCGATGATCCCCAGCGTCTTGCCGGCCAGCTCGGTGTGGGCGGTGTTCGCCGATCCCTTCTTGGCGCCCCAGTCGCCGGCCCGGGTGAGCTTGTCCTGGTGCAGCGCGCGCTTCACGCACACCAGCATCATCATCAACGCGTGCTCGGCCACCGCCTGCGAGTTGGAGCCGGGCGCGTGGACGACGGCGACGCCGAGGCGGGTCGCGGCGGGGATGTCCACCGTGTCCAGGCCGACGCCGTGGCGGCCGACGACCTTGAGCGACGGGCAGGCGGCCATCAGGCTCTCGGTGCAGCGGGGCTTGGCCCGGAACAGGATGCCCTGGGCGTGGGCGGCGAGCTTCACCAGCCCCGCCTCCGTCTCGTCCTCGCAGACGACGACGCGCGCCTCGCGCTCGAGGTTGGCGCGGCCGTCGGCATGGATGGGACCGGCGAGAACGACGAGCGGACGGTCAGCGGTCATCGGAGATCTCCTTTCGCGGATGCGGCGGCCATTATAGAACTGGCGTCGTCCCGGTGATATCGTTCGAAAATCGTGACGACCCTGGTGACCGGCGGCTTCGGCTGCATCGGCTCGTGGGTGGTGCGCGGGCTGCTCGCCGACGGCGAGCGGCCGGTCGTCTACGATCTCGGCGACGATCCGTGGCGGCTGCGCATGATCGCCGGCGACGACGTCGCCGCGCGGGTGACGCTGGTGCGCGGCGACGTCACCGACCGCGACGCGCTGCGCGCCGTCGTGCGCGACCACGCGATCCGCGCGATCATCCACCTCGCCGCCTGGCAGGTGCCGCTGTGCCGGCAGGATCCCGCCGGCGGTGCGCGCGTCAACGTGGTCGGCACCGCCAACGTGTTCGAGGCGGCGCGCGCCGCCTCCGGCCAGGTCGAGCGCGTGGTGTACGCGTCCTCGGCGGCGGTGTTCGGGCCGCCGGGCCTCTATCCGCCGGGGCCGCTGCGCGACGACGCGCCGCCGCGCCCGGCCACCTTCTACGGCGTCTACAAGGTGGCCAACGAGGAGACCGCGCGCATCTACTGGGAGGAGCACCGGCTCCGCTCCTCCGGCTTCCGGCCGGCGTCGGTCTACGGTCCCGGGCGCGACTTCGGCGTCACCGCCGATCCCACGCTGGCGATGAAGGCGGCGGTCCTGGGCCGTCCCTTCCAGATCCGCTGGGGCGGCGCGACCGACCTCATCTATACGGAGGACGTCGCGCGCGCGCTCATCAAGGGTTCGCGCGCCACGCTGGACCGCGCGCGCGTCTACAACCTGCACGGCAGCGCGGCGTCCGTCGCCGACGTCGTGCGGACGATCGAGACGGCGCGGCCGCAGGCCAGGGGGCTCATCACCCACCTCGAGCCGCCGCTGCCCTTCCCGGCCGCCCTCGACGACACGCGCTATCAGCGCGACCTCGGCCCGACGACGCCGACCGCGCTGGTGGACGGCGTGCGCCGCACGCTGGACGAGTTCGCCCGCCTGGACAAGGATGGCCGGCTCGACGCCCGCGAGCTGGCCTGACGCGATGGCCGACTATCGCGTGCGGCCGGCCCGGGAGACGGACGCCGCCGCCATCTGCGTGATCTACAACCAGGGCATCGAGGACCGCCTCGCCACGCTGGAGACCGAGCTGCGCACACCGGAGGAGCGCCGCCAGTGGCTGGCGGCCCACGGCCCCCGCCACCCCGTGATCGTGGCGGAGCCCATCGTTGGAGCGGGTGGCGCTTGGCCGGGTAGGCACGTGGGTGGCCTGGTCGAGGAGGTTGCCGGCTCCGCCCCCGCTCCAATAGCCTGGGGATCGCTGAACGTGTTCAACGCGCGGCCGGCGTACGGGTACGTCGCCGACTTCTCGGTCTACGTCGAGCGCGCGTGGCGCGGCAAGGGCGCGGGCCGCGCGCTGCTCACCCGGCTCATCGAGCTGGGGCGCGAGCTCGGCTATCACAAGCTCGTGCTGTCGGCCTTTCCCTTCAACGAGCCGGGCGTCGCCCTCTACGAGCGTCTCGGCTTCCGCACCGTCGGCGTCTACAAGGAGCAGGGGCTCCTCGACGGCCGCTGGGTGGATACCATCATCATGGAGAAGCTCCTGTGAAGATCCTCTACACGCCCAACATGATCTGCCCCGCCATCCCGCCCGCCGACCGCGCGAAGATCCTCGAGTCGGCGGGGGCCGGGTCCACGCTGGTCGAGGCGCGCGACGCCGAGACGCAGCGCCGGGAGATCCCCGACACCGACGCCGTCTTCGGCCGCGTGCCGAACGACGTCTTCCTGGCCGCCCGGCGGCTGCGCTACTACCACTCGATCGGCGCCGGCGTGGACGCGATCCTCACGCCGGAGCTGGTGGCGAGCGACGTCGTCCTCGCCAGCGAGAAGGGCGAGGTCGGCATCCACCTGGCCGAGCACGCCTTCGCTTTGCTGCTCGCCCTCACCCGCGGCCTGCACACCGCGATCCGCCGGCCCGACTACACGCTGCGCGAGCCGATCCGCCGCGAGCAGTGGGAGCTGCACGGCCAGACGCTGGGCATCGTCGGCTTCGGCGGCACCGGCCGCGCGGTGGCCGAGCGGGCGCTGGGGTTCGGCATGCGCGTGCTGGCGGTGGACATCGACGACGTGCCGGGGATGAGCGGCGTGACGCTGTGGAAGGACCGGCTGCACGACCTGCTCGGCGAGTCGGACGTGGTGGTCATCTGCCTGCCGCTCACCAAGGCCACGCGCCACCTCTTCACGCGCGACCTCTTCCGCCGCATGCGCCGCCACGCGCTGCTGATCAACGTCACGCGCGGCCACATCGTCTACGGCGAAGATCTCCTCGCGGCCCTCGACGAGGCGCTCATCGGCGGCGCCGGCCTCGACGTGACCGACCCCGAGCCGCTGCCCGCCGGCCATCGCCTCTGGACCCACCCGCGCGCCGTCGTCACGCCGCACACCGCCGGCGGCTCGCCGCGCCGCGCCGGCCGCGTGATCGCGACCTTCATCGAGAACCTCCAGCGCATGCGCGACGGCCGCCCCCTCCTCGCCCTGATCGACAAACAGAAGGGCTACTAGCCTCGGAGGGGGGCGCGAGTCACTCGACGGCGGCGAGGCCGTGGGGGGCTTCGCCGCCGGGCTCGCGCAGGCCCACCACGCGCTCGCCCGAGTTCGTCGTCGCCACCGGCTCGGTGCTGACCCGCCGCATCAGCGGGATGAACAGCAGCAGCGTGAAGAAGATCATCGAGAGCAGGCGGAACTCGTCCACGTAGGCGAGCACCTGGGCCTGGGCGACCGTGTCGCGGTAGAGCATGGTCACCGCCCGCGAGCGCGCCGTGAACGCGTCGTCGCCGTTGCCCGCGAACACCCCGGCCCACCGCGCCAGCCGGGCGGTGGTCTCGGGGTCCCAGACGTCCACGTGGCCGACCAGGGTCGCCTGGTGGTACTGGCTGCGGCGCACCAGCAGCGTGGTGGCCATCGCCACACCGATGCTGCCGCCCATGTTGCGGATGAGATTGAACGCGGCGGTGGCGTTGGGCAGCCGTTCCTTGACGATCGTCGAGATCGACAGCGTCGTCAGCGGCAGGAACAGGAAGCCCATGCCGAGCCCCTGCACGAAGCGCGGCCACACCAGGCTCCAGTAGTCGATGTCGAGCGTGAGGTGCGACATCCAGTAGAGCGCGAGGCCGTTGACCAGGCAGCCGATGGCCAGCAGGAGCCGCTGGTCCATGCGGGACACCAGCCGCCCGGCGATGACGAGCGAGATCAGGTTGCCGACGCCGCCCGGCGCCAGCACCGCCCCCGACGACCACGCGTCGTAGCCGAGCAGCTTCTGGGTGTAGAGCGCCAGCAGCAGCATGCTGGCGTAGAAGCTGAACACCGAGGCGGCGATGAAGGTGGTGCCGAGGGCGAAGTTGCGGTCGGCGAAGACCCTGAAGTCCATGATCGGGTCGGGCGTGGTGAGCTCACGCCAGACGAAGGCGATCAGCGCGCACCCCGCCAGCGTGGCCAGCGTCACGATCAGCCGCGAGTCGAACCAGTCCTCGCGCTCGCCCCAGTCCAGCGTGAGCTGGAGCGCGCCGAAGCCGATCACCATGACGATCAACCCCGGCACGTCGATCCGCCCCGGCTTGCGCTGGTAGAAGGAGTCGGTCAGGAACGCGCTGACGAGCAGGAAGCCGAGCACGCCGATGGGCAGGTTGATGTAGAAGATCCAGCGCCACGACCAGTTGTCGGCGATCCAGCCGCCGACGGTGGGGCCGAAGATCGGGCCCATCATGATGCCCACGCCCCACATGGCCATCGCCATCCCGCGCTGCTGCAGCGGGAAGATCTCCCACAGGATCGCCTGCGACATCGGGATCACCGGCCCGCCGCCCAGCCCCTGGAGCACGCGCATGAGGACGAGGATCTCGAGGTTGGGCGCGATGCCCGACAGGAACGACGACACCGTGAACAGCACCGTGCAGATCAGGAAGAACCGGCGGCGGCCGAAGTAGGCGGTGAGCCAGCCGGTGGCGGGGATGACGATGGCGTTGGCGGCCAGGTAGGAGGTGATGACCCACGCCACCTCCTCGACGCTCGCCGACAGTGACCCCTGCATGTGCGGCAGCGCCACGTTGGTGACGCTGGTGTCGAGCACCTGCATCACCGCCACCACCATGACCGAGAACGTGACGAGCCACTTGCGCGCGGGCGACAGCTCGTCGGTGCCGGCGGCGTCGGCAGCGGCGGCGGCGGTGGTGGTGGTGGCGGTGGGCTCGCTCACTTCAGACGGACGGTCACGGTGGCGGACATGCCGGCCCGCAACGACTGCGGATCGCGGCCCGGCTTGTGGTCGAGGAGGATCTTGACCGGCACGCGCTGCACGACCTTCACCCAGTTGCCGGTGGCGTTCTCGGGGGGCAGCAGCGAGAAGCGCGAGCCGGTGCCGGCGCTCAGCGAGTTGACGCTGCCCTCGAACGCGATGCCGGGGAAGCTGTCCACCCGCACCTCCGCGCGCTGCCCCGGCCGGATGCGGGTGAGCTGCGTCTCCTTGAAGTTGGCGATCACCCACACGTCCTGCAGCGGCACCAGCGCCAGCAGGGGCTGCCCGAGCTGGACGATCTGGCCGACCTCCACGCTGCGCTTGGAGACGACGCCGTCGACGGGCGCCCGCACGGCGGTGTGCTCGAGGTTCAGCTCGGTCACCGCGAGGTCGGACCGGGCGGACTGCAGCAGCGCCTCCGCCCGCGCCAGCTCGGCCACCTTCACCGAGACGGTCTGCTGCTGGCTCTCGACGCGGGCCAGCGTGCCGCGCACCTCGGCCACGCGCTGGCGCGCCTGCTCGGTGGCCAGCACCTTGGAGGCCACCTCGGCCTCCGTCTGCTGGACCTCCTTCTCGGTCGCCGAGAGCCGGCGGCGGGCCGCCTCCAGCGAGGCGTCGGCCGTCTCGGCGGCCGCCGTCGCGTCGTCGAAGTCGCGGCGGGCGACGTAGTCGTTCTTCATGAGCTGCTGCATCCGCTCGAGGTCGCGCTGGGCCTTGCGCTGCCCGCTCTCCGAGGCGGTCACGTCGGCGCGGCTGGCCGCCGCCGCCGCCCGCTTGGCCTCCAGGCGGGCCCGCGTCTCGTTCACCACCGACTCGCTCGAGCGCACGCCGACCCGCGTCCCCTCCAGCGCCGCCCGCGTCTCGTCCACCTGCGAGCGCGTCGTCTCGCGGGTCAGCGGCAGCTCGGCGCGCGCGGCGCGGACGTTGGCCTCGGCCACCGCCACCGCGGCGCGCGCCTGGTCGCGCCGGGCCTCGTAGTCGCGCGGGTCCACGCGCAGCAGCACGTCGCCGACATGCACCGTCTGGTTGTCGGTCACGTTGAGCTCCACGATGTGGCCGGGGACCTTGGCGCTCACCGGCGAGATCGTCCCGTCGACGTAGGCGTCGTCGGTCGAGACCTCCAGCGAGGACCGGTACCACGCCCAGCCGCCCCAGCCGAGGATGCCGAGGGTGATGAGACCGGCGAGCCCGACGATGGCGCGGCGATTCACGGCAGCAGGACCGCCTTGGCGTAGTCGGCGGGCGGGGCCGTGAGCAGCTCCCGGAAGACGCGGGCGCCGTCGTCGAGGGGGAACGGCCGGACCCACGGCTCGAGGTCGATGCGGCCGTGGGCGAAGAGCGCCACCGCCGTCTCGAGGTCGTCGAACGTCACCGCGTAGGAGCCGGAGATGCGCCGCTCGCCCAGCACGACGTCGCGGCCGCTCAGCGCGGTGTCGTCGGCGTGCAGCCCGATCCAGCCGACCTCGCCGCCCGGCCGGGCCGCCTCCACCGCCATCCGCCGCGTCGCCGCGGTGCCGGCGGCGTCGATCACCACGTCGGCGCCGCGCCCGCGCGTGAACGCGCGGATCTCCGTCACCACCGCGTCGCGCGTCGGATTGAAGAGCGGCTCGGCGCCGACCGCGTGGGCCATCTGCAGCCGCGCGTCGCTGGTGTCCACCGCGACCAGCCGCAGCGCGCCGCCCGCCCGCGCGACCTGCAGCGCGAAGAGGCCGATGGCGCCGCAGCCGATGACCACCACCGTCTCGGGGAACCGCGTCGCCAGCCGCGACCACACGTGCACGCCGTTGGCGAGCGGCTCCACCAGCGCGCCCTGCAGCGGCGAGACGCGCTCGGGCAGCGGCAGCAGCACGCGGGCCGGCACCGCCACCCGCTCGGCGAACGCGCCGGGCCGGTTCATGCCGAAGATCGCGCGCTCCGGGCAGAGGTGGACGGCGCCCATGCGGCAGCGTGCGCACCGCCCGCACGGGACCAGCGAGCTCGCCACCACGCGATCGCCCACCTTCACCTCGGTGACGTCGGGGGCGACGGCGACGACCTCGCCGCAGAACTCGTGACCCATGATCAGCGGCGGCGTGCGGCGGGGACTGCGCGTGGCCACCGCCTCGATCTCCGAGCCGCAGATGCCGACGGCGGCCACCTGGAGGACGGCCTCGCCCGACGCGGGAGCGGGATCGTCGACGGTGGCGATCTCGAGGACGTCCCAGGCCGGATAGCGGAGCGCCTTCACGGCGCCTACGCTACCACGTCGAAACGCCGTGGTCAGAGAGGAAGCAGGCGACCGGTCGCGTCGAAGCCGAGGGGGCTCTCGCCCAGGGCTGTCAGGTCGTGACGCTTGTCTACCTCGGCCGCGTAGGCCTCGGAGACCTCGATCTCGCCGAGCATGAGCGTGCTCGTGATGCGGATCACGCGCGCCCGCTCGGGCGGCGTGAGGCCGATGCACGACAGCGCGGTCTCGACGGCCTCGCGATCGGTCTCGTAGGTGGCGGGCACCTTCGCGCCGTTCGGCGCGCAGGCGGTGATGCAGTTGATCAGCGTCGGCTTCATGTCGATCTTGTCCACCAGCCGCCGCGTGGTGAAGTCGGCGTTGCCGATGCCGGTGGCGTTGCCGTAGCTCTCGTCGGTGAGGTCGAGGGTGACGATCCAGAGGATCTTGGGCTCGGCGGGGAACGGCTCGTGCGGGTTGGACGGCCGCCCGATCACGTTGGTGTCCATGCCGGAGCCGGAGATGTTCTTGCCCATCTGCTCGACGATCAGCACGTCGATGGGCGAGAACGGCAGCCGCGCCATCCACTCGCGCGCGCTCTTGAGCAGCCGGCGCTCGCCCGCCTCGAGGTCCTCGGGTTTGAAGGCTTCGATCTGGGCGGTTTCATCGTACCCGTTTTCCACGATGCCGAGCCCGAAGCCGAGCCTGGCCTTGGCCAGCATCTCGCGGCCGACGGCGGTGATCACCGTTTCATAGCCATGCTGGATGTTCGCGCGGTGGTACTGCACGGCGCCCTTGTACTTGCCCAGCCCGATCGTCATCATCTTGAACAGGCCGGACTCGATCGAGCCCTTGAAGTCGGTGTGCGGCTTGACGCGGTTGACGAGGCCGATCCAGTCGGCCTCGCCCGCGTGGCGATCGAGCCACACCGGCAGACCCAGCGCCTCGCCGACCTGCGTCACCTCCATGGTCGCGCGCACCGGGCAGCCCATCGTCGCCTCGGTGATGCCGTAGTGCGCGAGGACGGAGAGCTGCCCCTCCGGCGTGCCGCCCCCGTGGCTGCCCATGGCCGGGAACACGAAGGGCCGGGCGCCGAGGTCGCGCAGGTATCGCACGGCGGCGCCGACGATCACGCCGATGTTGGCGATGCCCCGGCTGCCCGCGCCCACCGCGACGGTGTCGCCGCGCTTGACGGGCAGGCCGGCGCCGGCCAGCGTCTCGGCCACGGCGCGGGGAATGTCGGCGACCCGGGGGCGCGCGAAGGTCTGACGGAGCCGGATCATCTTCGGCAGCATGCGGCCGATTATGCTATATCTATGGGCCAATTTTCATGCGGATGCTCCCCGCATCGTTGACACGCTCCTTCCTCCTCGCCGGCCTGCTGCTGACATCGGCGGCCTGCAGCATGCTGCGTCCGGCGCCGACCCCGATCCTGCCCCCCGACGAGCTGTACTCGCAGGGCGAGGCCGAGCTCGGCCGGCGGCGCTATCTCGAGGCGCGCGAGTCGTTCCGCAAGATCGTCGAGCGCCACCCGAACTCGTCGTGGGCGCCGCGGGCCCGCTTCCTCGTGGGCGAGGCCTTCTACCGCGAGGCGGAGTTCGACAAGGCGGTCAAGGAGTTCGAGACGTTCCTCGCCTTCTACCCGCGTCACGAGATCGCCGATCTCGTCCAGTACCGGCTGGCGATGGCCTACTACGACCAGCTCAAGCCGATCGAGCAGGACCAGGGGCTGTCCGCCAAGGCGCTCGAGCAGTTCAAGAAGCTCGTCAAGGAGTATCCCGACAGCCGCTACGCCACCGACGCGCTGGCCAAGATCGACGTGTGCCGCGGCAAGCTGGCGCAGAAGGAGCTGTGGGTCGCCGCGTACTACTTCAACCAGGGCAACCCGAGCGCGGCCCGGCAGCGGCTGGAGTTCGTGCTCAGGGAATACCCGCGCACGCTGGTGATCCCGGAGACCATCTACACGCTGGCCGAGGTGAACTTCGCCGAGGGCAAGAACGGCGAGGCGATCGCCCTGCTCCGCCAGCTCGCCACCGACTACGGCTACACCGAGTGGGGCAAGCGGGCCGTCCAGCGGCTGCGTGCGCAAAAGTAGGAGACGCCATCGTGCACGACATCGTCGACCTTCGCTCCGACACGCTGACGCTGCCGACCCCCGAGATGCGCGAGGCCATGGCCCGCGCGGAGGTCGGCGACGACGTCTGGGGCGAGGATCCCACCGTGCAGCGGCTGGAGGCGCTCGCCGCCGCCCGGCTGGGCAAGGAGGCCGCCGTCTTCGTCGCCTCCGGCACGATGGGCAACCTCATCTCGGTGGTGGGCCACACCCAGCGCGGCCACGAGGTCGTGCTCGACCTCGACTCGCACATCTTCAACTACGAGGTCGCGGGCAGCGCGGTGATCGGCGGCCTGCAGATGCGCCCGGTGAAGACCGAGCGCGGCTTCCTGACCCCCGAGCAGGTCCAGGAATCGCTCCGCCCGGCCAACATCCACCTGCCGCCCACCGGCCTCGTCTGCCTGGAGAACACCCACAACCGTCACGGCGGCACCTGCTGCACGCCCGAGGAGATCGCCGCCGTCGCTGCCGTCGCGCACGGCGCCGGCGTGCCCGTGCACCTCGACGGCGCCCGCCTGTTCAACGCCGCCGTCGCGCTCAAGCGCGATCCGCGCGAGTTCACGCGCCCGGTGGACTCGGTCACCTTCTGCGTGTCCAAGGGGCTCGGCGCGCCGGTCGGCTCGGTGGTGTGCGGCTCGGCGGCGTTCGTCGAGCGCGCCCGCCGCGTGCGCAAGATGGTGGGCGGCGGGATGCGGCAGGTCGGCGTCCTCGCCGCCGCCGGCATCGTCGCGCTGGAGCGCATGGTCGACCGGCTCGCCGAGGACCACGTCAACGCCCGCGCGCTCGCCGAAGCGGTGGCGACGCTGCCGGGGCTGTCGGTGGACCTCGCCAGCGTGCAGACCAACATCGTCATCATCCGCGTGAGCCGCGGGGACCGCGCCGGGTCGGTGAAGGCCACCGAGGCGCTGGTCGCGGGCGCCGCCGCCCGCAAGGTGAAGATGCACGCGATGGGGCCGGCGGCCATCCGTTGCGTGACCCACAAGGACGTGGATGCCGACGACATCCGCCGCGCCATCGACGCGTTTCGGGAGTTGACGAACCACTGGAAGGGTTGAGGAGGCTCCATGGCCGAACGTCTCCTGGACGTCAAGGGACTCAAGACGCACTTCTTCACCGACGAGGGGATCGTGCGCGCCGTCGACGGCGTGGATCTCTACATCAACAAGGGCGAGACGCTCGGCGTGGTCGGCGAGTCGGGCTGCGGCAAGAGTGTGACGGCGCTCAGCATCATGCGGCTGATCCCGCAGCCGCCCGGCCGCATCGTGCAGGGCTCGATCACCTACAACGGCCGGAACCTGCTCGACCTCACGCCCGCCCTGATGCGCAAGATCCGCGGCAAAGAGATCTCGATGATCTTCCAGGAGCCGATGACCTCGCTCAACCCCGTGTTCACGTGCGGTGAGCAGATCGCCGAGGCGATCCGCCTGCACGAGAGGCTCGGTCGCCGCGACGCGATGGACAAGACGGTGGAGATGCTCAAGCTGGTGCACATCCCCAACGCCGAGCGGCGGGTGAAGGAGTACCCGCACCAGCTCTCGGGCGGCATGCGGCAGCGCGTGATGATCGCCATGGCGCTGTCCTGCAACCCCAACCTCCTGATCGCCGACGAGCCGACCACCGCGCTCGACGTCACGATCCAGGCGCAGATCCTCGAGCTGCTCAACGAGCTCAAGGCCAAGCTGAACATGGCCATCATGCTCATCACCCACGACATGGGCGTCATCGCCGAGACCGCCCAGCGGGTGGCCGTCATGTATGCCGCCCAGGTCGTCGAGGAGGCGCCGGTAGGCGACCTGTTCAAGGAGCCGCTGCACCCCTACACGCAGGGACTGCTGCGCTCCATCCCGCGCATCGATCTGGCCGCCACCAAGCGCCAGAAGCTGGAGCCGATCCCCGGGACCGTTCCGACGCTGCGCGGCCTCGTGAAACCGGGTTGCCGGTTCGCACCGCGCTGCCAGTTCGTCATGCCGAAATGCAGCGAGAGCGATCCGACGATCAAGGAACTCCGGCCGGGCCACAAGGTGGCCTGCTTCCTGTACTGAGAGGGCCGCCCATGCCAGCCGAGCCACTCCTGCGCGTCCGGAACCTCAAGAAGTACTTCCCGATCCGGGGCGGCCTGCTCTCGCGCGAGGTCGCCCGCGTGCACGCCGTCGACGACGTGTCCTTCGACATCCTGCCCGGCGAGACGCTGGGGCTCGTCGGCGAGTCGGGGTGCGGCAAGTCCACCACCGGCCGCACCATCTTGAGATTGATCGAGCCGACGTCGGGCGAGGTCACCTTCCAGGGCAAGAACGTGACGACGCTCGACAAGCGCTCGCTGCGGGGGCTGCGCAAGGAGATGCAGATCATCTTCCAGGACCCCTACGCGTCGCTCAATCCGCGGATGACGGTCGGCTCGATCATCGGCGAGGCGCTGGTGATCCACAAGCTGGCCAAGAGCCGGCGCGAGCGCGAGGAGCGCGTGGTCCAGCTGCTGGAGACCGTCGGCCTCTCGGCCGATCACCTGCGCCGCTACCCGCACGAGTTCTCGGGCGGCCAGCGGCAGCGCATCGGCATCGCGCGGGCGCTCGCCGTCAGCCCCAAGCTCATCGTGGCCGACGAGCCGGTGTCCGCGCTCGACGTGTCGATCCAGGCCCAGATCATCAACCTCCTCGAGCAGCTCCAGGCGCAGTTCGGCCTCACCTACCTGTTCATCGCCCACGACCTCTCGGTCGTCGAGCACATCTCCACCCGCGTGGCGGTGATGTACCTCGGCAAGATCGTGGAGATCGCCCCGGCCAGGGAGCTCTACACCAACCCCAGGCATCCCTACACCGAGGCGCTGCTGTCGGCGGTGCCGATCCCCGATCCCACGCTCAAGCGCAAGCGCATCATCCTGGAAGGGGACGTGCCGAGCCCGATCAACCCGCCCTCGGGGTGCCGCTTCCACACGCGCTGCGCGCTGCGCGTGCCGTCGTGCTCGCAGCACGACCAGGTCTTGAAGGAGATCACGCCGGGGCACTGGGTCGCCTGCCAAGTCCGCACCGGCGTCGCGACCGCGTAAACCCGGCGGCGGGGCGGGCGGGGAGCGGGGGTCCGACGACCACGAGGTCTTCGGCGTAGGTCGCGCTATAGCAATTCGATGCG